>DATGMB010000249.1:0-6988 GCA_035293845.1 Bryobacteraceae bacterium
GCGGACAGGTACGAGCCCTGTGTGATGAGCGGCCGTCCGAAGACTTCGATGCGGCTGATGTGGCAGAGAATCGGGTCGCCGCGCTCCGCCGTTTTCGAAGAGAAGTTCGGCTCGTCGAGCGTGCAGCCCAGCAATGTCCCGGCCGGCAGGATCGACTCAGGCTGTCCGAGGCCGGACGCCGGCAAAACGCAAAGCAGGAATGTGCAGACACACAGATTCTTTCGCATAGAACCGCCTTTGCCAATGAAACCGATCGCTGCGGAGCCGGCGCGGGGTGGTAGTTCAGAGCGAAGTGGAGCGCCAGTCACTGCATCGGGAGGTGACCGAGCCGCCGGTGCAACGCGAACCGATAGGCCGAGACTACACCCTCCGCGGCCGGATGGCAACGGCGCCCGGCCGGCGAGTGCGTGCAATGTCTCATTGGGCGCGACGGGCCGCGCCTAAGCCTGGTGCACCGGCTCCAACTCCCGCCACGAGCGGCCCTGGGATGCCGCCACGCCGCCGTGGGTGACGTAGCCGTTGTAAGTGTTGACGCCCTCCCGCAGCGCCGCGCGGCGCTCGCAGGCGCCTTCCAGGCCGTGATTGGCGAGCTCGAGCAGGTAAGGAAAAGTGGCGTTGGTCAGCGCGAAGGTCGAGGTGTGCGGCACCGCCGCCGGCATATTCGAGACGCAATAGTGCAGCACGCCATCCACGAAGTAAATCGGCTCGGTGTGGGTGGTCGGGTGCGAGGTCTCGAAGCAGCCGCCCTGGTCGATCGCGACGTCCACCACTACGGCGCTGCGTTTCATGTTGGCGATCATCTCACGCCGCACGAGCTTGGGCGCCGAGGCGCCGGGGATCAGCACGGCGCCGATCACGAGATCGGCGGTCTTGAGCGTCTCCCCGATGGTCCACGCATTCGACGCCAGCGTCACCACCTGGCCGTTGAAGATATCGTCCAGCTCGCGCAGCCGGTTGAGATTGCGGTCGATGATGGTGACGTGCGCCCCCAGGCCGAGCGCGATCTTCGCGGCATTGGTGCCGACGATGCCGCCGCCCAGGATCACCACGTTACCCGGCGCCACGCCCGGCACGCCGCCGAGCAGGATGCCCCGCCCGCCGTTCGGCTTTTCGAGATACTGCGCGCCGACCTGCACCGACATCCGCCCCGCCACTTCACTCATCGGCGTCAGCAGCGGCAGCGAGCCGTCGCTTTCGCGAATCGTCTCATACGCGACGCCATTCACGCGCGCCCCGAGCAACTGGTCCGTCAATTCCGGCAGCGGCGCCAGGTGAAGGTACGTAAACAGAATCAATCCGGGACGGAAGTACGGATACTCGGCGGGCTGCGGTTCCTTCACCTTCACCACAAGGTCCGCTTTGGCCCAGACGTCGGCCGCGCTGTTCAGGATCTCGGCGCCGGCTGCGAGGTATTCACGGTCCGGAATCGAGCTGCCCTCGCCGGCATGGGTCTCCACCAGCACATCGTGGCCCGCTTCGCGCAGCGCCGTTACGCCGCTGGGCACCAGCCCGACGCGTGTTTCATGATCCTTGATCTCACGGGGAACGCCGATGATCATTTCGATTCTCTCGATCCCAGGGTAGCACCGCACGGCTGCTGCTGAGGTCAGGATGAGACCAACGCGGCGGCAATCAACGGGCAGCGGCGAAGCGCCGCCAGCCGCAGCCGCAAGCGCCGCCATCGCCATCGTCCAACGAATGAGGCTGGTCTTCCATCTCGTCATCCTCCCTGGGCCAAGCCGCGCATGATGCGCGGCGGCTTCCTCTAAGTGCTTGATTTTCAGTGATGGAATTTCGGCAAGTGGCGCATGATGCGCGGGCCCCCCATAAGAGCTGGACTGTGAGAGCGCCGGTTATGGGCCTTCCCCACAGAAAAATGCGGCGCCGCCGGAGCGCCGCCGCATTCTTCTCCTCCGAATTCCCGGTTGCTGGCCGCTACTCATCCGCCTTGGTAAGCGGCACGGTGACTTGCGCCATGCGTTTGTCTCCGGGCGGCAACTTGAGGCCGGGAAACCCGTAAGCGGTTTCGCTTGCGCCGTCCCAGAGCCCATTCAGCGCGCAGACGCCGCCGTTGCACTCGAACGAGATCACCGGCCTGCCCGTCTCGCGCCAAGCCTTCGAAGCATCGCCTTTGCGCACCGGCAACAGGATGCCCGTGGCGCGCACATCGGTGTTGTAGACCTCTACCACCTCGGCGCTCCCGGCGCGCGCGATATGCACGCGGTACGTGCCCGGAACCATCAGCTTGTTCTGCACATGGAAGGAAAGCGGGATCTCCGCCACGTAGGTTTGCGCCGAAGCGCTGCCGGCCGCGGCCGCCACAGCAGCCGCCGCGATCATCCAACGGGTAAAACTCGTTTTCATGGTCGTCATCCTCCTTCGGGCTGCCCTGTGTGGGACCCCGATTTCGGGCGATCAGAATGCATCCGCAGGCCCAATCGCGCCGCGCTCGAAACACAGAACTTACCGCCCGCCGAACGCGAACGGCGCGCCCTCCGGTTCATGGCCGCGAACCGTCCGGTTCACGGCTCGCCATTCTGGTAAACTGGCACCCTTATGCATCCGCAGCACGGGCCGGAGGCGGAGGCGGCCGCTCATCCGCTCCTCGATGCCTGTGCCCTGCTCTTCCTCTTTCGCGCCCTCGCCCGCGCGCAGGACGAGGACCAGCGCATCGTCTTCGAGAACCAGATCATCCGGCTGATCGCGGACCTGGTTCCCTGCTCCGGCGGCGCCGTGATTCTTGGCGAGAGCGATGCGGAAATCCCCGAGGACTGCATCGCTCTGCCGATCTATGTCCGGGACAAGACCGGCGGCCTGCTGGCCTTCTGGTTTCCGGCCGAGGAGAGCCCGCGGCTGGCGGCACACCGGGACGTCCTGGCTGCCGTCGCGACATTGGCCTCGGCGGCGCTCGAAAATGTGCGCGACGTGGAAACGCTGCGCACGGAAAACCAGCTTCTGCGCGAGCGGCTGGATCCCGGCGACTCCGGCATGGTCGGCGGCAGTCCGGCGATCGAGAAACTCCTGCGGATGATCGCGCGCGTTGCCCCGCAGGACACTTCGGTGCTCGTGCTGGGCGAAAGCGGAACGGGCAAGGAACTGGTCGCCCGCACGCTGCACCGCCTGAGCCCGCGCGCCGCCCGGCCGCTTGTCGCGATCAATTGCGCCGCGCTCACCGAGACGCTGCTCGAAAGCGAGCTCTTCGGCTACGAAAAGGGCGCCTTCACCGGCGCGGCCGCGCAAAAGAAGGGCAAGCTCGAAATGGCCGAGGGCGGGACCGTGTTTCTGGACGAGATCGGCGAGCTCGCGCCGCTACTTCAGGCCAAGCTGCTGCGCGTGCTGCAGCAGCGCGAGTTCGAGCGCGTGGGCGGAACCCGGACGCTGAAGCTCGACGTGCGGATTGTCGCGGCGACCAACCGCGACCTCGCGGCCGAGGTCCGCCGCGGCGCCTTCCGCGAGGACCTCTATCACCGGCTGAACGTGCTCAGCCTGCGCGTGCCGCCGCTGCGCGAGCGCCCCGCGGATATCCTGCCGCTCGCCCGCCACTTTCTGGTACGCGCCGCCGCGCGCTGCCGCCGCCGCGTCGAGGGCATTTCGCCCGAAGCCGAGCGGTATCTGGCTGCGTACACGTGGCCCGGCAACGTGCGCGAGCTGGAGAACGCCATCGAGCGCGCCGTGGTGCTGGGCGAAGCCAATCTGCTGCTGCCCGAGGATCTGCCGGAGAGCATTTTGGATGCCGCCACCGTGCCCGCCGTGCCCGGCGCGCTGCAGACGTCCATCGCACAGACCAAGCGCGACCTGATCCTCGCCGCCTGGCGCGAGACCGGCGGCGACCACAATCTGGCGGCGGCCAAACTGAAGCTGCATCCGAATTCGCTGCGGCGGTTGATCCGCGTGCTGGGGCTCCGGGAGATCCTGATCGGCTAATACCAATACTTCGTCTGCTTCGTCCACGGCGAATTCGGGTAGCGCCGGTGCAGCAGGTCGAAGGCTTCCTTGGAATACCTGCTGCTCTCTTTATCCGCGCCGAGGCCGTAGCGCGTGGCGCGCACCGCGAGGTGCAGCGCTTCCGGCACGCGCAGGTCCTGCGGGTGAGCGCGCGCCCAGGCGATTGCCGCCGCGCAGAGATAATTGACGCCATTGCCGGCCGTCTGCTGGAGGCTCGCCGACTGCTTTTCGCCTTCGGCCCGATCGCCCGCGGGCAGAAAATCCGGCGGACCGTTCTGGCCGCTCTCGTACAGCTCGCCGAGCGCGGGCGGGCGGCCGAGCAGCCACCAGTTATCGCGAAAATCGTCGATTTTATCGGGCGCCTCGTGGCGCGGAACGCCGGCGCGAAGTTCCGGGATCAGCCCCGGCATGCGGAGCATCCAGAAGGCCGCCGTAAAACCGGCAGCGCGGGGATCGGATTGCGCCAGATAATCCCGCATCGCCGGCGCGAGCGCGGGACTCAGTTCGGCGGCGCGGCGCGCCAGCGCGCGGGCGGCCGTCCGGTCATCCAGCAGCACGGCGCGCACCCAGCCCGCTTCCGCGATCTGCGCCTGGAACTCGCGCGGCAAGCCATTGCTGTTCGCCGCCGACATCCACAGCCGCAGCGGGACCTCGGTGTTCATCGGCCGCGTGAAATCCGTATCGAGCGCAGCGGTCTGTTTCAATAATGCAGGCTGCCCTTCCAATGAATCATCCGATCCCAAGAGTTCGATCGACACGCCGACCGGTTTGCGCGGGCCGAACCGCAGAAATTCATCCCAATTCCGCGCCAGCCGCAGCCGCTCCGCGCGGAGCAGATTGACCGTGGAATCGAGCTGCTTCGTCGCCAGCGCGCGGTCCGCCCATTCCCGCGCGGCATCGGTCTCGCCGCGGAAAATCTGCAGGCGAATGCCGTAATAGGCCGCGGTCGCATAGGCCGGCGAGTCCGGCGCGATTTGCCGCGCCGCGGCGAGCAGGCCGGGAACTGCGGGATCCGTGGCGTTCGCTGCCGTGAGCGCCGCCACCAGCCAGGGCATCGACTTCGATGCCTGCCAGCGCTCGATCGCGTGCGGCGCGTTGCCGTGCTGAAAGGTCGCGATCCAATCGGTAATCTCGCTCGCCGCGGCCGGCACCTCGCGTCTTTTCTGTTGCTGTAAATCCCAGAGGTGCGTGTAGTCGGTGACCGCCTTGCGGAAATCGCCGCCCGGCCGCGTCAACTCGTTGCCGAGCTCGATCATCCGCTGCTCGGGATCGAGCGTCCCGCGGATGAACTCGATCAATCCCCGCGCGGAATCGTGCCAGCGCGCCGCGGCCGGATCGGAGATCACCGCTTGCAGCTTGGCTTCCGCTTGCTTCAGGCTCTCGGGCTTGCCGTTCACCGTGCCATCGCGGATCAGCGCCCGCGCCGCGAGATAATGCCCGCCATCGCGCCACGGCGAGGCCGCATTGGCGGCGATGGCATCGAAATCGCGCTCCGCATCGGCGTACTTCCCCGCGTAGAACTCCGCCGCCGCGATCTGATATTGCCGGTCGGCTGCCAGCAGCGTGTCGCTGCCACTCACGGACACGGGAATCGACGGCCCGCCCGAGCAGTTCTCGAAAACCTGATCCTGCCCGCGAAGCCACTCCGCCACGTTCGGGCTCGCTACGCCCCATTTGGCGATGCGGTCCTGCAAGGTCGCCACCGCCGTATCGAATGCAGTGTCAAGACAGTTCGGAAAGAACTCCCACTGGCCGCCGGGTACACGCCGGTACGGATTGATCCCCGGCACCGGCGCTGCGCCCGCCACCTGGTTGCGCGCGCTTAGCCATCGTCCCGTAGCGGTCCACTGCTCCACCGGCCGCGTATCCCGCACCGGTTGGCGCAGCGCGACCGCCGCCCGCTCGGCATCCGTCAGCGGCACGCCCGCCAGATACCGGTACGCGATCACCAGCGGCTCGCGGAAAAAACCCGGCCGGATCACGCCGATCTCGCCCCGATCGAAGCGGTCCACGTCCACTGCCGAATGCACCGGCCCATGCACCGGCGCGTACTCGAATTCCGGGAAAAACGGCCCGCACGGCCACGTAAGCACCGCCGCCAGCAGCGCCAGCGGCACGGCGCGCCACCACCACTTCATTGGAACCTCCCGGCAAATGCCACCGCCGCCCGGTACGCTTCCGGCGTCCAGGGCCGCGGATGAAATACGAACACGCGCCGCCCGTGCGGAATCCGGTACGGCAGCTCGTCGGTAGCAACCCCCACGCTCGACCGGCAGACGCCGCTCGAAAACTCCCGCACGCCGCGCGGTTCGCCCTGCCCCATACGAAACAGCATGGGCACCGCGTCCGCCACCGCGAGCGACCGCACCCACGGATCGCCCAGGCACCAGGAAGCCAGCGCCGTAATGCCGAGCGGTTTCCGCCCGGCGAGGCCGCGCCCGAGCCGCTCGATCAGCGCGCCGTACCAGGCACGCTCGGACTGCTTCGCGTCGAAATCGATCTGCACGGCCCGAACCGCCGGACTGGCGGCATCCGCCAGGATCGGCGCCGCCACGTCTTCGATCGGCGGCAGCGGCGGCGACCACGATTCGAGCCGCGTGACCGCCATGACGGCCGTTCCCGGCGGCACGTCGAGCGGCTGCAACCGCGGCACGGAATTCACGCGCCCGTCGCGCCAGCTCACGGTCCGGGCCAGATATGCGACACCGGCCGCGTGCGGATCGATAAACTCCAGGCGCTCCGGCCGCTCCCACGCCCATAGCACGAGCCGCGGAAAACCCGGCAGCGGATCGGCCGGGCGCACGCAGCCGGCGGGCAGCAGGCACAACAGCACCGCAGCCAGCCGCATCACTCGCCGGCGTATGCGATCGCGAACAACCGCCGGAAGGGGAACAGGATGCGACCGTCCGCCTGCGGCAAATAGTGCGGCTGCAGGGCTTCGTGATACTCCGCCAGGAATTGTTCGCGGTCCTTTTCCGAAGGGAGCACGTTGAGGAACGGCCGCAGTCCCGAGCCGCGGTACCATTCGACCACCGCGCGTGTC
>DATGMB010000250.1:0-20259 GCA_035293845.1 Bryobacteraceae bacterium
CTCTTCCTCGACTTTCTCCATCGGCCACATGCGCGTGACGTACGTGCCCGTCGCCGCGCGCAGCGGCCACAGATACGGCTTCACCACCTGCGGCCCCGCCACGTAGAAATCCGTGAACGGCTTGCCGTCGATTTCGACCGAGATCTTCTCGGAGCCGGGCGTGACCTTGACCTGCGCGGGCGCCAGCGCGGCGCAGAGCAATAGAGGAATGGCGAGTCTCATCTGCATTATTCTAACGCTCAGGTGGTGAACGGGTCTTTGATTCGCACACTGCCGATCACGCCGCCGGAGGCGAGGTCCTCGCTGTAGAGTACGCCGGCTCCGGCCGATCGCGCGGCATGCACGATCAGCGCGTCCCAGAACGAGATTCCGGACAAGCGGTGCAGTTCGATTGCCGCGATCACATCGCAGGCTTCGAAGCACACCACGTGCGCCTGCGCCATGATCTCCACCTTGCGTTGCGCGTCCGCGGCGCTCATTCCGAGCTTTCGGGTAGCCACCGAAAAGTATTCTTGCAGCACCTGAAGAGAAATCACTGCCCTGCCGGTGCGCAGGTGATCCGCAAAGAGCGCGGTCGCGCGTGCCTTCTTGCCGGGCGCCGACAGGTTATCGGTGTGCAGCAGAACGTTCGCGTCGAAAAATGCAAGACCACTCACCGGCGCTCGTGGATCTCCTCGCGATTGAATTTCCAGCCCTTCGAATCGCCGGTCGATGCCCGTGACAGCCGTTCAAACTCTGCAGCAGCCTCTTCTGGATCGGCTTTGCCCGCAAGGTGCTCGATGTATTCACGTATGAGCTGGTTCAAGCTCTTGCCCATGGCCTGCGCCCGATGCCGTGCCTCCCGAAGTACGTCCTCTTCGATCGACAGAGTGGCATTCATTAGCCCATTATACGTGTACACGTATTACGTGTAACTCATCCGCGAATGGCCTGCCCCTCAATTTCGACCGAGAGCTTTCCGGAGCCGGGATGCCCATGCAGCCGGCGGAGTCATCTGAATTCTCAGCTTTTGGCCAAAAATTGATCGATCCGTCCGGACCGCCGGATCAAGGCAATCCCGGCAGCCAGCCACCAGAGAGCCTGAATCGGAGCAAAAGACGTGACCGCTACCGAGAGAATTGGTTGATACAGCGAGGTGATGCCCAGGATAAAGAAGCAGGCGCCAATCACAACCGCCAGAACCCCGAACGCCTTCGGGAGAATCTTGCTTCCCATCAGGACGCTGCCCAGCGGAATAAATAGCACCGGCGCGGCTACGATGAAGTAGAGGTGTTGGATAGCATGGCCCACATTGTTCCCAATGCGGCCCATCGTCGGCGGCGCGGAATCCAGCGCACAAATATAGAAGACCACCTCGGAGAGGCTGACCATCATCAGAATCGAGGCGCCAAGAAGAGTGAGCCATCCCATCAGGGAATTCGTGGCTGATGCCAGCCTGACCAGCGCCAGGGCGAAAATCACGATCAGGAGAGGACCAACCGATTGGAGCCAGGATGCCACCATGACGTGGCGAAAGTGCGAGTGGGCGTATGCCATCATCTGATCGTCGGTGGCGTCGAGCGGAGGTCCCTGGTTGATGCCGAACGAATACAGAATCATGAGCACACCGAGTATCGCCGAAACTCCGGTCAGACGACTGATCCTTCGTGCCACATCCGGTTCCATTCTTCCTCCTGCGCTAGATTAATATATCGAATCGATATATTGAAAGCAAGAAGGCGAACGGGAGATTGGAACGGAGGCGTCATGTACGAGTTGTTCTTATTGGGAAAGCTGATGGAAAGACCCTGGTACGGCTACGAATACCAGAAGGCCCTGAACGGCTTTCTCGGCCCGTCAAGAGAGGTGAGTTGGGGGACGGTCTATCCGTTGATCCGAAGACTCGAGCGCGCCGGGTTCATCCATCGTTTCCACGAACGCCGCCGTGCGACGGGGCGCCGTCAGCCCCAGAAATACGCGATTACGGCGAAGGGAAGAGCGCGTTTCTTGGAGCTCATGAATTCCGGCGCGCCGGCAGGTGTCGACTTCCGCGACGTTTTCCGCGCGAAAGTCGGTAATTTCAGCCGTGTTGAGGCGAAAATCCGTGAACAGATCATCGCCGGTCATGTGGATCAGCTCACGAAGATTGTCTCCCATACGAATGCGATGGCGAAGGTCGTTGCAGAGATCCCCGAAATGCCGGAGCCGGTACGCCGGGATATCCTTGCCGCCCTTTCGCACGAGCGGTTTCTCGCGGAGGCGGAAATCGGGTGGCTTCGCGAAGCACACGACGCCTTAATCGCATCGGAACTCAACGGCTAGGGCGGCGCCCAGGCGCCCTTGCCGGAGCCGCCATCCCCGGACGTCGATTCTACGGTCTCCCCATCGCGCCCGCCAGATACCCCAGCACCATCGCCACGCGCTCGGGCGATCCCACAAACGGGTGCCCGCTCAGCCGCCGGTAGCTGAGCATCTCGCGGTAGATCGGGTCCGCCAGATTGGAATTGATCCCCCATCCGCCGAGATATTGCAGCCGGAGGTCGCGGTCGCGGTTGATCTCCGCGCCCGCCGTCCACGCGCCCAAGTCCGCGCGCGTCCCCATGTAGGTGCCGAACAGGTCTACCGCCGAATTCACGCCGATATCCCGCAGCGACTCCACCACCGGCGCGAAATCCGGGTTCGCGAGGCGCGCCTCGGCCGCGTCCACATCGATGCGGGGCGGATCGAGGTGGCCCATGAAGACCATATCGTAGCCCTGCCCGCTCAGCGTATTCGCCCAGATCGTGGCATTGGGGAACGCCTCGAAGAAGGTCGCCAGCTCGCTCTTCACCGTCCGGATGTCGCTCTCGTACAGCGGCACGTAGAGCGTGAATGCGCCTCCGGGGTTGAGGTGCCGCTTCACCGCCTCGAAATACTCCTTCGAATAGAGCGCCGCCGTCCCCTTGACGAACACATCCAGCGGATCGGACGCGATGATGTCGTACTTTTCCGCCGTGGTCAGCAGATAATGCCGCGCGTCGTCGTAGACGATCCGGGTGCGCGGGTTGTGCAGCACGTCGTAGTCTTCCTTCGAGAAATACTTCGTCGAAATCGGCGGGATCACCGGCTCGATCTCGCAAACGGTAATGCTCTCGATGCTCGCGTAGCGCGTGAAGGTGCCCGCCGAAACGCCCGCGCCGAAGCCGATGCCCAGCACCTTGCGCGGATTGGGATGGGTCAGCGCCGCCAGGTGCCCCACCATGCGCTGCAGCTTCATATCGAACGGCTCGTTGGTGGCCTCGACGTGGCCGTTGACGTCGATCTGCGTCGCGCCGTCCTCCCAGCGCGAAATCACCACCGACGAGTTCCGCCCTTCCGCCACGTGCAGAATCTTCGCCTTGCCCGCGTTGGTTGCGAGGCGCCGCCCGAACGCGATCACCTCGGGAGGAATCGCGTCGATGCGCGGCGCGAGCACAGCCGCCAGCAGGATCGACGCCGCCAGGGCCAGCGCCCCCGCCCGCTCGCGGTAAAGCGGCGCCAGCACGAACCACGCGCTGGCCGCCGCAAGCACCAGCAGCGCCTGCTGCGTAGCCTGGGTGCCGATCCACGGCACCAGCGCCAGGCTGACCGCCAGCGCGCCCACGATCGCGCCGAGCGTGTTGGCCGCGTAGACTCCGCCGACCAGCCGCGCCGGGTCTTCACCGTCCTCTGCCGCCGCGGCCAGCGCCAGCGGAAAGCTCGCGCCCCACAGCAGGGTCGGCGGCAGGATCGCCCAGAGGCAGCGCGCCATATCGAGCTGGAACAGGAGCCAGTTGCTGGTCGCGAGCATGGGATCGATCGGCCAATACGGCAGCGAGCTGGCAATCATCCCCGCCGTCCACGCGATCGCGGCCGCCAGCAGCACCTGGCACCAGCCGAGCGCCAGCCGCGCCTTCGCCGCGGTTCCGAGCGACCGCGCCAGCCACGACCCGGCCGCGCTCCCGCCCGCCAGGCCGATCAGGAATACCGCCAGGATGATGGAAAACACGTACACGGTCGATCCGAGCAGCATCCCCATCAGCCGCGTCCAGACCACCTCCGCGCCGAGAGCCCCGGCGCCCGAGAGCGCAATCGTGATGTAGATCGCCGTCGGACGAGCCGTGAGCGAGGACCGGTGACTCGCGCCTGCCTCAGGCGCCGCCTCGCGCCGCGACACCCACCAGCCCGCCACCGCGACCACCGCGTTGATTGCCGCCGCGGCCAGGCTCGCCACGACTACGTCATAGATCCGCAGCAGATAGAATCCGGCCGCGAGACACCCGAGCACCGCGCCCGCCGTATTCGCGCCGTAGAGCAGCCCCATCCGCGACGCCCCCTCGGGCGTGCTTTCGAGCCACCGCGAGATCGCCGGCAGCGAAGCGCCCATCAGGATCGTCGGCGGCAGCATGCAGATGGCCGCGAGCAGTCCGCGGAGCAGCATGTTCTCGAGGCCGTGCGCCGCCACTGCCAGGTACGCCCGCCCCACCAGCGGCATCAGCACGAGCACCGCCAGCCCGCAGACGCCGATGCCCGCCTCGATCGCGGCGTAGATCCGCAGCGGATGCCCCGCCCGCCCGAGCCGCGCGAACCCGAGGCTGCCGACGCAAAGCCCGCCCATGAACGTAGCGAGCAGCACTCCCATCGAGACCGAAGTCGAGCCGATGGCAAGCTGCAGCATGTGGTACCAGACGATCTCGTAGATCAGCGCAGAACACCCGCTCGCCGCGAAGAGCGCGAGCAGCAGGGGGAAACGTCGTTGAGCGTGACTCATGGCGCAAAGGCTCCTGATGGTGTGACACATGATACCAGGGCCGGGGATCGGGGATGGGGGATTGGGGCGCCTGCCACTCCGCGCTCGACGGTGAAACAATGAGGGACACGAAATGATGCGAATTCTGTGGTGCCTTCTGATCGCCGTTGCGGGCAGCATCGCGCAAACCGGAAGCCACCAGCGATTTGAGGCCGCAGCCGTGAGGGCCCTCACGGCCGGGTCCGGCACTACCCCGCTGCGTCGAATCGCGGGTGGCCCAGGGACCGCGGATCCGGGGCAGATCACCTACTCCGGCCAAAGCTTAAGGGACCTGCTATTCCTCGCGTACCGCGTCCAGTTCTATCAAATGAACCCACCGGCATGGATGGAAAATGCCCGATTCGAGATCGCTGCCAAGCTCCCGCCAGGCGCGACGAGGGAGGACTTGCCCGCGATGCTGCAGGACCTCCTGGCGGAACGTTTTCACCTCGAGATTCACCGGGAGACGCACCCCATGGCGGGATACGCTCTCAAGGCTGGGCCCAAGGGCGCAAAGCTGGCGCCCGCTCCGTCCACTCCTGGAGAACCCCCAAGTCCGGCGGCACGCTCCACAGGACCACATTTCGACGTGGACGCCAGTGGCTTCGTGAAACTTCCGCCCGGCGTGGCGAATGTGGTTACCTTGCCCGGCAGAGATGGCGTCATGCGGCTCACGGGCGCTCGCCAGACCGTCGGCGCATTGTGCGGCTTTCTCAGCCGCGAGCTGCAGCAGCCGGTGATCGATGAGACCGGTCTGCGCGGTCTCTACGACTTCCGCCTGGCCTACGCACCGGAAAACGTGCTGACGTCCTCGGCGCCGCCCGAGACGGTGGCGGGCCGCAACGAGCCGGGCGTCCCGGCGGCTTCCAATCCGGCCCCGACCGTAATTCAAGCAGTGGAAAGCCAACTCGGGCTCATCATGGAGCGCCGGCGCATTCCGGTCGAGGTGCTCGTCATCGATCACGTAGACCGGATGCCTGATTCAAATTGAGCGAGCGGCAGAATCGTCAAAACTGAAACCGCACCGTCCCCTGCAGCGACCGCGGTGCGCCGGTCTGCAGAATCGGCGAGAGGCCGCTGCCGGGGCTGCCCGTGCCCAGCATCAGATTCAGCATCGAAACCGATTGCCCGAACACCGGGCTGTTGCGGTAGCGCACCGGGTCGGCGAAGCTGGCGTGGTTGGTCAGGTTGAACGCCTCGACCCGCAACTGCAGCCGGCGCTTTTCCTTGAACACGAACTCGCGCCGCAGCGCCAGGTCGATCTGCCACATGCCGAAGCCCTCGATCGCATTGCGTCCGAGCGTCCCCTGATGCCCGGCCGCGGCATCCGCGAACGCCGCCGGATTCAGCCGCCGCCCGCCGGGCGCGTTCGCATCCGCGATCCACAGCGGCTGACCCCAGACCAGGTTCGGCCGGAAGGCGTTCATGAGCGTGATGCCCTGGTATTCGTCGGCATCGAGCACCGTAATGGGGAAACCGCTGCGCACGCGCGCGATGCTGTCGAGCGCCCATCCCTTGCCGAACCGCGGCTCGTAGGTGACCGCCGCGGTCAAGGAATGCCGCAGGTCGAAATCGGACGCGGCGTGGTCGCCCGGTCCGGGCGCGGCCCACACCAGGAATGAATCGCTCGAATCGTTATCGATCGCGTGCGACCACGTATAAGCCGCCGTGGCCTGCAAGCCCGGCGCCATCCGCCGCCGGTATTGCAGTTCCAGCGCGTGGTACGCCGAATGCCCGTGATTGGTCGTCAGCGCCACCAGCGTCGTCGGGTTGTTCCCCGCCCCGCCCGCTTCGCGCCGGATCAGGTCCCAGCCCTCCGACCCCACATAGCCCAGCGAGACCACATCGCGCGCGCCGAGCGCCCGCTCGATGGTTGCGTTCCATTGCGCCACCTCCGGCAGCCGCAGATTCGGCAGGAAGGCGTAGCTCATGATCGAAGGAAACGGCGCGTGAATCGCGCTGCTCAATTGAGAGATGCTCAGCGGGCCGCCGTTGAGAACGTCGGTGGCGATGCTCAGGCTCGAATCGTAGTACAGTCCGCCGCCCGTCCGCAGCACCGTTTTGCCGTCGCCGGTCAACTGCCAAGCCACGCCCAGCCGAGGCGCAAAGTCACGGTACGATTCGCGCCACAGCGGCTGCCGGCTGCCGGATACGATGTTCTGCGACGCGGGATCGAGAAAGTAGTACAGCGGGGTCGTCCCCGCCGGATTCGGCGGGGCGACCAGCGGCGGGCTGTATTCCCAGCGCAGCCCCGCCGCGACCGTCACCCGCCGCGCCGCCTGCCACGTATCCTGAATCCACAACGAAAGCTCATCGACGTGCGCCGAGGCGTTCTGCCCGGGCGTCTGCGAAAACCACAGATTGCGCTTGTCGGCGAGCGCGGCGAGGTCGTCGGCAATCAACCCGTACGTGCCGGTCGGGTCGCGCCGGATCGCGGTGATCGAGCGGTAATCGCTGCCCACCACCAGGTTGTGCGAGCCGAGGCGATGGCCGAGCGTTTCCACGGTCTGGAATTGCCGCTGCCGCCGGTCGCCCTCCCGCCCCGAGACCAGTTGGCCCACGCCGCCGATCCAGAACCGCACCAGCGATTCGCACGCCGGCGGCACGCCGAAAAAACCGTCGAAGAACGTTTGCAGCGAGCAATCGTGCCCTGGGCTCCAGTTCGAATGCACCCCCGCCAGCGATTCGTTGGCGCGCGCATCCAGCACGGTGTTCGGCTTCAGCCGCGCGTTCACCGCCAGCGTCAGGCTCTGCGACCGCAGATCCAGCGCGTCGACAGAAAGCCCGCCGAACTGGTTGTTCGATGGCGCATCGCTGTAGCGGCCGAACAGCGATACGCGGCTGCCCAGCGCCTGGTCGAAGCGCGCCGCCCCGGCGTAAAGCCCCGCGGGCCGCGAACCGCGCCCGAGCACTTCCGCCAGACCGTTCGCCACCGGACCCGTCACCGCCAGCGGGAACAGGTTGAGCGCCGGCTGCGCCCAAAGCGCCGCGTCGTTTCGCGTGTCGATCGAAGGCACCGGCTGCGCCCAAACGAACGGCTGCAGCAGCGCCACATGCTGGAACGAGAGGAAGGCGAAGCTGCGGCTGCGCACCACGGGACCGCCCAGCGTCCCGGCAATATCCTGCAGGCGCAGCGGCAGCTTTCCGAAGCCGGCCTGGTTGCCGAACCAGTCATTGGCGCTGAACAGCTCGTTGCGGATGCGGTAGGCCGCCGTGCCGTGAAATTCGTTGGTTCCCGCGCGGCTGGTCAGCTCCACGCTCGCGCCCGGAAGCCGCCCGAACTGCGCCACGGAGGTCGAGGTCTGCACGCGCATCTCCTCGAGCGCGTCCACCGAAATCAGCGAATCCATGCTGCCGAAAGCGCTCAGCGCCGGCATCGTGCCGCCCGGCGATTGCGCCGGCACGCCGCCGGCCGCGAGGCCCGTGTTCGCGCTCATGCCGTCCACCAGGAACGAATTCGCGTTCGGCCGCTGGCCGGTGGCGGTGAACTGGCCGGGGTCACCGCGGGTGGCCGGAACCACGATGGTCCCCGGCGTCAACTCGAGCAGCGTGAGCAGGCCCCGCCCGTTCAGCGGCACGCGGGCGATTTCGTCGGCCAGGATGCGGGTGCCGGTCGCGGCGTCCTCATGCGCGATCAGCGGCGCCGTTCCCCGTACGGTGATGGTTTCTTCGACGCTGCCCACCGGCAGAACGAAATCCACGCGCGCCGCTGCCGCTTCCCCCAGCCGGATGCCGAACCGCACCACGGTGCGGAACCCTTCCTTCCGCGCCGTGATCTTGTACTCGCCCGGCTCGAGCCCCCCAACCGCGTAGCGTCCCCCCGGACCGGTCTCGGCCGCGCGCCGGAAGCCCGTATCCTCGTTGACGATGGTGACGGCGGCTTGCCCGATACCTCCATCCGAGGTATCGAGAACCACGCCGTAGACTCCGCCTGCCCGCTGCGCCGCCGCCGGCATAGCCAGAACCGCAAGCAGCGCTAGGAACCGGGCCGGTGGCATTATCTATAAGCTACACCGATTGCCGGACGGTCTGCAGAAGCTTCCGGATCGCGCGGCGCCGCGGCGCTGCTCCCGCTATTCGAGCGCCTTCGCGCAGTCCGCGAGCGCCGTTCGCGTCTCGGCCAGCGCGGCCAACAAATCCGCCGGAACGTTCCGCGAATCGGCCTTCTCAGCCGTCGCTCCCAGGAGCACGGAGATGAGCATCTCCGCTCTCCGTGCCGCCCGGTATGCCTCTTCCGCCGCCGGCTGCCATGCCTGACCGTTCACCGGCCGGGGCGAGACGGCTGCTTGGGGCCCGCCGAGCCCGGCCACTACGGGCGCCAGCGCGCGATGCAGACTCTCGATTCTGGCCGAAAGATCGCGAACGTGCGCGCGGGCCAGGCTGTCGAGCAGTTCGCGGTCCGGCGCATCCATCTGCGCCTCCGCCGCTGCCGGGAAGCGCTGCGCCAGCGATCGCAGCGCGATGGCGCGCGCCATGGCGGCGTCCGTCCAATCGAGCATCTGCGCGCTGAACCGCTCGAACTCGACGCGCCCGCCGAGCTGCTTTTCGATCCGCGCCTCCATGGGCGCGGTTTTCGGTATTTCGGGAGCCGCGGGCGCGCCCGTGCCGGCGTCCGCCTGATTCACACCCGCGGGCGCCTCAGAGAACTGCACCTCGACACCGGGGATCGCCTGCAATTTTGCATGGATTTCGCGTCGCCGGTCCGCCGGGACCCCGATCCCGCTCACCAGCACCTTTCCATCCGCCCGCCTGACTTCCACCGGATCGCCCAGGTCGGCCCCGATTTCGTGGAGCGCGGCCAACACACGCAACTCCTCCGAAACCGAGGCCGATCCCCCGGACGGTATCGCGGCTGGCCGGCTTGGTTCGGCCCGCCGCACCGGAGCCTCCAGGCGCGTCGTGGCGGGTGTTCCGCCCTCCGTCGCCGTGGCTTCCGAGAACCCGGTCAACTCTACCCAATCCTCATTGCGAAACTCGAAGCGCCCTTCGACCGGCAGCAGGTCGGCCGTGCGCAGCATCAGGCTGGCCGATGCCAGCGGACCCGCCGCCGCAATCGTCCGGATCTCGTAGCAGGCCTTCCCCGGTTCGACCGGGTCGGCCACCGTGCGGACTTCATCGCGCTTTTCCGCCAGGCCGTCCCGCCACTGGCTGTAAGATCGCGCGCTGAGCGGATCGTCGAAATCGTAGCGCGCCTCGCGGAACATCCCGGATACCCGGGCCGCCGCGGCGCGATCATCGAGCCAGAACTTCGCCTGCCGCGTGCGCACCTGGATGCGCCGCGCCGGCGCGCGATGCGACGCTTCCGCCGCAGCCGCACGCCGCAGCAGGGCCGCGGCTTCTACGGAGGGCGTCTCGTGAAATTGGTAGTACAGACCCGCCGCCACCGCCAGTACGGCCGCCGCGGTTGCGGGCCAGCGCACGGCCGGCCCGGGTGTCAGCCAGCGGATCGCCCGCGCCTTCCAGCTTGCCGCCTCGAGTTCCTCATCGATCCGCGCAAACCCGCGCGAAAGATCGGTCCACGGAGCCGGAGGGTCCGGCAGCCGGGCCTGGAGCACCTGCTCGTGATAGCGCCGGCACAGGTCCATGGTCCGGTGCAGTTCCTCCGCCGCCGCGCGGCATTCGCCGCATGTTTCCAGATGCCCTCGCACGAGGCGCATTTCGCCCTCGGATGCTTCGCGATCCAGGTAGCGGAGCAGTAAATCCTCGCCGGGATGTGTTTCGCCCTTGCTCATTCGACCGCGGACCCGCCGCTTTCTTCCACTGCCGCCTTCTTCAGCCGCACCATCGCCCGCCGCAGAAATTCCCCTACCGCCGAGGCGCTGATCCCCAGCGCCGAGCCGATCTCCGGATACCGCAACCCTTCCATCCGCAGGAACAGACAGCGCTTCTGCTGCTCGGAAAGCCCCTGCACCGCATGGTGAAACCGCCGCATCTTCTCCCGCTCCAGCAGATCGTCCTCGGGATTGGTCCCCCCGGCGCTCAACCGGGATTCGAGCGCCGGATCGAAGGGCTCTTCCGTCATCTGCCGCTCCCGGATCTTCAACCCGTGGTTGTGGGCCACCCGAAAGACCCACGCCCGCGGGTTCTCGATCTCTTCGCCCTTCTTTAGCGCCGCGTACAAGCGGAGAAATACCTCCTGTGCCGCTTCCTGCGCCTGCGGCGGATGCAACCCGAGAGTGAGCAGGTAACGGAAAACATCGTTCCTCGCCTCCTCGAACAGCCGGGCTACCCGATCCCGCAGCTCTGCGCCAGCTATGTCCTGCCGGAGAATGCCCACCAGCCGTTCACCCACGGGATACACCGACATCGCATTGAGCCATACCTAAGACACCCGGATTTCGATTTCCCCTACACCCCGAACAAACTTTTTTTCACTTTTTTTCGGGAACCTTTTCGTTTTAGTGTAGTTGACCCGGCCCGGCCGGGGTCTTTGGAACGGACTCATAACCCAGTGCCCTTTCCTAAAGTAGCTGTTACGGTAGTCACGTTCCAAAGCGAGCGTTATATCGGCCGATGTCTGGACGCCCTCTTCGCCCAGCAGGAGGCCGATCTCGATGTTGTGGTCGTAGACAATGCCTCGACCGACCGGACCCGCAGCATTCTGAGCGGCGATCGCTGGCCGGCTTCGCGGCTGCGGGTCTTCCCGTCCGAGCACAATCTCGGCTTCGCGGCCGCCCAGAATCTCGCCATCCAGGCCACCACCGCTCCCTGGGTGCTCACGCTCAATCCGGATGTCCTGCTGCGCCCCGGCTTCATCCGCGCCCTGGTGGATGCCGCCGCGTGCGATCCGCGCGCGGGCTCCGTCTGTGGAAAGCTCCTTTCCATCGGACCCGGCTTCGAGCCCCTCCCGGAGGACCGCATCGATTCCACCGGCATCTTCTTTACGCCCGCGATGCGCCACTTCGACCGCGGCTGGCACGAGCCCGGCCACCGCTACTCGTCCGGGCCCGAGTACGTCTTCGGCGCTTCCGCCGCTGCCGCGCTTTTCCGCCGGGAAATGATCGACGACGTCTCCATCGGCGGCCACTTCTTCGACCCCGACTTTTTCGTCTACCGCGAGGATGCGGATGTCGCCTGGCGCGCCCAGCTCCTCGGCTGGCGCTGCATTTACACTCCGGCCGCAGAGGCTTTCCACGTCCGCACCGTGACGCCGGCGAACCGGCGCTCGCTGCCGCCGGCGATCAACATGCATTCGGTGAAGAACCGGTTCCTGATGCGCATCAAGAATGCCACCGGCGGCGTCTGCCGGCGCTACTGGCTCCCCATGGCCGCCCGCGACCTGCTGGTGCTCGGCGGCTCTCTCTTCTACGAGCCGCACTCGGCACGCGCCTGGTGGCACGTGGCGCGATGTCTGCCGCGCGCGCTGCGCCAGCGCCGGATCATCATGTCGCGCCGCCGCGTCGCCGATGAGGAATTGGCCGAGTGGTTCAGCCCGGTTCCGGTGGCGCGCCCCGCCGGCCGGCCCGCTCTTCCGGCCGCGCGACGCGCGAGCCGCGGCCCGTCGCGCACCCGCGCCGCGGCGGCTGCCGAACACGGCCTCACCGAGCCAACGGCTTAACGAAAGGCAACGGCATCCGGCCGGCGCCCCCGCGTTACGATAGGGCTTCATGCCCTTCCAGTGGCTCGAAATGCGCATCGCAGAGGAGCGCGACCGCCGCCGGCGCGAAGCCGAAATCCATGCCCGCCTCGCACCCGCGATGGAGGAACTGCACCGCCTTCTGGCCGGCTGCCTGGACGCCTACAACCGCGAATTCGGCGTCGCAGCCGCCACCATCGCGGCCGATGCCCGCGGCTTCACGATCCGGGTCGAGGAGCCGCCCGGCGAAGTGCGGGTCGACGCCGTCCAGGACCTCCCCGGTTTTCACATCCGTCGCGGCGAAACCGTCCTGCCGGTCGAAATCGGCCTCCTCCCCGGCGCCAAGCTCTTCTACCGCGATCAGCAGGCCGACCAATACCTCACCATGGACGAACTGACGCGCAAGATTCTCGACCGGGTGCTGTTTCCGAAGCTGCGGGAATAGGGGCGGGGGTTGGGGATTGGGGATTGGGGATTGGAGGTTGAGGCGACCGTAAAGGCTTCGAGGGGCGTCGTTCCCCGATCCCCCTCCGGGGCTCCGTCTGGCACCGAACCTGCACCTATTGCGGGGTGTTTTTCGTTCCCCTGTTGATTCTAACGTCCGTAACGGTTCCCGGCACCGATCTCGCCGTGAAACTCCAGTCACAGGTGGGCCAGCCGTACGACGAGCAGAAGGTCACCGCGGATGTCCGCTATCTCTGGAATCTGGGCCGCTTCGATGATGTCCGCGTCGAAGAGCCGGAGCCGGGCTCGCTGGTGTTCCGCGTCCACGCCAAGCCCAGGCTCATGCTGCATGAGATCTGGCTCGAGCCCAACACCTTCGGCATTGAGCTCAAGGTCCAGGAGGACACCTTCCTCGACGAGGAGCGCGCCCATGTCATCGCCCGCGAGGCCGCCCGCCAGCTCGAGCACCACGGCTACACCAATCCCAAGATCCGCGAGGAGATTGTCGACAAGGGCAATGGCTGGGCCGACCTGCATCTCCACGTCACACCCGGCGAGAACCTCACGGTCAAAGGCGTCGATTTTCAGGGAGAGGACCGCTTCCGCAATCAGCTCCAGGCCCTCAAGCCCACCACGATTCTGCCGCACTTCCTGTTCCTGCCCGGCTGGCGCCTGATGCCCGGCTACAATGAAGCGGCCGCCGATAGCGACATGGCCCGCATCGAATCCGCCTACCTCAAGCAGGGCTATCTCGACGCGGTCGTGCGCCCCGGCGACCTGAAGATCCGCGGCAATGACGTCCGCGTCGGCATCGACGTGCGGCCGGGCCCCAAGTCCGACCTCTCGCCCGACCTCTGCCGCGCGCTGCTGGTCGAGCGCCGCGAGGCCCAGAAGCAGGGAATCCTCGAATTCACCGCCCGCTACGATAGCGAGAAGGGCCTTACGGTCGAGCGCGGGCCCGTCTACCACGTCGGCCGCATCGAGTTCACCGGCAACCATCACTTCTCCGATTCGACCATCCGCAAGAATTTCGTGCTCGACGAAGGCGACCTTTTCGACGAGCTGCAGCTCCGCCGCAGCATCGCCCGCCTCAACCGCGCGGGCTACTTCGAGCCCATCGATGAGAAGCACGTCATCGTTCACCCCAACCCCGAAACCGGCTATGCCGATATCACCGTCCGGTTGAACGAGCGCAAGCGGGGCCGCTGGGGCATCACCGGACCCGCCGGGCCCACCAGCCTGTTCGGGCAGATTCAGGGCTCGATCAGCACCCGCATGCCCGGCTGGGCGACCTACTCGGTTTCGCTGAGCCTGTTCATCGGCAAGACCCTGCTCCCCGTCGCCACGCCCGTTCCGATGTTCATGCCGGTTTTCGCCCTGCAGCGCGCCTTCACGCCCGGCGAAGGATTCCTGAGCGGCTTCCTGATCGCGCCGCAGCTCGGCTGGCAGGACAACCTGCTCAGCTATGGCGTCAGCCAGATGCAGGGCCGGCTACTGCCGCTGCTCTCGGGCGAGCGCAACGCGCAACCGGTGCTGCCGGTCTACGTCACCCGCCCCGAAGGCGGGGCCACGATGTTCTGCGAAGTCCCCAAGCCGCCGCTGATGCCGCTGCGCACCGCCGCCACCGTCGCGCTGCACGTCCTCGGCGCTCTGCCGGTGCTGTAGGCTGCTCCCTAACCGACGGCCACTACCGCGCCGGCGGGCTATCTCCCGAATTTCCCGCTCATAAGGGCCGGGCGTCGTGCAGGCGATCCTGGCCCTCTCCTGCGTCACCTCCGGCACCCGACGCCCGCGCCCAGCCTCGGCGCGCTTCACCGGCAAGGGATAGCTATCCCATTCTAGCCCCTTCTAACTTTTGGATTTAAGCCGTTTTGTGCAAAAGTTCGATCACGGGGAAATACCCATGAGACGAGTGCTCGCCGGGCTGTGGCTACTCGGAGCCGCAGGGGCGGTCCGGGCCCAGATACCGACCGTAGACTGCGTGGTCCTGAATATCCGGACCGGCATGTACACGGCCTATTTCGGGTATTTCGGGGTCAACGAACCGCCGGTGACGATCCCCGCCGGAACGCTGAACTACGTGGACGCCTCCGGGACCCTGCGGGGGCAGATCCCGACCAAGTTCACCAGCCGGGCGCAGCACATGCTGTTCTCGCTGAGCTTCTACTCCGGCGTCACCCCTGCCTGGCACCTGAACGGCGTCGATGCCGTGGCCACGGCCGCTGCGGTATCCACCTGCCAGTTGATCGTGGGGGCGCCCCGCGCCCCGGGCTCCCTGTTGACCTGCTGGGACCGGAACGCCAATTTGAGGTGCGACTCGCAGGAAGACGTGGATGGGGACGGATTCTGCACCACCCTCGATTGCGCCGGCGCGACCGGCCCTCAAGGCCCTGCGGGCACGAATGGAACGAACAACACCACGGCGGGTCCGGTAGGGCCCAGAGGCCCCGCAGGACCGCCGGGGGCCGATGGTGCAAGAGGTCCGGCGGGACCGGTTGGACCGGCTGGCGCGGCCGGACCGGCCGGTCCCGCGGGAGCAGTTCCGGTCTTCCAGACGGTCACCGCCAGCCCCGGAGCGGTCACCGCCGCCGCCAATTGCGCCGCCGGCCAGTTCCTGGTGACGGGCGGCGGGACCTGCACCGTCCCCAACCTGCCGGGGATGGGCCGGGTTGCTTCCAGCACGCCGGCCGGGAATGGCTGGTCGGTTTCCTGTAACGCGGGGCAGGCTACCGCGGTCGCGGTCTGCGCGCCGCGCCAGTGAAGAAGGAAATACTCATGAAACGCTGCATCCTGCTCCTGATCGTTTCCGCCGCCGCTCTATTCGGCCAGGCCGGCGTCTTTCCGCTCCTGGACTGCGTCACCTACAACCCGGCGACCAATGAGCTGACCGGCTTTTTTGGCTATATCAACGTCAACAACCAAACGACCTCCATCCCCCCGGGCGCATCGAACTACTTCACCCCGGACCCGATCAATCGCGGGCAACCGACGAATTACCTCCCCGGCATCTACCACCAGGTCTTCACCGCTACGGTCTCACTCAATGCGTCCCCGCAGCTCTCCTGGACACTTCTGGGCGACACGGTAACCGGCACCAACGATCCGACGAAATATTGCACCGCCTCCACGGCGACAGCCTGCTGGGACACCAACGCCAATGGCGTTTGCGATGGCGCCGAAGACATCAACGGCGACGCCAAGTGCGATGCGCGGGATTGCCAGGGCGCGCCGGGCGCCACCGGGCCGCAAGGGCCGCCGGGAATCAATGGCACGTCCGGACCGCAAGGACCGCAGGGGCCGCAAGGTCCGTCCGGACCCGCGGGCTCGCCGGGTCTGGCCGGACCGCCGGGACCGCCAGGACCCACCGGCCCCGCGGGCCCTGCGGGCCCGCCCGGAATCTCGCCTTCCGTCGCGACCGTGATCTCTTCGAACGCGACGAATACCGCCACGGCAACCTGCGCCACCGGGCAGGTGCTGCTCAACGGCGGCGGCACTTGCGCCGTTCCCAATACCAACAGCATCAGCGGACGGATCGCATCGAGCCAGCCGAGCGGCGCCAACGGCTGGACGGTCACGTGCAGCGCCGGTAATGCGACGGCCGTCGCGCTGTGCGCCGCGGCAGGAGGAAATTAATGCGCGCGTGTCTCCTGTTCCTCTGTGCCGTCCCGGCCTTGGGCTCCGTGTTCACCTCCATCCCGCAGCCCACGGCCGGTTATTTATCCAGCACCACGCTGCTGGCGATTGCCGATCCCGAAGGCTCGATCGTCGGATCGGTCTCCGACGGGTTTCTCACCGTCTCCTTCCAGTCCGGCGGCTCCTCCGCGTTGATGGACGTCGACGCCGTGCCGGATAGCTGGTCCACCTGGGGAGCGCCCCCGGATACCGAAAGCGCAACCCCCGCTGTGCTGGCCTTTGACGACCCGACCGCCACCGCGATGTCCTTTTTGTTCGACCGTCAGTTGGTCACGTTCGGCGTGGAGATCGAACCGGATGACACCTCGCCGGGGAACCAGCACGATGTCACCGCGACGTACTGGCTGGGCAGCACGCTGGTGGGGACGATCGACCGGTCCGTCTCCGGCGATGGCGGCGCGCTGCTCTTTGCGGGATCGGGCGGGCCGTTCGACCGGGTGGATGTGGCGAGCGACATCGACTTCGCCTCCGCGCAGTTCCGCTATACGCCCACGCCGGAGCCCGCCGCGTTCTGGCTGGCGGGAGCCGGGTTGCTCGCGATCGTCCGGCGGCGGAGAGCGAATTAGCCCAGCAATTCCGCGGCGGTAAGGGCGTAGATCAGCGCGCATTGCGCGATATTGCGGACCGGAACGAACTCGTTCGGCCCGTGCGACACGGTCAGCAGCCCCGGCCCGTACGCGAACGCGGGGATGCCGCGAGCGGCATAGAAGCGCGTTTCGAGCAGACCGGGGCACATCTCGAATGCCGGTGCGCCGCCGGTCACGGCTTCGACCGTGCGCGAAAGGATCGCGCCCACCGGATCGTCCGCCGGGCTTGCGGCGCCGGCCTCCTCCTGCAGCACTTCGATTTCGAAGCCTTCGAGGGCGTCGCGCAGGCGGCGGCTCTCCTCGGCCAGGTCCTCCTCGGGTTGATCCTCCGGTCGACCGTGAACGAGCAGAAATCGGGCGTCACATTGAAGTTCGTGCCGGCTTCGACGCGCCCGCCGAGCATCAGGATCGAGCGGCGCGCGGCGGCGGGCGCGATGCGGTACTGCGTTTGGCGAAGCTCCACTTCCTTTTTGATTTCGGCGAGGCGCCACATCGCGGGCAGGGCGCGCTCGAAAGCATTGAGACCTTCGAACTGGCGGCCGGCGTGCGCGGCCTTGCCCCGCATGGTGGCGCGCAGCGAGATCGCGCCGCGGCAGGCGTGCCAGACCACGCCGCCCGTGGGTTCCGGCGTCACCATGCCGATGCCGTCCCGCCCGAGAAGCCCGCGTTCCGCCAGATACCGCGAGCCGCTCGGACCGGCGGTTTCTTCGTCCGGCACCAGCACGAGGCCGATGCGCCCGTTGTTCAGCAGGCCTTCGTCCCGCGCCGCCGCCGCCGCGTGGATCATCGCAGCCAGGCCGCTCTTCATATCGGATGAGCCGCGGCCGAACAGGTTCGCCCCTTCGACGCGCGGCTCGAACTGGCTGCGGTGCTGCGCGGGAACGACGTCATAATGGCCGCTGAAGTAGAGCGCGCGCGGCCCGCGGCCCGCGGACGCGAGCACGCACGCACCTTCGCGCCGCACATCGTTGAATTCGAGGCGCGCCAGCTCCGCGCAGAGAGCGCGGGCGCATTCCTCGTAACTGTTGCCGGGAGGATTTTCCGACGGAATGGCGATCAGCCGTTGCGTGAGATCGAGCATCGCCGGAGCGGACAGGCGCGCGCGCAGGCGGGGCAAAAGGGAATCGACGCTCATCCTTTTTCTGCGCCTCCGCGCGCCTCGGCCAGGCGGTGCTTCTGCACCTTTCCCATCGCATTGCGCGGCAGCGCCTCGACCACGTGAAATGCGCGCGGTGCCTTGAACGACGCCAGATTCTCCCTGCACCGCCGGTCGAGCTCCGCGGCGGACACCGGCGCCCGCAGCACCACGTATGCCACGGGGATCTCGCCCCGCACGGCGTCGGGCTCGCCCGTCACGGCGGCCTCCGCCACTTCCGGCTGCTCCGCCAGGAACTCCTCGATTTCCCGCGGATAAATGTTGAAGCCGCCGGAAATGATCAGGTCGCTCCTGCGCCCGCGCAGCGTGTAATAGCCGTCTTCGGAGACCTCGGCCAGATCGCCCGTGCGGAACCAGCCGTCGCAGAACGCCTCGCGCGTGGCATCCTCGCGCCGCCAATAGCCGGCGAATACGTTCGGCCCCTTCAGCCAGATCTCGCCTTCGACCAGCTTGACCGAAACACCCGGCAGCGGCAGCCCCACTGTCCCCGGCCGCCGCTCGCCGGCGTAGGGATTGCTGATGTCCATGAGGTTTTCGCTCATGCCGTAGCGTTCGAGAATCCGGTGCCCGAATTTGCGCTCGAATTCCTCGAACACCGCGGCCGGGAGCGGCGCCGAGCCGGAAACGAACAGCCGCATCAAGCCGCCGATCTCGCGCGCCTGCGGGTCCGGAATATCGAGCAGCCGCACATAAATTGTCGGCACGCCGAAGAACAGCGTCGGCCGGAAATCGAGGAATTCCGCCGCCGCGCGTGCGTGCTCGAAGCGCGGCAGCAGGCGCATGCGGCATCCCGAGGCCAGCCAGCAGTGCAGCCCGTTGCCGAGCCCGTGCACATGGAACAGCGGCAGCGCGAGCAGCAGCCGGTCCGCGGAGGTAATCTGCCAGCAGGCCAGCAGATTCACCGCGTTGGCGGCGAAATTGTTGTGGCTGAGCACCGCGCCTTTCGATGCGCCGGTCGTCCCCGACGTGTAGATGATCCCCGCCGGCGCATCGCCG
Organism: Bryobacteraceae bacterium; assembly: GCA_035293845.1. Classification (GTDB taxonomy): domain Bacteria; phylum Acidobacteriota; class Terriglobia; order Bryobacterales; family Bryobacteraceae; genus DATGMB01. The sequence continues at coordinate 19,218 of DATGMB010000250.1, forward strand.
TCGAGCGCGACGCGCGGGCGCTCGGCCGGAAAGGCCGAGGCATCCGGCGGCTCGGTCAGAAACAGCGCGGGCTCGGCGTCCTTGCGGATGTGCGCGACCTCGCGCTCGCGGTAGAGCACGTTCACCGGCACGAAGATCACGCCGAGCTTGACGCAAGCGAGATACAGGTCGATCATCTCGATGCAGTTGGGTAGCTGTACGCAGAGGCGGTCGCCGGTCTTCAGGCCGCGCGCGCGGAGCATCTGCGCGGCGCGGTTGCTGCGCTCGTCGATTTCGCCGAACGTGTACGTGCGCCCGGCAGATTCGAGCCCCGGCTCGCCGCGGCGTGCCACCAGCGAGAGGTCGAACAGGTGCGTCAGATTCATTCCGGCAGCTCCTTGCCGCGCGTCTCTTCCGCCAGAGGCAGCAGCGCCAGTCCCGCGAGGAACGCGACCGAGGTCAGCGCGACGGGCGTGCCGATCGTGTGCATCCGCGCCACGCCCGCGCCCACCAGAAATGTCACGCCCGCGGCGAGGAAGCGCCCGAATGACGTGGCGAAGGCGAACGCGCTGCCGCGGCACTCGGTGCGATACTGTTCCGGCAGCCAGAGCGTGTACACGGAGAAATTCGCGCCGCCCACGCCCAGCAGAAACAGGCACGCCAGGAACCACGGCAGCGCGTTGGGCAGGTAGTACACGTAGCCGAATCCTACCGCGATACAGGCGAACATCAGCGCGAAATACGCCGCGAGCGCGCCGCGCCGGCCCAGCCGCGATGCCAGGTACGGCAGCGCGAAACAGCCCGCGATCGTCCCCGCGGAGAGCAGCATCGTCCCGTACGACGCCATCCGCCCGCCGTCGCGTGCCGCCAGATGGCGCACCGATGACGGCACATACACCGACCCCGCCCACAGCCCCACCATGGAAACGAACAGCAGCGCCGAATTGACCAGCGTGCGGCGGCGGTATTCGGGGGAAAAGATGGCGGCGAAGGCTTCGCGCGCGCGCACCGTCGCCCGCCGCTTCCGCCAACGCCCCGGCTCGGCCACGCCATAGCGGATGAA
>DATGMB010000251.1:0-133680 GCA_035293845.1 Bryobacteraceae bacterium
TCCACGTGGATATCGATGCGGTCGAGCAGCGGCCCGCTGATCTTATTGAGATACTGCTGCACCTGGGCCGGCGTGCAGCGGCATTCGCGCGTCGCGTCGCCGAGAAAACCGCACCGGCAGGGATTCATCGCGCATACCAGGATCACCCGGCCGGGAAACGCCAGCGTCATGCTCGCGCGCGCGATCGTCACCGCGCCATCTTCGAGCGGCTGGCGCAGCATCTCCAGCACGTCGCGCGGGAATTCCGGCAGCTCGTCCAAAAACAGCACGCCGTTGTGCGCCAGGCTCACCTCGCCCGGCCGCGGCATGCCGGCGCCGCCGCCGAGCAGTCCGGCATCGGAGATCGTATGGTGCGGCGCGCGGAACGGCCGCTCCGCCAGCAGCCCGCAGCCGGCGGGCAGCGTGCCGGCGACGCTGTGGATCTTGGTGGTCTCGATCGCTTCATCGAACGTCAGCGGCGGCAGAATCCCGGCGAACCGCTTGGCGAGCATGCTCTTGCCCGAGCCCGGCGGCCCGATCATCAATACATTGTGCGAGCCGGCGGCGGCGACTTCGAGCGCCCGCTTCGCCATCGTCTGGCCGCGCACGTCGCGAAAATCGGGCGCCGCGTCCGCGCCGGAGCCGTTGCGCGGCGGCGGCACGCAGGGCGCGAACTCCTCGGGACGCGTCAGCAGCGCCACGACCTCCGCCAGCGAGCGCACCCCGTAGACGCTGACGCCCTCCACCACGGCCGCCTCCGCCGCGTTCTCCGCCGGCACGATCAGGTTCGGGATGCCCTGGGCGCGCGCGCAGACCGCCATGGAGAGCGCGCCGCGAACCGGCCGCACCGCGCCATCGAGCGAAAGCTCGCCCGCCAGCAGATGCCGGTCGAGTCCCTGCACCACGCCCATCGCCCCCAGGATGCCCATCGCCACCGGCAGGTCGAACCCGGCGCCTTCCTTGCGGACGTTCGCAGGCGCCAGATTGATCGTGACGGTCTTGTTGGGATAGCCGAAGCCGGAGTTGAACATCGCGGATTTGATCCGTTCGCGGCTTTCGCGAACGGCCACATCCGGCATGCCAACCATGCGGGAATCGCGCACCGAGCCCGACGCGTACAGGTCGACTTCGACATCGATCACCTGGGCATCGATGCCGTACACGGCAGCGCTGCGCGTTTTAAACAGCGCCATAAGTTGTGAGCAATATGAGAGTATAAAACATCACATGCGCGCATGGCTCATGGATGCCTACGAAGGCGTCGAAAAACTCCGGCTTTCCGAAGCCGCCGATCCGGTCCCCGGCCCGGGCGAAGCGCTGGTCGCGATCCGCTTCGCCGCGCTGAACCCGGCGGACGCGTTCCTCGCGCTCGGCCAGTACCCGGCGCGTCCCAAACTGCCGCACATCCTGGGGCGCGATGGCGTGGGCACGGTGGCCGCGACCGGCGAAGGCGTAGGGAGCGTATCGGTGGGGCAGACGGTCGGCATTCTGCGCTGCGAGGCGGGCGTCAGCGCCTGGGGGACGCTGGCGGAGAAAACCGTTGTCCCCGTGGCCAGCCTCGCGCCCGTGCCGGCGGGCTGGCAGGAAACGGAAATGGCCGCCGCGCCGCTGACGTTCCTCACCGCCTGGCAGGCGCTGACGCAGTGGAGCGATCCGCCGCAGCCGCCCAAGCCCGGAAGCGTGCTGCTCGTGACCGGCGCTTCGGGCGGCGTAGGCGTGGCCGCGGTGCTGCTCGGCAAGTCGATGGGCCTCACGGTAGCCGCGCTTTCGCGCAGCCGCGAGAAGGGCGCGCGCCTGAAAGAGCTGGGCGCCGATTTCGTCTTCGATCCCGCCGATCCCGGGCTGCGCAAGACCATCCTGCGCGCGCTCGATCCGCGCAAGGTGGACCTCGTCGTGGATAACGTAGGCGGCCGGGGATTCGAGGACGCCGTCGCGGTGCTCGGCTATGGCGGCCGGATCAGCGTGGTGGGCCGCAGCGGCGGCCCGGTGCCCGAGTTCAACACCGCGACGCTCTTCTTCCGCCGCAATCGCATCGGCGGCGTGTCGGTCGGGGATTTCACGCCGCAGCAGGCGCAGGAGGCGTGGAAAGAGATCGTCGCGCGGCTCGATCGCCAGGGCAGCCGGCCGGTGATCGACCGCGTCTTCGCCTTTGAAGAAGTGAAGGCCGCCTTCGCGCGGCTCGCCGAAGGCCCGATGGGCAAAGTGCTGGTGCGCGTGGCGTAGAGTGCCGCGGCTGCGCGCGCGCGCTGCATGCTACGCTCGAATTTCGTGTTTCAGCGAATCATCTGGATCGTGCTCGATAGCGTGGGCATCGGCGCCATGCCGGACGCGGCCGCGTTCGGCGATCCGCCCGGCGCGGATACGCTCGGCAACATCGCGCGCCTGCGCGGCCTGCGCGTGCCGAACCTGGCGCGGCTCGGGCTGGGCAACATCAAGCCGCTCGCGGGCATCGCACCTGCCGAAGCGCCGGCCGCGGCTTTCGGCCGCTGCGCGCTGGCCTCGCCGGGCAAGGACACGGCCACCGGGCACTGGGAGATGGCCGGCATCCAGCTCGACAAGCCGTTCCCGCTGTACCCTCACGGCTTTCCGCCGGAGGTGATGCGCGAGTTCGAGCGCCGCATCGGCCGCTCCGCGCTGGGCAACAAGCCGGCATCCGGCACGGAAATCATCCAGGAACTCGGCGAGGAGCACATGCGCACCGGCTCGCCGATCGTTTATACCTCGGCCGATAGCGTTTTTCAGGTTGCCGCGCACGAGGACGTGATTCCGCTGTGGGAGCTGTACAAGATCTGCGAAACGGCGCGCGAGATCCTGCGCGGCCCGCACGAGGTCGGCCGCGTGATCGCGCGGCCGTTCACCGGCTCGCCGGGGAACTTCACCCGCACCGCCAACCGCCACGATTACGCCGTCCCGCCGCCCGCCGGCATGCTGCTCGACCGGCTCGAAGAGCACGGCGTCGAAGTCGATAGCGTGGGCAAAATCTCGGACGTATTCCTCGGCCGCGGCATCGCCGAATCGCGCAAAACGAAGAATAATGCCGACGGCATGGCGAAAACGCTGGTCGCGATGCGCGAGACGGAGCGCGGCCTGATCTTCGTCAACCTGGTCGATTTCGACCAGCAGTACGGCCACCGCAACGATATCGAAGGCTACGGCGCGGCGCTCGAAGAGTTCGACCGCTGGCTGCCGGAGTTCGAAGCCGCCATGGCCGATGGCGACCTTGCCATTCTCACCGCGGATCACGGCTGCGATCCCTGCGTGCCGGGCACGGACCACACCCGCGAATATGTGCCACTCCTGGCGACGGGGCGGCGGTCGCGCGCCGGCGCCCCACTGGGGCTGCGCGCGTCGCTGGCAGATATCGGGCAGACGGTGGCGGAAAATTTCGGAACTTCCATCGCTCACGGAACGAGCTTCCTGAACCAACTCCTATGAGAAAACCTGTAATGGCGGGCAATTGGAAAATGTACAAGACGCCCGCCGAAACCGCGCAATTCTTCGAGAAATTCCGGCCGCTGGCGGGCAATGCCGCGCATTGCGAGATCGTGATCTGCCCGCCATACGTGAACCTGGCCGCGGCCGTCGCCGCGGTGGAGGGCACGCCCATCCGCATTGGGGCGCAGAACGTCGCCTGGGCCAGGGAGGGCGCGTTCACCGGCGAGATCAGCGGCGGTATGATCGCGGCCGTGGGCGCCACGCACGCCATCATCGGGCACAGCGAACGCCGCCAATATTTCTGCGAGACCGATGAGACGGTGCTGAAGCGGACGCAGGCCGCGCTCGAAGCCGGGCTCACGCCCATCGTCTGCGTGGGCGAACGGCTCGAAGAGCGCGAAGCCGGCGAGACGGCCGCCGTGCTGGCGCGCCAGTTCGCGGGCGGCATCGCGGGGCTCACGCCGCAGCAGTTCGCCAAAATCGTGATCGCCTACGAGCCGGTGTGGGCCATCGGCACCGGCAAGACCGCCACGCCGGAGATTGCGGCCGATGCGCACCGCACCATCCGCGGCGCCGTGCGCGAGAAATTCGGCAAGGAAGCAGCCGATGCCGTGCGGATCCTCTACGGCGGCAGCGTCAAACCGGACAATACGCGCAGCCTGATGGCGCAGCCGGAGATCGACGGCGTGCTGGTCGGCGGCGCGAGCCTCGACGCAGCGTCATTCGCGGCGATCGTGAACTTCTAAGCCGCGCCGGCCGCGCCCGCCCGGTGCGCCGCCCGCGTGAACTGCCAGGCATCCGCCACAGGGGCCGGACCAGTCAGGCTATGTCCGGCCCGCGCCGGCGCCACGCCGCACCTCCCGCCAGGTCCCTCAAAATCCCCTTGCTTTTGCCGCCCGAATCTCAGAGAATTGACCCACATGTAACGGTTGTAACCAATCCAGGTGATCGAAATGCCCATGCGCCGCGACTCTGGGAGCGGCAAGGTAGAGCTTCAAACCGGCCACGAGTCCGGGTCACCGGTCTTTCAGGGGGAGATCGATATGAGACGAAGCATTTTCGCATGGCTGGCATTCGCCATTTTTGCCGCCATTCGCACCTACGGCCAGATCAACGCGACCGGCACACTGCTCGGCACGGTGACGGATCAATCCGGCGCTGTCGTGCCGGCCGCCAGCGTTCAGGCCACCAGTAAGGAAACCGGGCTGGCGCGGCAGACCACCACGAACGAAGCCGGCCAGTACCGTTTCGACCTGCTGCCGGCAGGTATCTACGAGGTGCGGGTCACGATGAAGGGGTTCGCCACGTCGGTGCACGCCAACGTCGGCCTGGCGGTCAGCGAGAACACCACCGTGGATGTCGTGCTGCAGCCGAGCTCGCAGGCGGAGGTCGTGACCGTGGAGGCCAGCGGGGCGCCTCTGATCGATACGCAAAAGACCGATGTCAGCCTGCCGGTAACCGCGTCGCAGATCCAGGAACTGCCGCTCAATGGACGCGATTTCGTCAATCTGGCGTACCTCGCGCCCGGCGCGCGTCCCCAGAATTCCTACGATCCCACCAAGAACCGCATCGGCGTATTTTCGGTGGACGGCTCGAACGGCCGCAACGTGAACGTCACCGTCAATGGCATCGATGACAAGGACAATACCGTCGGCGGCCCGGTCATGCAGCTTCCCCTCGAAGCAGTGCAGGAATTCAACATCAGCACCCAGCGCTTCTCGGCCGCCAACGGCCGCAGCGAGGGCGCTGCCATTACCGCGATCACGCGCTCGGGCACCAATCAGGTCCACGGCTCTCTTTACCTGTTGGACCGCAACCAGGCGCTGAACGCCAACGATTATTTCGACGCGCAGGCCGGTAACCCGAAATCCGACTACGGCCGCCAGCAGTTCGGCGGGGCCTTCGGCGGGCCGATCCGCAGGGACAAGGATTTCATCTTCTTCACCCTGGAGCGCGAGCGCGAGGCCACCAGCATCGCTGTCAACCCCACGTTCTATAAAGAGCTCGTGCTGGCCGAGCCGCTGGGTGCGCAGCCGGTCAGCGCCATTCCGACGCCTTACTTCGACTGGCGCTACAACGGCCGCCTCGACCACCGTTTCAATGACAAGCACTCCATGTTTCTGAGCTACACGGACCAGCAGAATAACGGGTTGAACGACCAATCGGGCTCCGGAAACGACCTCACCGCGGGCAACTTCACCACCAACCGCCTGATCCTGGCCAGCGCCAACTTCAACTCCGTGTTCTCTCCCACCGTGGTCAACGCATTCACGGTCGGCTACCAGTACTGGAACAACGTCATCGATTCCAACTTGCGCAAGCCCACCGTCAGTTTCGCCTCCGGCGAATACTTCGGCACCAACGGCAACGTGCCGCAGCAATCCTTCCAGAAGAAGTGGCAGTTCAAGGACGACCTTTCGATCGTCCATGGCAAGCACGGATTCAGAATGGGAGTCGATTTCCTGCACGAGCCGACGCTGGGAGGATTCTTCGAGTTCAACCCCACGCCCGCGGTCACCTTCGGCGCCGATCCCAGCCAGATTCTCGGCAACCCCACACTCTACCCGCAGGGTTTCGCCACGCCGGGCCTGATCACCAATATCTCGGAAGCCGCCGGCGACCCGGCGTACACGCAGAGCGCGCACATGCTGGGCCTGTATTTCCAGGATGACTGGAAGGTGAGCCGCCGCCTCACTCTGAACCTCGGGCTGCGTTGGGACCGCGACTTCGGCCTGGTCGCGAGCAGTTTCCAGCGGATCTCCCGTACGTATCTCGAACTGAAGGCCATCGGCAGCCCGTATGCCGGCATCCCGCACGATGACAGCAAGGATTTCAGCCCGCGCGTCGGCTTCGCGTACAGCCTGACCGGCAGCGGCAAGCATGTCCTGCGCGGCGGCTTCGGGCTCTACTATGGGCAGATCTTCCAGAACATCACGCTGTTCATGATGCAGCAGGCGAATCCCACCGTATTCGCCACGGTGTTGAACCTCAACAGCATCGGCCCCGGCGATCCGAATGCGGATATCGTGCCTTCGACCGGCAAGCCGCTCTCCCAGTTTCGCTACGGCGTCGATCCGATCCCTCAGCCGCCGGCCGCGCCCACCTCTCTGCCGCCCACCTCTACCGGCCGCCTGATCGATCCCCGCTATCGCAATCCCTTTACGGAGCAGGAAAACATCGGCTATTCATGGGCGATCAATGATGCCAATGCCATCGAAGCGGATTACACGCATGTCCTCGGCCTGCACGAGGACAAGAGCGTGCAGCTCAATCCGAAGAGCCCGAACTTTTCCGGCCGCCTGTACGACAACGCTTTCATCGCCGCCGGGCAGCCTGTGCTCGGCAGCATCCTCGACTATTCGCCGATCGGCCGCTCACGCTACGACGGCCTGAGCGTGAGCTGGCACCACCGCTTCTCCCACCGCTTTACCCTCAATACCAGCTACGTGCTTTCGCGGGCGCTGGCCTATAACGGCTACGCCGCCAACTTCGGAGCCACGGCGACCGACCCCTCGAATATCTTCGCGGCCCACGATTTTGGTCCGACCGGTTCCGATGAGCGGCACCGCTGGGTCACCAGCGGCCTGGTGAGTCTGCCTTGGGGATTCAAGTTTGCGCCCATCATGCAGTGGGCATCGGCCCGGCCGTACTCGCTCAAGCAGGGCATCGATTACTATGGCGTGGGCAACGGCTCCACCACCGATTTTGCCGTTCTGCTCACGAACCAGCCGTCGAATCTGCAGGCAACCAAGTCGTACTCCGCGGCGCAGATCCGCTCCTGCCTCGCCGATGGAAGCTGCTATACGTCTTCCTTCGACTCCCAACGCGGCAAGGCGTTCTTCCAGTTGGATACGCGCTTCAGCCGCATGTTCACCTTCCGCGAGAAGGCGACGATCGAGTTCTTCTTCCAGGCCTTCGACCTGACGAACCGGGCCAACTTCGGCGGAAATTTCCAGGGGAACATCCGCAGCAGCGCCTTTGGGCAGCCGACCGCGTTTATTACGCCGTCGAGCGTCGTCATCCCGCAGTTCTTCGCGGGTGAAGCGGGCTTTACGTTCAAGTTCTAGCTTCGCGCCGGAGCCTCGACGCCGGCGTCGTTCGCGCCGTCGGGAACTTCCAGGGCGCGCCAGCGATCGTCTCTCCGGCGCCGGCCGCGGTCTCATTACGGCCTCAGTACTACTGCCGCGCGCCAGGTGCTTGCGCTTCACGCTACAAGTTTGATATTGGTAGTGGCAATCTAACTTCTGCCCGGCGAATGGGGCGCGGGCGGAATGTCGTCTCGTTTTGAAAATCTGGCCGGCCGCGCGATCGATGCCGCCGCGCCACTTTGAGGAGATCATGATTTTACGTAACAAGTTAGCGAGGATGTCCGCGCTGCTGGTACTGGGGCTGTTGCCTGGAGCAATCGCCCAGGAAACCACAGCGGGGTTGCAGGGGACAGTGAAAGATTCGAGCGGGGGCGCGATTGCCAACGCCACGGTGGAAGTGGCCAGCCCCGCGCTGATCGGCGTGAAGAAAGCGACCACGGACGCGGCGGGATATTACCGGTTTGCCAACCTGCCGCCCGGGACGTATACGGTGACATTTTCGGCGAGCGGCTTCCGGACCTATAAGGAACCGGATGTGGAGCTGCTGGTCGGGCATCTGCCGACCCTGAATGCGACGATGCAGGTCGGGCAGGTGACGGAAACGGTCGAGGTGGCTTCTCAGGCGGCCCTGATCGACCCCACGCAGAGCAGGGTCCAGACGAATATTTCGGCCACGAATCTGATGGACCTGCCGACCCAGAGCCTGTCGTTCCAGAGCGTAATCCAGTTCGCGCCGGGCGCGCGCTACGAACCGCTGCAGAGCAGCAACGGCAGCGCCAACAACGGATTCCAGATCAACGGGGCCAGCAACTCCGAGAACGCTTACCTGGTGGAAGGCCAGGAAACGGCGTCCATGTCGTCGGGCGCATCCAACGCCAACGTGCCGATGGACTTCATCCAGGAAGTGCAGGTGAAGACGAACGGCTTCGAAGCGGAAAACGGCGGCGCGCTGGGCGGCGTGGTGAACGTCATCCTGAAGAGCGGCGGGAACGAAGTGCATGGCAGCGTTTTCTCGTACTACCGCGCGGACCCGTTCGACGCGAACCCGAACCCGAACCTGATCCGCAACCCGCAGTTCCCGACCAATCTCGGCGGACCGCGGCTCGATCAGCCGCTCGAATACTACTACCCGAAGAAGGATCACTACCGGATCGCGGACCCGGGCTTTACGCTGGGCGGGCCGATCGTCAAAGATCGCCTGTGGTTTTTCCTCGCCGCCAATCCGGACTTCAACCAGGTCCGCCGGACGGTGAACTTCACCTATCCCGGCGCTTCCGGGCCGCGTGTGTTCAACGACAACAATTACACCTACTACGCGCTGGCGCGCGTCGATTACCTGGCCACGCAGAAGATCCGCCTGCACGGCTCCTGGCAGTACAATTACGCGCGCGGCACCGGAACGTCGCTGCCGTCGGCGGACGACATTCACGGCCAGTTCAACTCGTCTTCCACGCAGAACCCGGATAACTTCAACGGCGGCATCGGCTACGTGCAGCCGAACGTGCTCTACAACGCGGGGGCGGATATCACGCTGACGCCCACGGTCGTCGCGACCACCCGTTTCGGCTACTGGGCCTATGACGGAACGCCGGAGAGCCGCGGTCTGCCGAGCGGCATCCGCTACGTCTACACGGATACGAATTACAACTACAGCACGGGCATTCCGGGCCTGCCCACGACCAAGGCGCTGGACGGAACGCCGTTACCGGCGCAATTCCAGCAGGCGGCCGGCTACAGCAACATCGGCGCCAATTCAGCCACCGTCTACGACTGGTGGCGGCGCTGGACGTTCAACCAGGATCTCGCGTTCTTCCGCAACTGGCACGGCACGCATAACTTCAAGGTCGGTTACGGCTTCATGCACGGCACCGCGGACGAGCTGGCGGGCGCCTACAATACCGCGGACGTTTACGTGGCGTACAACGATCCGTACATTCCGCAATCGCAGATCGGCATCGCGAACTGCAAGGCGATTGTGGCGCAAAACATCGCGAAATACGGCGTGGCGGGCGGCAACACGGATGGAACGGCCTGCCAGGGTCTGTGGGGCACGGTCAACGTGCGCGATCTGATTTCGGCGAGCGGCAAGGTGGGCGGGTGGAACCACTCGTTCTACGTGCAGGATGCCTGGACGATCAGCCACCGGCTGACGCTGAACCTCGGGCTGCGGCTTGACAAAGAGAGCCTCCCGTCCTATAATAGCCTGCCCGGCTTCAACGGCATCAGCTTCGGCTGGGGCGACAAGCTCGCGCCGCGGCTGGGCGCGGCTTATGACGTCCTGGGCAACGGCAAAGTGAAGGTGTTCGCCAGCTTCGGGTACTTCTTCGACATCATGAAGTACAACCTGCCGCTGGGCAGCTTCGGCGGCGCCTACTGGCACGATTGCGTGTATGCGCTGGATTCCGCGGATTACACCGGAATCATCCCGCAGCGCGACTCGCAGGGCCACTACTGCCCCGTCGGCACCGGCGGCAACACTCCGGCCGTGGGGCAGATGCCGAACATGCGGTTCATCGAGAACTACGACTACCGCGAGCCGGCCAACGATCCCAACCAGATCGGGTCGCTCGGCAAGACGGGTCTGGTGGATCCCAACCTGAAGCCGATGAAGGAGCACGTGCTGACGATCGGCGGCGCGTGGGAGATCGGCCACAACCTGGTGTTCGAGCCGACCTACACGCGGTCGCGGCTGGACCGGACCATCGAAGACGCGGGCGTGATTACGCCGAACGGCGAGGTGTATTACATCGTGAACCCGGGCTTCGGCGTCAACGCGCAGGTGCCGAGCTGTCCGGCGTGCCCGCCGAATCCGAAGGCCATTCGCGACTACGACGGCATCGAGTTCCGCCTGACCAAGCGCTTCAGCGATCAGTGGTTCGGCGTGTTCTCGTATACTTACAGCCGCCTGTACGGCAATTACACCGGCCTGACCGCGACCGACGTGAGCGACAGCATCGGGCGCAACGGCGCCAACACGGACCGCGCGTTCGACGAGCCGTTCATGTCCTACGACGCCAACGGCCACGTGATCACTGCCAACGGTCCGCTGCCGACCGACCGGCCCAACACGTTCAAGATCAACGGCTATTACACGCCGAAGCTGAAGTGGTTCAACCCGACCATCGGTCTGTTCGAGCAGATCTACTCGGGCACGCCGCTGAGCACCTATATGAGCGTGTGGGGCGCGCCGGTATTCGTGGACGGCCGCGGCGAATGGCTGCCAGTGACGCGCGACTCGTCGACCGGTAACTGGGTCGCGGGCACGCCGACGGCAGCGCGCACGCCGATGTTCACGCAGAGCGACATCAGCATCTTCGAGGACTTCCACGTGAGCAAGACCAACGAGCGGCTGATTGCGCGCATCGGCGGCGATTGCCTCAACTGCTTCAACCAGCACGCTGTGACCGTGATCAACTCCAACCTCCTCCGCACGGGCAGCATCAACCCGTACCAGTGCGGAACGGCCGGGGTGAGCTGCACCACGGTGACGGACCAGAACGCGGGCTTCAACTACGCTGCGGTGCTCGGCGGCTACAACTTCATCGGCCTGGCGAATTCGCAGGGCCGAACGTTGAGCAGCTTGTACGGCGCGCCGCAGGCCTGGCAGAATCCGCGGACGCTGCGGTTCCAGGTGCGCTTCACCTTCTAACCGCAGATTCGCAGCAGCAAGTCAGGGCCGGACGCCGGAAACGGTGTGCGGCCCTTTTGTTTTGGGCGCATCGCGTCGCCATGCCCCGGCCGTCTGCCCGCGCCGCTCCCGGTTGCGCCGCGGGGTTACAGTCTGGTATCAATGAACAAATCTAAAATTGCCCCAGGGTACGAAACGGAATTCGGGCAGGAGGTTATTCGTGAGGGATACAAAGTTCGCGGCGCGCTTCGCGCTGCTCGCGGCTGCCGTCCTTTTGGCGGCGTCCGCATTCGGCCAGACATTAACCACGGGCGACGTGGCCGGCACGGTAAAAGATACGACCGGCGCGGTGATTCCGAATGCCGTGGTGACGCTGCGCAGCATCGAATCGGGCCAGGTCCGCACGGCCAAGACGGGCGATAACGGCGCCTACCGGTTTTCGCTGCTGCAGCCGGGTGACTACGAAGTCTCGGCGCAGGCCGCCGGGTTGAAGTCCGGGACGGAGAAATTCACGGCTCTGGTCGGCCAGGTGACTACGATCGACCTGACCGCGACCGTGCAAGGCACGCAGGAAGTGGTGGAAGTGAGCGCGCAGGCCACCACGCTGCAGACCGAAAACGCCAATCTGGCGACCGGCTATACGACGCAGCAGGTGGTCAATCTGCCCATGGCGGGCGGCGACCTGACGACGCTCGCAATGACGGTACCGGGCGTCCGCGTCAACACCACCGGCGGTTCGGGAAACATGAATGCCAACGGCATTCCGGGCTCCTCGGTTCTGTTCACCCTGAACGGGCACGAGGAAATGGACCCGTACAATAACCTGAACAATTCGGGCGCGAGCAACAACCTGCTGGGCGCAAACGAGGTTGCCGAGGCCAGCGTAATTCTCAACGCCTACAGCCCGGAATATGGCCGCATGGCCGGCGGGCAGGTGAGCCTGATCGGCAAGGGCGGCACTAACGATTTTCACGGCAACGCGTTTTACCAGTTCAACGGCCAGTATCTGAACGCCAACGATTTCTTTAACAACGCCACGGGAACGCCGCGCGGCCGCTCGGATGCGCATCAGTTCGGCGCCTCTTTCGGCGGCCCAGTCAAGAAGAACAAGTTGTTCTTCTTCTCGGATTATGAGGCGATGCGATACGTGCTGCCGGCCTCGGGCGTGATCTCCCTGCCCTCCCCGCAGCTCGAGCAATATGCGCTGGCGCACGTGCCGGCGGCTTCGCTGCCGCTTTACCAGGATTACTTCAATCTGGTGAATAACGCGCCAGGTATCAACCGCGCCGTGCCGGTGACGAATGGCAACGGGCAGTTGCAGGACGGCAACGGAAAGCTGGGATGCCAGTCGAACGGCACGTTCGCGGGCACACCGGCTCCGGGGGGCGGGACATTCGGCGTGAACGTGCCGTGCGCGCTGGCTTTTGGCACCAACAACACGCAACTCAACACCGAGGGACTGATCACCGAGCGCGCCGATTGGAACATCAACGACAAGCAGAAGGTCTACGTCCGGTACAACTACGATTGGGGTCTGCAGGCTACCGGCACCAGCCCGATCTCGCCAACCTTCAACTCCCTCAGCACTCAACCGCAGGACACGGGAAGCGTGAACTACACGTACGTGATCACGCCGACCATGGTCAACAACTTCAACGGCTCGGCCTTCTGGTACAGCGCGATCTTCGGTGTGGCGGATTTCAATAAGACCACGTCGTTAATGCCGGAGCAGATCAGCCTCAACGACGGCGGCGCCAACGGCGGCGGATTCGCCAGCGTGGGCGCGGGCTTCCCGACCGGCCGCAACGTCGGACAGGCGGAGTTGTCGGACGACCTGGCCTGGACCAAGGGCCGCCATACCTTGAAGCTCGGCGTGAGCTATATCTACACCAAGGTCACGTACACCAGCATCGCGAGCGGGGCGTTCATCGGCAGCTACAGCCTGAATGATCTGGCGGACTTTGCCAACGGGACCGTGAACGCCACCGGACTCGGCAGCAGCTTTTCGCAGTCCTTCCCGAAATGGGGCGCGGTTCACTTCCGCGAGCCGGCTGCCGGCTTCTACCTCTCCGACGAGTGGGCGGCGACGAAGAACCTGAAGCTGACACTCGGCATGCGGTTCGAACACGACGGAAACCCGAGCTGCGTCGAAAACTGCTTCGCCGCGTTCCATGTTCCGTTCGTTTCCTCGAGCTACCAGGGCGGCGCCAACGTGCCGTACAACGCCACCATCCAGACCGGCCTCGATCATGCGTTCTACAGCCTTCCGGCTATGGTTTACCAGCCGCGCTTCGGCTTCGCGTGGCAGCCGTTCGGCAACGGAAAGACGGTAGTTCGCGGCGGCATCGGCATCTTCTCGACGCACCCGGCGGCCAGCATCGCGGGGACGTTCTCCAACCAGGCGCCGAACAAGTTCACGCCTTCGGTGACGTTCGGAACGGTGGGGCTGGCGACGGACCCGAACAGCTCGGCCGCCGCGGCAGCGGCCGCCAACACGGCGTTCCAGTCCGGTTTCGCGGCCGGCTATACACTGGCGCAGATCAAATCGGCGCTGGGCAAAATCCCGTTCGGCCTGCCGAATTTCACCTCGCTTCCAAGCACGTATAACCCCACCACAGATACCGAGTGGAGCTTCGAGATCCAGCACGAGCTGACGGCGCACACAACACCCTGACCTTGACCTACGCGGGTAATCACGGCTACTATCTGCAGGAGGCCGTGAACGCCAATATGTACACGGGGCCGTCGGGCGTCACCCGGTACGGCGGCGGCTACGCCGGCCTGCCCACGGCCGCGCCCGATCCTCGCTTCCAGAACGTTTACCAGATCTACACCAATGGCATCTCGAACTACGATGGCGGCACGATCCAGTTCCGCCACGTGTTCAGCTACGGCCTCACGATGCAGTTCCACTACACCTGGAGCCACGCGCTGGGCGATGTGGTGGTCGGCAGCACCACCGCCAGCTACTACAATCCGTTTAACCTCGGCGCGAGCTACGGCAATCTGGGCTTCGATAACCGGCACCAGGCCGCCGCGGACTGGGTGTGGACCTCGCCGCACAAGTTCTCCAATCACGTTGCCGGCATGCTGGGCAACGGCTGGACGCTCGGCGGCAAAGCCTACATCTACAGCGGCGCTCCGTTCAGCGTGGTCGACAGCAAGATTTCGTCGCAGATCAACTCGGCGGGAACGGGCCTCCCCTCGTCGGGCATCCTGGCGGACGTGCTCTCTTCGAGCGCTTTCTCCGGCAACTGCGGGTCCGCCGCGGTGAACACACCGTGCCTTTCGAAGGCGAACTTCTCGACTTCCTCGGGCCAGACGGATTGGGGCAACATCGCGCCCAACAGCTTCTACGGGCCGGGATACTTCGATATCGACGCGCAGCTTACCCGTGACTTCCACATCAAGGAGCGGGCGAAGTTCACGTTCGGACTTTCGGGGTACAACGTCCTCAACCACCCCAACTTCAAGAACCCGTCGGGCAGCGTCACCTCCGGTGCGTTCGGAAAGATCACGTCGACGGTCACCCCGCCGACCTCGATCTACGGCTCGTTCCAGAGCGGAACGGTCTCCGGACGCGTGCTGGTGCTGACGGGGCGGTTCACGTTCTAGCCATCGTTAGCGGGTGCGGCGAAGGACAGGTGGCATTTCAAATGCCACCTGTCCTCCGCAAGTACTTCATTCTAAGGAGTTGAATTTCGGCCGGTGGCATATTAAATGCCACCTGCCTTATTTTTGCCCCAGCAGCACCACGAAAAACAGCAAGTTGTACGCTGCGTGCATCAGGGTGGAAGCCTTGGTCGAATGCGTCACGTGGCGCATCCAGCCGAAGGCGGCGCCGGCGAGGCAGATCAGCACCACGTGGCGCCAGGAGTTGCCGTACTCGGAGAAATGCAGCAGGCCGAAAGGAACCGCGGCCAGCAGAATCCCCGGCAGCGCGCCCAGGCTGCGGACTACCAGCGGCTGGAGGAAGCCGCGAAAGATCAGCTCCTCCGCGATCGGCCCCAGCGTCACGCCGAAGATGCCGATCAGGATCATCGAAGCGCGGTCCGGCATCAGCTCCGTCAGCGGGTTCGACGTGTTCGGCGTCCGGATCAGCGCGGCTGCGCCGGCCACGGCGAACGCGGTCAGCCAACCGGCAAGGAAAACCCAGACCGGCGCGAGCGAAATCGGGCGCCAGGCCAGCGAGCGCCAGAAGGGCCGGTCGTACTGCACGCGCAGAATCAGCAGCAGCACCAGAAACACGAACGCATAGCCGGCGAACTGCATCGCGATCGCCTCCGCGGCGCGCGAAATGTGCAGTTGCAAGAGGACGATCAGCGCCTTCACCAGCCCGACCCCGGCGAGCATCGCGGGCACGGAGAGACCGGCGAAGACCAGGACGTCGGTGTAGCGCCAGAAGGCCTCGGGCTCGGAGCCGGCGGCCGGCGGCTGACTGGCGGCGGGGGGCCAAGGGCCGGGGCCCGGATGTCCGGGTGGGGGAGGGGTTGCGGGCGGCGGCGGATCGGGGGCTGGAGGCTGCGGGCCGGCGGCCGGAGGTTCGGACGCCGGCGGCGCGGGGAACCGGTCCGAGCCGGGCGCCGGGGAGCCGGATGGCGGAGGGGGCGCGGGCAATTCCCGCTCATCGCGTGGCCCGGCGAGCGGGGCATCGGGCGATCCGGCGGGCTGGCGCGGTGGCCGATCGCTCCCGTCTTCGCCGCGGCCGAAGCCCGGCGGCGGAACGAGAACATCCCCAGGCTGCTCGGGCGGGCGGCCCTGGTCTTCCCCGCTCATGCGTCCTTCTCGATCAGGGCGGCGGCGAGCAGCGGAATCGTCAGCTCGTGGTGGCCGGTGATGGCGTAGCCGCGGCCTCCGCTCGCCGCATGCGGGCGCTCGACGACATTGACGCGCGGGCGGTAGTGCTGCAGGAAGTCGAAATTGGCGGTGGTGAAATTGGCGAGCGGATGGCCCAGGTTGCGCAGCGCCGAAACGGCTTTGAGGAAGACCTCCGGCAGCAGGACGGCTGAGCCCACGTTGAGATACACGCCGCCGTCATGGAG
The DNA here is from genome assembly GCA_035293845.1 of Bryobacteraceae bacterium. Taxonomy (GTDB): domain Bacteria; phylum Acidobacteriota; class Terriglobia; order Bryobacterales; family Bryobacteraceae; genus DATGMB01. Next base: position 16,173 of record DATGMB010000251.1, read on the forward strand.
ATCGGCGAGGCACGCGCACAGCAGGCGGAAATCGCGGTGGCCGGCCGAGCCGATCGCAGCGGGGTCGGTGGCGGGGTGGGTGTGCGGCGTGTCCGTGCCCATGGCGACGTGGACGGTCACCGGCACGGCGGCGGAATAAGCCTGGGCGAGCAGGCTTGCGGCGGCGTGCGGAGCGGAGCACAGTGCGGCGCCCAGCGCTTCGCCGATGCCGATGCTTTCGCGGTCGCCCTGCGCGATGGCGCGGTTCATCTCGCGGCCGGTCTCTTCAGCGGAGCCGAAGCGGCCGTCGGGCAGGACGGCTTCCACGTCTTCGCTGGTGTGCCCCGCGAGCGCGATTTCGAAATCGTGGATGGCCGCCGAGCCGTTGAGCGCAAAAGCGGTGGCGTAGCCGCGGCGCATCAGGTCGATCAGCACCGGCGCGAGGCCGCACTTGATCACGTGGCCGCCCATGCCCCAGACGATGGCGCGGCGTTCACGGCGGGCGCGGACGATAGCATCGGTTACCGCGCGGAAGCTCTCCGCGGCAAGGATGCGGGGCAGCGAATCGAGCAAGCCGCTGACGCCGGAGCCGGCGCGGTACGGCGCGGCGAAATCCGCGACCTTCACTTTGCCGCCGCGCGCCGCCAGCGACACCGTGCGCAGCGCGGCGAAGTCGATGGGCTGCTTAGCATAGCGGCTCATACAGTCGCAGCCTGCCCGTTGCCGAGCACTTTGCGCAGTGCCTCGGCGGTGTAACTCTTCTTGGAGCGCGCGACCTGCTCGGGCGTGCCGCAGGCCACCACGCGGCCGCCGTACTCGCCGCCATCGGGGCCGAGATCGATAATCCAGTCGGCGGTCTTGATGACGTCCAGGTTGTGCTCGATGACCACCACGGTGTTCCCTAACTCTACCAGCCGCCCGAGCACGCCGAGGAGCTTGCTCACGTCGTCGAAGTGCAGGCCGGTGGTGGGCTCGTCGAGCAGGTAGAACGTGCGGCCGGTCTGGCGCTTGCTCAGCTCCTTGGCGAGCTTGATGCGCTGCGCTTCGCCGCCGGAAAGCGTGGTCGAGGATTGGCCGAGGTGCACATAGCCGAGGCCCACATCGAGCAGCGTCTGGAGCTTGGCGCGGATCTGCGGGAGGTTTTCCATTAGGGGCAGTGCCTCCTCCACGGTGGCGTCGAGCAGGTCGGCGATCGAATGGCCCTTGAACTTCACCTGCAGGGTTTCGCGGTTGTAGCGGCGGCCGCGGCAGACGTCGCAGGTGACGTAGACATCGGGCAGGAAGTTCATTTCGATACGCTTGAGGCCGTCCCCCTGGCACGCCTCGCAGCGGCCGCCCTTCACGTTGAAGCTGAAGCGGCCGGGCTTGTAGCCGCGCTCGCGCGATTCGGGCAGCATGGCATAGAGATCGCGGATCGGCGTGAAGAGACCGGTGTAGGTGGCGGGGTTGGAGCGCGGGGTGCGGCCGATCGGAGCCTGGTCGATGCGGATGACTTTGTCGATCTGGTCGATGCCTTCGATCGAATCGTGCGCGCCCGGCTCCTCGCGCGAGCCGTAGATTTCGCGGGCCAGCGAGCGGTAGAGAATTTCGTTGACCAGCGTCGATTTGCCGCTGCCGGAAACGCCGGTGACGACGGTAAACAGCCCGAGCGGGACAGCGACCTCGACGTCCTTGAGATTGTGCTGGCGCGCGCCGCGGATCACAAGCTGCTTGCCGTTGGGCTGGCGCCGTACTGCGGGTATGGGGATGTGGAGGTCGCCCGAAAGATAGCGGCCGGTGAGCGAGGCCGGGTTCTTGGCGATCTCCCCGGGCTGGCCGGCGGCGACCAGCGCGCCGCCGAGGCGGCCGGCGCCGGGGCCGAGGTCGATCACGTAATCGGCGCGCTCGATGGTTTCGGCGTCGTGCTCCACGACGAGCACGGTGTTGCCCATATCGCGCAGGTGGGCGAGGGTTTCGAGCAGGCGGCCGTTATCGCGCGGGTGCAGGCCGATCGAGGGTTCATCCAGGACGTAGAGCACGCCGCGCAGCTTGGAGCCGATCTGCGTGGCCAGGCGGATGCGCTGCGCTTCGCCGCCGGAAAGGGTGGCGGCCGAGCGGTCGAGGCTCAGGTAATCCAGGCCGACCGCCGATAGAAATTCCAGCCGGCGGAAGATTTCATCCACCACGCGGCCGGCGATCTGGCGCTCGCGGCCCGTAAGCTCCCAGTTCCGCACGGTCACCAGGGCGCGGGCGATGGAAAGGGCGGTGAATTCGGCGATGGAAAAATTCTTGACGCGGACGGAAAGGCTGGCGGGATGCAGGCGGCGGCCCTCGCAGGCCGGGCACTGGCGCGGCGACATGAACTCGGTGAGCCATTCGCGGTAGCCTTCGAGCGCCGTTTCGTAGGTCTGGTTGAGGGTGTCGAGGATGCCTTCGAGCAGAATGTCGCGCGCTTTTTTCGGGAGGTCTTCGAACGGCTTTTTGATATCGATGCGGTTGCGTTTGGCGAGATCCTGCACTGCCTGCTGCATGTGCCAGGAGCCGGCGCCGGGACCGAGGCCGCCATCGAGAAGCGGTTTTCCGGGGTCCGCGATGACTTTGGCCGGGTCGAAGCTCCACTGGCTGCCCAGGCCGTGGCAGGCTTCGCAGGCGCCGTAGGGGCTGTTAAAGGAAAACGACCGGGGCTCGAGCTGCGGCACGCTGGTCCCGCATTCCGTGCAGGCGAGGGTGCGGGAGTAGAGCCGCTCCTCGCCGTTGACCACGGCGATCAGCACCAGTCCGTTGGCCAGCTTTACGGCGGTTTCGATGGAGGCTTCCAGGCGTTTTTCGATGCCGGGCTTGACGAGGAGGCGGTCGACCACGACTTCGATGGCGTGGTTCTTGCGGCGGTCGAGTGGAATCTCCTCTTCGAGCGAGCGCAGGACGCCATCGATGCGGGCGCGGACGAAGCCCTGGCGGGCGAGCTTTTCGAGGTCCTTCTTGTATTCGCCTTTGCGGCCGCGGACGATCGGCGCGAGCACCATGATGCGGTCGTCCGGGCGGAGCGCGAGCACGTGCTGCAGGATCTGCTCGGTGGTCTGCTGCGAGATCTGGTTGCCGCACGTCGGGCAATAGGGCACGCCGATCGAAGAATAGAGGACGCGGAGGTAATCGTAGATTTCGGTGATGGTGCCGACGGTCGAGCGGGGGCTGCGGCTGGTGGTCTTCTGCTCGATCGAGATGGCGGGGCTCAGGCCGTCGATGGAATCGACGTCGGGGCGCTCCATCTGGTCGAGAAACTGGCGCGCGTAGGTGGAGAGCGTCTCGACGTAGCGGCGCTGGCCTTCCGCATAGATGGTATCGAAAGCGAGAGAGGATTTACCGGAGCCGCTCAGGCCGGTGATTACGGTGAGGGTATTGCGGGGGATTTCGACATCGATATTCTTCAGATTGTGCTGGCGCGCGCCATGCACCGTAATTCGATCCAGCATAGGGTTGGGGGGATAGTCAGGCCAGTACCCCTTCATTTTGGCGCGAGTTGGCGCTCCTGCGCAAATTGCGATATAACCGCTAAGGTGCGCAAGTGCGGGTATTGTGGTAGCACCCGGCTCAAAAGGGTCCACCGGACGCTCTGGGAACGGTTCAGCTATCTGGCCATCTACGAATGCCGGGAGTGCGAAAACGAGGAGTTCGCGCCCCGCCAGTTTACTTTTCATCTGGGCGAGTTCGCGCGATGCCCGCGCTGCGGCACGACGCGCGTTACCAAGCTGCGGGGGCCGGATAAGATCGATCCGATGGCGCCCGGCCTGCTGAACCGGGTCGAAAAGATGGCGGGCGGCGTGCTGCACCACTGCTGCTTCTGCCGGCTCCAATTCTACGACCGCCGGAAGCTGGCGCCGCGCACGATCATCGAGCCGATCCCCGCGGAAACGGCGGGAGCGGCCCCGTCCGGAGAGCCGGATGTGGAAGTGCTGGCCACCGATGAGGCGAGGCCTACGGCTCCGCCGGATAAGCCCAGTTCGGATGAGTGAACAGCCCGCCATCCACGAATAGCGTCTGGCCGGTGATGAAATCCCCCGCTTCGCCGGCGAAGAAGACCACCGCGCGGCCTACATCGAGCGGCTGCCCGACTCGGCCCAGCGGTGTGCGCGCCGCCCACGTGCCGGCGTAATCGGGAGCCTCCTGTCGGGTCCGTTCGATTTCGATGGCGCCCGGCGCGACGCAGTTCACGGCGATGCGGTAGCGGCCCAGCTCCACGGCCGCGACGCGGGTGAACATCTCGATGCCGCCTTTGGACGCGGTATAGCTCACCAGGTTGGGAAACGGCAGCTTATTGCAGCCCGAGCCGATGTTCACGATGCGGCCTCCGCCGGCCTGCCGCATGTGGCGCGCGGCGCGCTGGGTGCACAGGAAGCAGCCCTTCAGGTTGGTATCGATGACGCGGTCCCACTCGGATTCTTCGAGATCGAGGAGCGGCTTCCAGACCTGCGTGCCGGCATTGTTGACCAGGATGTGGAGGCGCGGAAAACGGGCGAGCACTTCGGCGAACAGGCGGTCGGCTTCGGCGGCGCTGCCGATATCGGCCTGGACGGGAAACGCCCGGCGGCCGAGCGCCGCGATTTCCGCGGCGGTGGCCTCCGCGCCGGCGCGGTCCGAGTTGTAGTTGACGGCGATATCGCAGCCGGCGCGGGCGAGTTCGAGAGCGATCCCCTTGCCGACGCCCTTGCTTGCGCCGGTAACCAGGGCGGCTTGGCCTGCGAGGGGCAATGGCATTTTCGTAGGATATCGCGGGAGTCAGGGCCGCGACCGCTCCATGGCGGGGTGCGGGCGAATCTGTCCGGGCCGCGGCCGGAAGGGGGCAAGGCTGCCGCGGCCCGGTAATGCGATGGGCGGCGTTAGAACGTCGGGGCGCCGCTGGTGGATGTGGCTACCTGGGCGCAGCCGGCGTGGCCGCACCCGCACTCGATTTCCTCCATGCCCTTGGCGTCCTCGCAATATTGGCTGCAGTATTTACTGCCTTGGGTCGCTTCGCAGTTGCACGCGGGATGCGCGCATTTCCGATTCTCTGCCATGGTCCCTCCCTTTCAGTCTAGGAAGCCACGCCGGGAGGCGCGGGTTCGCAAACGCACGGCTACTTCGGGGTAAAGGTCGATTCCGCACGGAAGCGGCGATAGTTGCTATACGAAATCCGCAGCCGCTCCCGCTGCGGGCCATTGCGGAACTGGAGGACATCGTCGGCATAGGTCTCGACCGGGAACCAGTGGACGCCGTCGACCGGCTTGCGCACGGTCGTGAAACGCGGGAAGAGGTTCTCCGATTTCAGGGTGCGGATCTGCGGCACCGCCTGGCCGGCCATGCGGACGATGTTGTATTCCTTCTTATCGACCCAGACGAGCCCGTCGAAATAGCGCAGATCGCCGAGGATCTGGCGCGGCCGTACCTGGAGCACCCAGCACTCGATGCCATCGACGGTCTCCTCGCCTTTGAAGCGGGTCTCGTAATTCCAGAGGCGGTCCTCGGTGAGGACGAGCGGTTGAATATCGCGGATATCGCGGAAATCTTCCGGCGTGAGGATGAGGTTGACGAGGGTATTGCGCGGCTTGCCGACGGTTTCCTCGGTGCGCTCGCCGGCGGGGGAGAAGATGACGTCCCGCACTTCGCGGTACTCGCCGCGGAGGCCGCCGTGATCGTCGAGCTCCTCGAGCGCGACGGTCTGGCGGTACATGTAATGGCTGCGCTCGGCTTCGGTTTCGGTTTCGCGATGGGCGGCGAGGCGGGCCAGGTTTTCCGGGGGCTCCTGCGCCCAGGCCGTTGAAATAGCGAATGTTACAATGAGCGTAATGGCCCCGTTCCAGCCGGAAAAGACCCGGCCGAGCGCCGGTTTTCTGCCGGTACTGCTGGTTGGCTGGACCGTTCTCGGAGCGGCGGGGATCATGTACGCGCGGCTGAAGGCCATCCCGGGGTGGGCGGCCGGACCGCTGCTGGCCGCGTTCCTCGCGGAGTTTCCATTCTATCTGGTTCCGGCATTTCCGGGCGTGCGGGCGCGGATCGGAGCGCGGCAGCTTCCTGCATACCTGTTCGTGTCCGCGGTGTTGCCGTACCTGATCTGCTGCTGCGGCGCTTCGCAATTCCAATGGATGGGGCTGGCGCGAGTGGCGGCCCTGGCGCTGGCGCTGGGCTTGTGGCACACCGTGCTGCCGCGGCACTGGACGCTCGACCTCGCGTTCCTGGCGCTGCCGGCGGCGGTGCTGCTGGGCCACTATTCCGATGCAGTCTACCGGCCGCTGTACGGCGGACTGCAGCGCGAGATGGCGGTGCTCAGCCATATCGTCCTGATCCAGATGACGGTGACGGCGCTGATGGTGGCGCGCGGCCTCGCGGAGACCGGCTACGGTTTCCTGCCGGCGGCGCGGGAATGGCGGATCGGCGCGCTGCACTATCTCTACTTCGTGCTCTTCGGGCTGCCGCTCGCGCTGGTGCTGCACGCTGTGCGGGTGAGGCCGCACGCGGTGCCGGCGTGGAGCGTGGCGGCGACCTTTCTGGGATTCCTCTGGGTCATCGCCCTTTCCGAGGAGTTTCTGTTCCGGGGCGTGCTGCAGGGCTGGCTCGAAGAGTGGCTGCGCAGCCGGGGCGCGGCGCTTGCCGGCGCATCGGCGGCATTCGGCCTGATGCACCTCTGGTTTACGAGCTTCCCGTTTCCGAACTGGCGGTGGGCGATCGTGGCTGGGGTGCTCGGGTGGTGCTGCGGGCGCGCGCGCAATCAGGCGGGCGGCATCCGGGCGGGTGTGGTGACGCACGCGCTGGCCGTCGCGACGTGGCGCGCGTTTTTCTTCTAGCCGCTACCATTGAAGTAGAGGCGTCGCGATGCGACATAAGACGGGATTGGATGTAACTTTCGGTACGTACGGGCAGGTGGATTACTCCGATCATTCGCGGGTATATACGAAAGACCCGGTCTGCGGCTGCAAGCTGGATGAGGCCAAGGCCCCCCATAAAGCCGGGTACGCCGGCCAGATGTATTACTTCTGCTCGCAGGATTGCCAGACGAAGTTTCAGGACCATCCGGGGAAGTACATTCGCAAGGCGGGATAGCAAAATTACCGCCGAGACACGGAGGCGCCGAGGCACGGCGAGAGCCGGCGGGGTCTCACGGCGGCGCGGGCCAAGCCGCCGGATCGTGAGAAGGCGCCCAACAGCAGGCTCGGGTATGATTGATCCTTATGGATCGTCGAACCTGGCTTCAGCTTTTGGGCCTGCTTTCCACGGCAAGCGCGGCCAATTCCCAGCAGCGGCCTCCGGCCACCACTCCCCCCGCGACGACGGCACCGGGCGAGGGTGGGCGCGGCGGCCGCGGCGGGTTCCAGCAGCAGCCGATGCGCATCACCAAAGAACAGGTGGCGGCTGCGCTGACGCTGCTCGGTCTCAATTTTCAGGACGGCGAGCTCGATTTGATGCTGCGGCGCGTCAACAGCGCGCTGTACAACTACGAGGCGCTGCGCAAAATCGACGTTCCATACGGCACGGAGCCGGCGTTTGCGTTCCATCCCGGCCTGCCGGACCGGCAGCCGATCCACGGTCCGCAGCGGTTCTTCCCGACCGTCGTGACTTCGCGGCGCGGCCACCATACGGCGCCGGCCAATCTGGAGGAGGTCGCCTTCTGGCCGGTGACGCGCATCGCGCCGCTGATCCATTCCCGCGCCATCACCTCGACGGACCTCACGAAAATGTACCTGGCGCGCATGAAGAAATACGGGCCGAAGCTGCTGTGCTACGTGACGCTGACGGAGTCGCTGGCGCTCGAGCAGGCGGCCGCGGCCGATCAGGAGATTCGCGCCGGGCGCTATCGCGGGCCGCTGCACGGGATCCCGTACGGAGTCAAAGACCTTTTCGACACCAAGGGCATCCCGACGACCTGGGGCGCGGAGCCGTTCCAGAGCCGTGTGCCGAACGAAGATGCGACGGTGATCGAACGGCTGAACAAGGCCGGCGCGGTGCTGATCGCCAAACTTTCGATGGGCGCGCTGGCGATGGGGGATTTGTGGTTCCAGGGGCGGACGAAAAACCCGTGGAATCTGGAGCAGGGATCGAGCGGCTCCTCGGCGGGGTCGGCCTCGGCGACGTCGGCCGGGCTAGTGGGCTTCTCGCTCGGAACGGAGACGCTCGGCTCGATCGTTTCGCCGAGCACGCAGTGCGGGACGGCCGGGCTGCGGCCGACCTACGGCCGCGTCAGCCGGCATGGCGCGATGGCGCTGAGCTGGACGATGGACAAGATCGGGCCGATCTGCCGCGGCGTTGAGGATCTGGCGCTGGTGCTGCATGCGGTGTACGGGCCAGACGGCAAGGACCGCACGGTGGGCGCCGATCCGTTCCACTGGGAACCGCGCCGGCCGCTCACGAGCATGAAGATCGGCGTGCTGCAATCGGCGTTCGACCGCATGCAGGGGCCGCAGAAGGCGCTCTATGACCAGGCGCTCGCCGACCTCAAGAAAGCCGGCGTGGAGATGACGCCCGTGGACTTCCAGGAGGACCTGACGCAGGTGCGGTTCCTGCTCGAAGCGGAGGGCGCGGCGGCGTTCGACGACATCACGCGGGATGGGCAGGTGCGCACGTTGAAGGGCCAGGCGGCGCAGGATTGGCCGAATACGTTCCGCAGCTCGCGGCTGGTGCCGGCGGTGGAGTACATCCGGGCGCAGCGGGCGCGGACGCTGCTGGTGGAGAAGTTCGAAGCGTTTATGAAGGATTGGGACGTGGTGGTGATTCCGTCGAACGCGCTGCTGACCACGACGAATCTCACGGGGAACCCGCAGGTGGTGGCGAAGTGCGGTTTCACGGATGCGACGCTGCAAAGCGGCGAGAAAACGCCGGTGCCGCGGACCATCGGCTTCATCGGCAAGGTTTACGACGAGGGCTCGCCGCTGCGCGTGGCGCTGGCCTACGAGCAGGCGACCGAGTGGCACAACCGGCATCCGGTGGCGGCGCTCGAGAAAGCGCTGGTGAGCTAGCATGAACCGCCGACTTTTTATCGCGTCCGCCGCGGCCGGGGTTGCGGCCCTGGGCCGGCCAATGCCACAGGGGCAGGATGTGCCCGAAGCCATCCGGAAGCTGAAGCCGATGACGGAGGGGATTCAACCGATCACGGACGAGGAGCGCCACGCGCGCATCGAAAAGGCGCGGCGGCTGATGCGCCAGAACAAAATGGACGCCGTCGTCATGGCGGGCGGGTCGAGCCTGTTCTACTTCACGGGCAGCCGGGCGGCCGAGGTGTTGTGGGTGCTGCCGGCCGCGGGCGCGCCGGTGTGGGTGGCGCCCGAGCCGCCGGAGAGCAAGCTGGCGGGCGAAGCGCGGATCTGGAAAGATCCTGCGCTGAAGTATCGCACGGCGGCGCACGCCCTGGCGGATCGCGGCGGGATCACCAGGATCGGCATCGAGGAGCGCGTGCCGTTCGGCGTGTTCGACGGGCTGCGCCACGCGACGGCTGGGACGGAGTACGTGAGCGCGGACGCGGTCACGGCCGGATGCCGGATGATCAAATCGCCGGCCGAGATCGCGCTGATGCAGCGCGCCAACGACATCACGATCGCGGCATACAAGGCGGCGTTCGCCACGCTGCGCGAGGGCATGACGCAGCGCGAGCTGAGCGCGAATATTGCGGCGGCGTACCGGGCGCTGGGAGTGAACGGCGGCGCCATGGCGATTTTCGGCAAGTATACGGCGTTTCCGCACGGCAGCATTCAACCGCAGCAGTTGCGGGAGGGCGACATGGTGCTGATCGACGACGGGTGCACGGTCGAAGGCTACCAGTCCGATATCACGCGCACCACGGTGTTCGGCAAGCCGACGGCCCGGCAGCGGGAGGTGTGGGAGATCGAGCGCGAGGCGCAGGACGCCGCGCTGGCGGCGGCGCAGCCGGGCGCGGCATGCGAATCGGTGGATGCGGCGGCGCGGAAGGTGATCACGGATGCGGGCTTCGGGCCGGGCTATAAAGTCCCGGGACTGCCGCACCGCACCGGGCACGGCATCGGCCTGGACGGGCACGAGTGGACGTACCTGGTGAAGGGGAACCGGACGAAGATCGAGCCCGGAATGTGCTTCAGCGACGAGCCGACCATCGCGATTTACGGAGAATTCGGCGTGCGGCTGGAGGACTGCATGTACATCACGGAATCGGGCGCGCGGATGTTCACGAAGCAGAGCCCGGCGATCGATCAGCCGTTCGGGTAGTGGAGAAAGCTGAGGCTGATGATTGGACGCAGAGAGCGGAGACGCAGAAATGCCACAGAGTAATTCCACCCCCGATTTTGCCGCCCGGCTGGCGAAGCTTCAGTCGGCTATGAAGGAGTTCGGCCTTGCGGCGGTCGTGCTGGAGCCGGGGCCGGCCATGCTGTACCTAACGGGTGTGCGCTGGGGCAAGAGCGAGCGCACGTTCGCCGTGGTGCTGCCTGCAAAGGGCGGGCCGGTGTGGGTGGTGCCGGGCTTTGAGGAAATGCGCGCGCGCGAGCTGATCCGCCCGGGCGAGGAGATTCGCATCTGGCAGGAGGACGAGAGCCCGTACCAGCGCATCGTGGAGGGCCTGCATGCGCGCGGCGTCACGTCCGGGCGCGTGGGCATCGACGAGGGGGCGCGGTTCTTCGTCTTCGACGGCATCCGACGGCTCGCGCCGAAGCTGGAATACGTTTCCGCGAACGCGGCGCTGCGGGCGGCGGGCGTCGATCTCACGCAGCCGGCCGGCCGCAAGCGCTAGATTTTTTAACATCTCCTGAGAGATTTTGCACCCCGAATCTTGTTGCATTCCCGGCGGGCTTGGGACATAATACCGGAAATCTTTCGACTCACCACGGCTGTGAGGGGGCTCCCGGCAGCCTGCCCCACACCGAAGGATGTCTGCGTAAACGGAGGTTTCGATGTCCCGGGGACGCTCTTCCTGCATTCGTTCTTGGAGGGCCGCATGTGCCATCGCCGCCATCGCGGTCTGCCTGCTTCCGGCTGCATTTTCCCAGGTTTTGACCGGTACTCTGACCGGCACCGTCACCGACCCGACGGATGCGGTGGTGCCGGGCGCGACGGTCACCGCCAGGGACCTCGACACTGGCAAGGAATATAAGCTCACCACGGACGCCAAGGGCGAGTTTACCTTCACCAATCTTCCGAACAGCACTTACAGCCTTCGGGTGGACCAGCCCGGATTCGCGCGGGCGGAGGTGGCGCGGGTAGCGGTGGAGGTCTCCAACGTGACCAAAGTGCCGATCAAGCTGGAGGTCGCGAAGGCCGGCACGGAAGTGGTGGTGGAGGCGCAGACCGCGGTGGTGCAGACGGAATCGGCGGAGCTGAAGAACACCATCACGCGCAGCCAGTTGGATGAGATTCCGCTGCCCACGCGGAATCCCATGGACCTGGTGAAGGCGTTCGCGGGCATCCTGACGCCGAACATCACCAGCGTTACCGGCGGCGACGCATTCGTCAACGGCTTGCGCGGCAACACCACGAACCTGACGCAGGACGGCATCAACGTGCAGGACAACTTCGTCAAGACGAGCGCGTTTTTCGCGTTGAGCGCCCCGGTGGCGGATTCGATCGGGGAATTCAACGTGACGGTCGGGGGCGTGGGCGCGGATGCGGGGTTCGGCTCGGCGCAGGTTTCGATGGTGACGCAGCGCGGATCGAACGACCTGCACGGGTCGGTCTACTGGTATCAGCGCAATAACTTTTTGAACGCGAACACGTGGTTCAACAACCAGAGCGGCACGGCGCGGCCGTTCCAGCACCAGAACCGCCTCGGGGCGACGATCGGCGGGCCGGTGTGGCTGCCGAAAATTTATCACGGCAAGAACAAGACGTTTTTCTTTTTCGCCTACGAGGGCTATCGCGAGCCGCGCGCGCAGCCGCGGACCCGCACGGTGATGACGGCCGCGGCCGAGCAGGGGCTGTTCACGTATACGCCGACGACGGGCGGCGGGCCGGTGACGGTGAACCTGCTGAACGTCGGGACGATCAACGGCGCGCATCCCTCGATCAACCAGACGACCATGGCGATTTACCAGAAGTACGTGCCGCAATCGGGCTACACCGACGCGGGATGCGGCTCGGGCGACGGCATCAACATCCGCTGCATCGCGCTGAACCTGGCGGGCATCAACAACACCGACCGCTACACGGTGCGCGCCGACCACCAGCTCACGTCGAAGCATTCGATCGAGTTCGTTTTCAACGAGTCGCTGTTCAATACGGCGCCGGATTTCCTGAACAGCAATGAGCCGCCTTTCCCCGGCGCGCCGTGGTCGGGCGGGCAGATTTCCACGCGGCAGGTGGCGGTGTGGGCGCTCGAATCGGTGCTGAACGAGCACATGACGAATGAATTCCGCTTCGGCTTCCAGCGCGCGCCGGTGAGCTTCGCGTATGGGAACATGTTCACCGAGACAGGCGGCGCGCAGGTGGCCTATTCGACGGTGACGAGCCCGATCCAGACCACCACCAACCTGCCGCAAGGACGCAACACGCCGGAGCGGCAGTTCATCGACAATTACGCCTGGGTGAAGGGAACGCACCAGATGCGCTTCGGCGGCGAGTACCGCTGGCTGCTCGCGGATTCGTATTTCTGGAACACGGTGTACCCGCGGGTGAGCCTGGGGACGAACCCGGCGAACCCGAACAACCTGAGCACGGCGACGCTGCCCGGCATCAGCGCGGCGGAGCTCACGCTGGCCAATTCTATTTTCAGCGACATTACGGGCATGCTCGGCTCGATTGCGCAGGGCTTCAACCACACCTCGCCGACTTCCGGCTACGTGGCGGGAAAGCCGGAGAACTACACGCCGGTGCAGCAGAACCTGGCGTTTTACTGGCAGGACGCGTGGAAGGCCAGGCGCAACCTGACGTTCCAATACGGCACGCGCTGGGAGTATCAGGGCCCGTACGACGCGCGCAACGGCCTGGTGCTGCTGCCGCAGAATAACGTGGCTTCGCTGTTCGGGCCGACGCCGATCGGCGCCTACTTCCAGCCGGGCAACACCAACGGAGCGACGGACGTCACGCTGACGCTGCAGGGCGGCAGCAACGGGCATCCGGTGACCAACCGCGACCTGAACAATTTCGCGCCATTCCTGGGTGTGGCGTACGCGCCGGGCAGCGACGGCAAGACGTCGATCCGCGCCAATTTCTCGACGCACTACGTGCAGGACGGGTTCACCTTCTGGACGCCGGCGACGACCTCCAACACCGGCCTGTTCAGCACGTTCTCGAACAGCACGCCGGCCGGCGTGTTCGCCACGAGCGGCCTGCCGCTGCCGGTGCCGACGAGCAACGGATCCTTTCCGGTTTCCCAGGTGGCCAACTGGATCAACAGCGGCGGCACGGCGAATCTGACGGCTTTCGACCCCAACCTGCGAACGCCATACGTGCTCGAATGGAGCCTGGGCGTGCAGCGCGAGCTGGCGAAGCACTATACCCTCGAGGCGCGGTACGTGGGCAACCACGCGGTGAAGCAGTACCGCTCGTACAGCATCAACGAGCTCAACCTCGGGACGAACGGGCTGCTGCAGGAATTTGTGAACGCGCAGAACAATCTGAACATCAATGTGGCGAACAAGATCACCGGCACATTCGCCAACAACGGCCTGCCCGGACAGGTGCCCACGCCGCTGCTGGACAAGATGTTCACGGGCGTCGCGGCCAGCTCCGGCTACGGCAACAGCACCTTCATCACGAACCTGCAGCAGAACAACATCTACTCGATGTTCAACACGATTCGCACCTCGCCCACTTACCGCACCAACGTGCTGGGACCGAACGCCAATAACCCTACCCTGTTCCCGCTGAACTTCTTCGTGGCCGATCCGTGGGCGGCGAGCGCCAACCTGGTGAGCAACGCGGGGTGGTCCTACTACGACGCGCTCGAGGTGCAGGTGCAGCACCGCATGTCGAGCGGATTGTTTCTGCTGGCAAACTACAGCTTCAGCAAAGTGCTGGCGGACACGACCTTCGGCGAGTCGCAGAGCGAGAACCAGAGCTACCAGTCACTGGCCAACACGCGGCTCGACAAGTTCGTGGCCGCGATCAACGTGAAGCACTCCTTCGGCGCGCTGATGCAGTACCCGCTGCCGGTGGGCCGCGGGCGGCATTTCGGCGCGGCGATGCCGCGCTGGGCGGATGCGATCGTGGGCGGGTGGACGTTCAACAGCAACACGCATTGGTCGACGGGCGCGCCGCTCAGCGTTCTCTCGCGCACGACGACCGGGTCGGGCCTGACATCGACCGCGATGATCGCGAACATGACGGCGGCGCAGCTTCAGTCGAACATCGGGGTGTACCGGACCGGCAATGGCGTCTTCTGGCTGAATCCCGCCTCGGGTCTGTTCACGATCAAAGGCTCGACCAGCACGGTGAATTTCTGCACCGCCGGCCAAAGCACGCCGTGCCTCGCGGTCCCGGCGCCGGGGCAGATCGGCAACACGGCGTTCGATGCCTTCAGCCTGCCGCGGTTTTTCGATCAGGATCTTTCCGCGATCAAAGATGTCCAGATCTGGGAACGTGTGCGGTTCCAGGCCCGACTGGAGGCGTTCGATGTCTTCAATAACGCGAACTTCGCCGGGCCCAGCAACTCGCTGGACAGCACGACTTTCGGCCAGTTGACGACCACTTTCGACACGGCTCGCGGCGGCGGCGTGACTTCGCGCATCGTGCAATTCGGGCTTCGGCTGCAATTTTGAGTGCACGGGCAGGGCAGGTTTCGGCCTGCCCTGTGCCACGAATCGGGGCTGCGGAAGAGCCGGCGTAGTATCTTCCGGACAGTCTCTGAAAATGCCCCGCAGAATGTTGAACTCCCTCAGGAGATTCCTGTACAATAGCCCGCAATAAAGTCGGCTTCGGGGATTACAGACATTTTGTTGAAGGGAAGCGTAAAGATGACGCGATTTCTCGTCTTGTTGTCTCTCACGGCGGCGCTCGCATTTGCTCAGGTCGACGTCACCTCCGTCAATGGTGTCGTGACCGATCCTTCAGGAGCTGCCGTTCCCGGCGCGAGCGTGACGGCCACCAACGCCGCTACGGGTGCGAAGTTTACGGCATCCACCAACGACCGGGGCGAGTATGCGATCCCCTCGATACCGGCGGGCGCCTATAAGCTTGCGGTCACCAAGGCCGGCTTCAAGACGGGGGCGGTGGACAACGTCGCTCTAAGCGTCGGCGTGCCGGGAACCGTCAACGTGAAGCTGGAAGTCGGACAGACGGCGGAGACGATCGAGGTCTCAGCGGGAGCGGAGATTGTGCAGGCGGCCACGGCCGACGTGAGCACGAACCTGACGGGGAAGCAGCTCACGGATCTCCCGTTTGCGACCCGCAATGCGGTCGAGCTGCTGGTGGACGCGCCGGGCACGCAGACCCCGACTACGCCGCGCAGTTCGACGGTGAACGGGCTGCCCAAGGGCGCGCTGAACGTCACGATTGACGGCATGAACACGCAGGACAACAACCTGAAGTCGTCGGACGGCTATTTCAGCTATATTTATCCGTCCGTCGATGCGTTGCAGGAAGTGACGCTCGAAAGCTCGGCCGCCGGGGTCGACAGCACGTCACAGGGCGGGGCGCAGATCAAGTTCGTCACGAAATCGGGAACCAACGAGTGGCACGGCGGCGGCTTCTGGCAGGACCGCAACACGTTTTTCAATGCCAATTTCTTCTTCAACAATCAGGCCGGGCTGCCGCGCGACATCGTGAAGCTGAACCAGTTCGGCGGACATATCGGCGGACCGATCAAGAAGAACAAGCTGTTCTTCTTCGGCAATGTCGAGCTGTACCGGTATCCGGGCACGAATCTGTATAACCGGACGTACCTGACGCCCAGCGCCGCAAGCGGCATTTATACCTATCGGGACAACACGGGAACGGTGCGCAGCGTGAACCTGCTGCAACTGGCGGCCGCGAACCCGGCGCCGGCCGGCTCGCGAGCGTATACCACGACACCCGACCCGCTGCTGGCCAAGACGTATGCGCTCGAGCAGCAGCTCGGGGCCAACGGCATCGTGAAGAACAACCAGTCGGGGAACGACTACAACACGCTGACCACGAGCTACCAGCCGACGGGCACCGATTCGCGCAACTTCTACACCACGCGCATCGATTACAACATCAACCAGAATCACACGTTTTCGCTGGTCTATAACTTCGACGGCTACACCTCGATCCCGGATTTTCTGAACGGTATCGTTCCCGATTTTCCGGGCGGCGGCACGGTGTTGTTTTCGAATGTCAATACGGGGCAGCGGAGCAACCGGTTCGATGGGACGGTGTCGCTGCGCTCCGTGCTCACCCCTCACCTGACGAACGAGTTCCGGGGCGGGTTGAACGGCGGCACGGTGCTGTTCTTCGACGCCGTCGCGCCGGGGCTGTTCGCGCCGTGGCGCGGGTTCGTGCCGAGTTTCGCGAGTCCGGGCACGAGCCTTTCCGGCGTGACGACCACGTCCGGCCCGCAGCGCCGCAACGCGCCGGTGAAGAACGTGGGAGACACGATGACGTTCCTCCGCGGATCGCACGTGATCAGCTTCGGCGGGAACTTCGATCAGATCAACCTATGGCAGCAGATCGTCGGCCGCGGGGAGATTCCAAGCATCACCTTCGGCATCGCCAGTAACGATCCGATCTTCAACGGCAGCACCTCGATTTTCAATTCATCGACTCTGCCGGGCTCGACCTCCACGCAGCAGAGCCAGGCGGCGAACCTCTATGCGGATGTGACCGGCCGGGTTTCGCAGATTACGCAGCAGCTCGTGCTCGATGAGAAGACCCACCAGTATGCGATGACGGCGCCGATCGACCGCGATCACATGCGCGAAATGGGTCTGTTCATTCAGGACCAGTGGCGCGCCCTTCCGAACCTGAGCGTCAATCTCGGGCTGCGCGCCGAAAAACAGTTCGCGTTTGTCAATGAAAACGGGCTCTATTCGGAGGTCTCGTATGCGGGCTTGTGGGGCGTTTCCGGGGTCGGCCATCTGTTCAGCCCCGGCACGCTGACCGGCCAGGCGCCGGTCTACACGCAGATCAACGGCAGCCCCTACGACCCGCCGCTGGTGTGGGCGCCGTCGGTCGGCGTTGCTTACCAGATCAAGCCCAAGGACGGCTTTCTTAAGATCTTTACCGGCAGCCATGAAGGCGCGGCGGTGCTGCGCGCGGGCTACTCGATCGCGACCGTACGGGAGGGCATGGGAGTCTACCAGAGCCTGTTCGCCTCCAACCAGGGCATCACCGTCGATGCCTCGACCTCGCCCACGACGTATCCCGCGAACTTCGGGCCGGGCGGCAGCGTCAATTTCAGCGATACCACGCTGCCCTCGCGCGTCTCCTCGATCGCGAGCACGCCCAGTTACCCGATCTCGGCCTGCTTCACGTGCAGCCTGAACGGCATCGATCCCAACCTGAAGATGGGATACGTGCAGAGCTGGAACATTGGCTATCAGCGGGAAATTCAGCGCAACACGGTGGTCGAAATCCGGTACAACGGCAATCATGGAACGGATCTGTGGCGGCAGCTCAACCTGAACGAAGTGAACATCCTGGAAAACGGGTTCCTGAGCGAATTCCAGATCGCGGCCAACAACCTCGCGATTGCGCGCGGCGGCAACATCTATAACCAGACCACGAATAATTACGGTAACCAGGGGCTGCCGGGGCAGAAGCCGATCCCGATCATCCAGACGGCCATCGGCAACACCACGGATACCACCACAGCGACTTACCTGATGATGGGTCAGGCAGGGTCGCTGGCGAACTCCATCGCGACCAATGCGACCCGCATGACGTCGCTGACCAATGCGGGATACCCGGCCAACTTCTTCGTGTTAAACCCGACTGTGGCGGGCGGCGGTTCGTACGTGCTGGCCAACCTCGGCGCTTCCTATTACGACGCGGCGACGGTCGAGTTCCGCCGCAGACTTTCGTCCGGCCTGCAGTTCCAGGGTAGTTACACCTTCGCCAAGGCGTTGGCGATGGGGGCGACAGCCAGTTCGAGCGACTTTTCGACGCCTACGACGCTACGCAATCTTGGGTTGGACAAGGCGCCGGAGAGCTTCGATATCCGCAACGCCATCAAGTTCAACTGGATCTATCAGCTTCCTTTCGGGAACGGCCGGCACTTCGGGATTTCGAACGTCGTAGCGCGAAAGATCCTGGAGGGCTGGCAGATCGCAGGCGTGGTGCGGCTGCAGTCGGGCACGCCGCTGTTCCTGAACGGACTCGGCACATTTAACAGCGCCGGGACGGCGCCTGGTTCGGGAGTCGTGCTGCACAATATCACGGTGAGCCAACTGCAGAGCATGGTCGGCATTTACAAGACCAGCCTGCCTGGTCCGAACGGCGGCCTGATCTACTATCTGCCGCCGCCTTCAACCACGTCCACCGCCGGTCTGAACAGCGGCAACAACACCAACTTCATCTACAACACGCAGGCGGCTTTCAATGTGAACGGTCTGACGCCGGCGCAGGTCGATCCGAACGCGCCTTACGTCAGCCCCGCGCCGGCCGGCCAGTTGGGCGGAATAGTTTACGTCTACGCGCCATGGCAGCGGCACTTCGACATCAACCTGCAGAAAGAAATTCAGATCAAGGAGCGTGTGAACCTGCTGATCCGGGGATCGGCGCTGGACGTTTTGAACCTGACGAATTTCATTCCGCCATCGGGGAACAATACGGCGTCCACCTTCGGGCAGCTTGGGCCTTCGAACGCGTACCGCGATATCTCGGGCACGGTCGATCCGGGCTCGCGCATTATCGAGTTTCTGGTCCGGCTGAACTTCTGATTCACCGCGTCGCCTCGGTGAGGGCCGGGCATGCCCGGCCCCTACGGGTAGGGCCATGGTTACGATCGATCGGCGGACGTTCCTCTCCGGCATAACCGGGTCGCTGCTGGCGGTGCCGGCGGCGGCCCGGCCCGCGCCGTCCGCGGCTCCGGCGTGCTGGCTCGATATCGCCGCGCCGTTCGTAGTCGTCGATCCCGCGCAAAGTCTATCGACCGAGATCCTGCTGACCGCGACGTGCTTTCCCGGAGCGGACGGTTACCGCGATCCGCATTTCGCCACCGAATACGAGGTGCTGCTGTACGATGCCTCGGGCAAGCCGCTGGCGCTCGACCGCGATGGCCGGTTCGAAGTGCGGGCCATGCATCCCACGCTGCTCGATCCGCGCCGGCTCTCCGGGCGGGATGCCTTTTTCGGCGGCGCGAAGATTCGCGTGGCGCCCTCGTCGGGGCAGATGACGCACGCGGGCGATCTGTTCAGCGCGGGCTTCGTTCGCTGGAACCTGCCCTCGAATTTCGATAACGTGCACGCCCAGCCCGCGCCGCCGCAGCAGGTGTTCGGCCGCTTCAACTATTCGATGCCGTTTCCCGCCCTGTCCGAGTATCACTGCGCGTTCGCGCTCTTCAATCCCAATGAGGAGCCATCGTGGGGCGTGGTCCGGGTGGTGGACCGGATGGGGCGCGCGGCGGTCGAGCGGCCGTACCGGCTACGCCCGCACCAGAGCGTGCTTTACTCACTGGCGGATCTGAAGCCGGCCGAGACGCCCGGCGAGGCGCTGGCAATTGCGCCTCTCGCCGAGCCGAAACTGGCCGCGGGCGGTGTCGTGGTCGTGCGGAATGATAGCGACAAGGCGGCGTTCGCGTACACCTTTATGAAGGGACGGCAGGGCGGCAGCTTTACGGTGGAGCATCCGCTGCACTTCGCGGCGGACGCACCGATCAAGAAGGCGCGCGCGACGCCGTACGGCGCGAACCGTTCGTTTCCGGCGCAGGCTCTGGTCTATACGCCCATGATCTTCCGCGGTCTGCGAACCGGCGGAGTGACGCTTGAATCGCGCGTTTACTTCAGCGCCAGCCGTTGGCAGGAGGAGGCACTTTGGCTCATGCCGTTCGTGACCACCGGAAAGGGCGATATCGCGTGGGTTTCCAACCGCGATGACGGGTTTGCGTCGCGCGTGACGCCGGCCGCGCACGCCGATCAGGGCCTGCTGCGGCTGGGCGAATTTCAGAGCGCTGCGATGGATTGCCGCGGCCTGCCGCTGCCGGAGGGCTTTTCGGGCGGCCTCGGGGTGGCCACGATTCCCAAGACGTCGCACTCGCTGCTGAAGGTCGAAGTGCGGGCCGCGGAGTGGGGGCGGGTAGCGTTCACCCACTTCCGGCCGGGTGGCAATGTGGCGAAGGCGTACCGGCGCGCCGACGGGCGCGGCGGGCTGGCGACGGATTACATCGTGAGCGGCGTTCACGTGATGCGCGGGCGACGCGACTGCCTGCTCGCCGTGATGAACATCGAATTCGAAGACGATCAGGCGGGCACGCCGCGGCTGCAGTTGTTCGGCGCCTCGGGGTTAATGGCCGAGAAGACGCTGGATGCGTTCCCGCCGCTGGCGTGCCGCCACCTGCTGGTTTCGGAGCTGTTCACGGGCGTGCAAAGCGACCCGGACGCGCCGTTCACGCTGCGGATGCAAGTGCCGGAGGCGCTCATGATCGTCTCGGCTCTGCACCTGGATTACGAGCGGCGCGATCTCGCGCTGGAGCACGGCTCGGACCGGCACTCGACGTTTCAGGATTTCAAGTGTTAGGCCGCGGGCCGGCCGTGGCCGGCCCCTACTGCGGGCTGCGCTTGAGGGCGTAGTCGATCGCCTCCTGCGGCACGCTGAACTGCGCCATCCCGCTGTTGCCCATGTAGCCGACATCCTTGTAGCCGATGGGCGTGGTGTAATACGCGTCGGCCACCATGCGGCGGCAGAAGGCGAAGAACTGGATGCCGGGGTTGAGCTCGGGCGAGGCGTTGCGCCGGTAGGCGATCAGGTCGAGCATGGCGGTCTGCTCGGCGGGCGCGGCTTCGAGGAACGTCTTGCCATCGTACTTGTGCGCCATCGCTTCGTCGAGCCACATGAGGCCGCCGGTGTAGATATCGCGCATCTCCTCGCTGGCGCCGCAGAGAAAATCGATGAAGGCGGCGGCTTTGGCTTCAAGCGCGCCGGGGGAATGCTCGTCGGCGGGGATGATGAGGTCGCTCAGGCGCTCGAGCGTGGCGTATTCGTGGGCCGTCAGGGCCTTGGGCGCGTAAGCCGCGGCGCTCGCAGCTTCACGGGCCTGCTGCGCGTCCGCCGCGGTGACGAGCGCCGCGCCGGCGGCGATGCCGGCGAGCCACTGGCGGCGCGAGAGATCCGAATTAGACATTGCCCTTCCTCATTTCTTCGGCCAGATATTCCGAGGCCCGCCAGGAGAATGCCACGATGCTGAGGGTCACGTTCTTATCCGGGTTGCTGACAAACGGGGCGGCATCGCAGACGAACAGGTTCTTCACCTCGTGGGACTGGCAGTAGGAATTCAACACGCTGGTTTTGGGATCCTTGCCCATGCGCACAGTGCCGGCTTCGTGGATGATGGTGCCGCCGGTCGAGATCGCGCGGTCGGGAGCCGGAGCGCGGCCCATCGGCGTGCCGCCCATGGTCTCGATGATCGAGGCGAAGGTCTTCTCCATGTGCTTGACTTGGTTGATCTCGTGCTCGCTCCACTTCCAGTGGAAGCGGAGGACCGGAATGCCCCAGGCGTCGGTCTTGGAGGGGTCGATCTCGCAGTAGCTATCTTTATTCGGGATCATCTCGCCGCGGCCGGAGAAGTGCACGTAGGCGCCGTACTCTTCGCGGATCTTCTCCTTGAGCGCTTTGCCGTAGCCTTCGTGGCGGTTGCACTGGCCGGCGAAGCTGCCGAGCTCGGGCATCCCGAAGCCGCCGCCGAGCTCGATGTGGTAGCCGCGCGGAAAGTCCTTGGTCTTATCCTCGTAAAGCCACCACGGCACGTAGAGATGCATGCCGCCGATGCCATCGCAGTTGTGGCGGGGCAGGCCGGAGAGCGCGGGGACGTAGCCGCTCATGGCGAAGCCGACGGTGTCGGTGAGGTTGCGGCCGACCTGGCCGGAGCCGTTGGCGATCTTCGAATTCAGCAGAAGGCGCGCCGATTCGCAGGCGCTCGCCGCCACGACCACGGCTTTGCAGCGCACCTGCTTTTCCGAGCGCGTGGCCTTATCGACGTAAGAAACCGCGGTCACCTTGCCGCCCGCGCCGGTCACCAGCTCGCGCGCCATCGCGCCCGTGATCACGGTCAGGCGGCCGGTTTTCATGGCGGGGAAGATCATCGCCTGGCTGGAGGAAAACGCCGACGCGGTGTGGCAGCCCCGGCCGCATTGCCCGCAGTAGTGGCAGGCGGCGCGGCCGTTGAGCGGCTTGGTCAGCATCGCCATGCGAGAGGGGATGCACGGGATGTTCAGCTTCTTGCAGGCGCGCTGGATGAGGATTTCGTGGACGCGCGGCGCAATCGGCGGGAGGAAATTACCGTCCGGCGCGGTGCGTAGTCCTTCTTTGGTGCCGGTGACGCCGATGAAGCCCTCGGCCTTGTCGTACCAGGGCGACATTTCGGCGTAGGTGACGGGCCAGGGATCGCCGAGGCCGTCTTCGGGCTGGAAATCGTAATCGGCGAAGCGCAGGGAGATGCGGCCGTAGTGGTTGGTGCGGCCGCCGAGGATGCGCGACCGGAACCAGCGGAAGGTGCTGCCCTGCGCGACGGTGTAGGGCTCGCCAGGGACCTCCCAGTAGCCGTTGGGCGCGGCGAAGTAGCCCCACTGCTGGCGGCCGAAGTACATTTCGGCGTGCGCGCCGGCGCCCCGGTGATCGACCTGCCACGGCGTGACATGCTCCTTGAAATCCTGCATCGGATTGAGCATGGGCCCGGCTTCGAGCAGGGCGACGTTGAGGCCGCGGTCCGTCAGGACCTTGACCGCCGTGCCGCCGCCGGCGCCCGAACCGATCACGACGACATCGAAGACTTGGGGACTTCGTATGATTTGCATCCTGAATGCCTGTGCTCTTGATTGTATACCGGCAGATTGGCAGACCGCGTACGAGTGTTGCCTTAGTTGCCCCGCGGGACCTCCACGCGCTCGATGACGTAAACATCGACCGGCCCTTTGGCGGGCTCGAGCTTCAATCCCAGGCGGTCCATGATGAGGAACACTGTGGGCCGCGTAGGAACGGCCATGGCCAGGCGGTGGCTTCGATGTCGTACCGTTCCGAGCGCGCCCACGCCGCACCGCCGGAGAGCCGCCCGGTCTGCGACTGGAACGGAAGATCGTAGGCGAGCGAAATGATGATGTATAGGGGCGGATTCACCAGGCGGGTCCGGCCTGTAGGTAGCAATCCGAAAGGCGACCCCACGCGCGTTCGGGTCCTGGTTGCGCTTCACGGTCGTCATAGAACGCCGGCTGCGGCTGCGCCGCGGCAATTGCGGCTGCCAGGACGCCCGCGCAGCCGCACCGCAAGATGGCTTTTCCCATGCGCACCTCCTGCCAGGATTAGACGCCGGCGGGCGCGATTGGTGCCGGCTGGTCCGGAGCCAACCCGAACGCGAGTCGAATCGCCTCGTCCACTTGGTCCATCAGCGCCCCGTCGATTCGCCCGAGGCGCTTGACGAGCCTCCTGCGGTCTACGGTTCTGACCTGGTTGAACAGCGCGACAGACGCGACCGCCAGCCCCGTTGCTCCGCCGGCGGGTAAAAGCACGTGGAGGGGCGACAACGGCAGGCGCACCGTGGAGGTGATCGGCGCGACCATCGTGACCTGGCTGTAGCGGTTCGAAACATCATTCTGAATGATCAGTGCCGGCCTCGTCTTGCGGATCTCGTGACCTACCGCCGGATCGAGTGCCGTGAGGTGGATTTCACCCCTCTTCGGCCAGTCCTGGATGTCTCGGCGTTCTCGCTTGCCTGCCATTCTTCCTGATCCACAGCGTACCAATCGTTGGCGATTTCGAGGTCCAAGTCGCGATCCCGCAGGGCCGCCCGCTTCAGCCGCTCCTCCAAGGCTTCCGGGCTGGCGGTCGCGATGTAGTGCTGTACCGCGCGCTCGATGAACCGGCTTCGTTGCCCCGGCCGGGACAGCCGGTCGATGCTGCGGAGCGTCGCCTCCGGCAGAATGACATTGATCCGTTTCACTATCCACATTATATCCACACTACGTGTGGACTACCAGCATCCTCGCGCTGCGTTATATTGGCAGACTATCCGAGCATTTTCCCCGAAGGAGCTTCACATGCGCCCCAAACTCGCCCGCTACGTCCTGGTCGCCGCCGCTCTGGCT
This sequence comes from Bryobacteraceae bacterium, assembly GCA_035293845.1. Classification (GTDB taxonomy): domain Bacteria; phylum Acidobacteriota; class Terriglobia; order Bryobacterales; family Bryobacteraceae; genus DATGMB01. The sequence goes on from DATGMB010000251.1 coordinate 40,244, forward strand.
GTGCTGCTGTTTTCCGCTCTTCCCGGCGTCCGCGCCGATAACCCGCCCGCCGCGCCGGTCCCGCACACGAAAGCCAATTACGAACTGGCGGCGGCGTGGACGCCCGCCAAGGTCGGCAAGCTGGTGTTCGAACTCGCGGTGACGCCGCACTGGCTCGACACCGGCGACCGCTTCTGGTACAGCTTCGAAAACACCAAGGGGCGCAAATTCTACCTGGTCGATCCCGTGAAGAAGACCAAGACCTACGTCTTCGACCCCGTCAAGCTCGCAGCGGCTCTCACCGCGGCTACCGGCCTTCCGTACGATTCCCAGCACCTGCCCATCACGGTGATCCGCTTCGTCAAGAACGAAACCACCATCCAGTTCGAGGTCAACGTGCCGCGCGACGCCGTCATCCCTGGCGAGAAGAAAGGCGCCGCCCTCACCTCGGACCGCGCCACGGACGCAACCGGCAGCAACAACCAGGAGGACGACGCCGCAGCGGGCGAGCCGCAGCAACTCGGCGGCCGCGGCGCCGGCCGCTTCGCTCCGCCCCCGCCGCGCGACCAGAAGCAGCTCACCTTCGAATACGAGCTGGCCTCCAACCGCCTGCAACTGCTCGACGAGCGCCCGCTGCGCAAGCCTGCCTGGGCGTCCGTTTCGCCCGACGACCGTATCGTCGTTTTTGCCAAAAACCACAACCTGTACATGATGGATGCCGCAAATTACGCCAAAGCCCAGAAGGACGCCAACGACAAATCGATTGTCGAAACGCAGCTCACCACAGACGGCGTCGAGGATTTCGCCTACGGCGGCCGCGGCATGGGCGGCCAGCAGCAGCAACAACAGGAAGAGAATACCGATGGCGGCCGCGACAATCCGAACGCCCGCACCGCCGTCAACGTCTCGTGGTCGCGCGATTCGAAAAAGTTCGCGCTCGTGCGCCGCGATCAGCGCAAGATCCCGAAGCTTTGGGTGATCAACGCGCTCGCCAATCCGCGGCCGTCCCTCGAGACGTACCCGTATGCCATGCCGGGCGAGCCGGAAGCGCCGCAATCGCAGCTCGAAATCTTCGACGTGGCAGCGAAGAGCCGGACGGTCGTCAAGGCCGATGCCTTCAAGGACCAGACCATCCAGATCGAATCCGAGCGGCCCACCGGCCGCGCCCGCGAGCACGATAAGACCGAGCCGCTATGGGCCGCGCCGGGGTCGGACAAGCTGTACTTCACGCGCCTCAGCCGGGACATGCACCGCCTCGACCTGTGCGTTGCCGATACCGCTACGGGCGAGGTCAAGCCGCTGATTCAGGAACGCATGAACGTCTACATCGAATCGAAGCCGGTGAAGGTCATCGGCAGCGGCGCGGAGCTGATCTGGTGGTCGGAACGCGATGGATGGGGCCACTACTATCTCTACGCAGCCGACGGCACGCTGAAGAACCAGATCGACCGGGGCGAGTTCGTCGCGGAGGATATTTCGGATGTGGACGAAAGGGCCCGCGCGCTCTACCTGACGGCGTCCGGCCATGAGGATGGCGAGAATCCCTATTACCAGCACTTCTATCGCGCGAACCTCGACGGCAGCGGCATGAAACTGCTCGATCCCGGGGACGCCACCCACACAGTCAGCATGTCGGATTCCGGCAAGTTTTTCGTGGATACATGGTCGCGCGTAAATACGCTACCGGAATCGGCGCTCTACGACTCGCAGGGCGCGAACACGATGCCGCTCGAAAAGGTGGATGGCGCGCCGCTCCTCGCCGCGGGGTTCCAGTTCCCCGAGCCATTCAAGGTCAAGGCCGATGACGGCATCACCGATCTCTACGGGGTCATGTACAAGCCGTTCGACTTCGATCCGGCGAAGAAGTACCCGGTGATCGAATATGTGTACCCCGGCCCGCAGACCGAGAGCGTGCAGGACCGGTTCAATCCGCGCGTCAACCAAATCATGATGGCCAACATGGGCTTCATCATGATCGAGATCGGCAACCGCGGCGGCAATCCGCACCGCTCCAAGTGGTATCACACCTTCGGGTATCACAACCTGCGGGATTACGGCCTGGCGGATAAGAAGGCGGCCATCGAAGAGTTGGCGCGGCGCTATCCATTCATGGATATCGACCGCGTCGGCATCTGGGGCCATTCCGGCGGCGGCTTCATGACCGCGGCCGCCATGCTGATTTATCCCGATTTCTTCAAAGTCGGGTGGTCGGAATCCGGCAACCACGAAAACAATATCTACAACAACACGTGGAGCGAGAAGCACAACGGCCTGAAGGAAGTGACGGATGACCAGGGCAACGTGCGCTTCGAGTACACCATCGATAAGAACTCGGAGATCGCGAAGAACCTGAAGGGCCACCTGATGCTGGTCACGGGCGATATCGATAACAACGTCCACCCCAGCAATACTTACCGGCTCGCCGACGCGCTGATCAAGGCCAACAAGCGCTTCGATTTCATGATTCTGCCCGGCCAGCGCCACGCCTATGGGCCCGACGCCGATTACGTCGCCTGGCGCCGCGCCGACTACTTCGCCCGGTATCTTTTGGGCGAATCCGATCCGTCGATTGACATGTGGGAGCTGAACCGCGAAAAGCAGGATAAGCCCGCCCCCGCTCAGCAGCAGGGCGGCCGCGGCGGCCGGCGCGGGAACCAGTAAAGCGGTGGTGGCGAGTTGGTGCGGGGCACGCCACCGGCAAGCCATCGGGCATGCCCCGCCCGCGATTTCCGGCGGCGCTAAACCACCCGTCGGCCGATAATCAGGGCTACCAGCCAGATCACCAGAAACAGTACGAAGAGGATCTTCGCGATCCCTACGGCCGTGCCGGCGATTCCTCCGAAACCGAGAATCCCGGCGATAAGCGCAATTACCAGAAATACCAGCGACCAATGCAGCATGGCAAACTCCTCAACGTCGACCGAGGCACCTGCGCGGCCACTGTCGGCAATGAGACACTGGTAGAAGCCGTGCCCACCTCAGATATGCCGCGTTTCGATACTCTTCTGACCGAGCAGCGGAATCCTGCCTCGGCGGCCATCGACGCCGTGTCCACGGAAGAGATGCTGCGCATCATCAATGCCGAGGACCGCAAAGTCGCCGAAGCCGTCGGTCGTGAGATTCCCACCATCGCGCGCGCCGTGGACGCAATCGTTGCCGCCCTGGAAAACGGAGGTCGTCTTTTTTACATTGGCGCCGGCACCAGCGGCCGTCTGGGAGTGCTGGACGCTTCCGAATGTCCCCCGACGTTCAGCGTTCCGCCCGACCTCGTGCAGGGCATCATCGCCGGCGGCGAGCCCGCTCTTTCCCGCGCCACCGAAGCCAGCGAGGACGACCCGGCTGCGGGCGCCCGCGACCTGCTCGCTCGCGGTTTCACCGGGCGCGATGTTCTGGTCGCGCTGGCCGCTTCCGGCCGCACTCCCTATGCGTTAGGCGCCGCGGCCGAAGCCCGCCGCCTCGGCGCGACGACCATCGGGATCAGTTGCACGCCCGATTCGGAGCTGGCCCGCGCAGTCGATATCCCGATTACGCCCCTGCCCGGTCCGGAGGTGGTGGCCGGCTCCACCCGCCTCAAGGCCGGCACCGCCCAGAAACTGGTACTCAACATGCTGTCCACGGGAGCGTTCATCCGGCTCGGATATGTTTACGGGAACCTGATGGTCAATGTCCAGCCGACGAACACTAAGTTAAAAGACCGGGCTCGCCGAATTATCGCGAACGCGGCGGACGTTTCCTATGAGCGCGCCGGCGAGCTTCTGGAAGAGGCGGGCAACCGTGTACGCACTGCAATCGTTATGGCAAAAACCGGCCTCGACCGGGCCGCGGCTGAACAGCGCCTTGCTGCCGCCGGCGGTAGAATCTCCAGAGCTCTCCATGGATAAATTCGTCATTACCGGGGGAACCGCCCTCACGGGCGAAATCCCTACCAGCGGATCCAAAAATTCCGCCCTCCCGGCGCTGGCCGCCGCGCTCCTCACCGAGGAGCCGGTCGTGCTGCACCGCATTCCGCGCGTCCGCGACATCCGCACCATGCAGCGCCTGCTGGTGGATATCGGATCGAGCGTGGAGGTCGAGGACGAGTCCGTTCTGCTGCGGACCGCGCGCGTGGTTTCCCCGGAAGCGCCCTACGAGCTGGTCAAGACGATGCGCGCCTCGAGCCTGGTGCTCGGCCCGCTGGTGGCCCGCTGCGGCCGCGCCCGCGTCTCGCTGCCCGGCGGATGCGCCATCGGAGCGCGGCCCATCAATCTCCACATTTTCGGGCTGGAGCAGCTCGGCGCGCGCGTGCACCAGACTCATGGCTATATCGAAGCCGAAGCGCCGGAAGGCCTGCGCGGCGCTACGATCACGTTCGACCGCATCACCGTCACGGGCACGGAAGACCTGATGATGGCCGCGGTGCTCGCGCGCGGCGAGACTGTGCTCCACAACGCGGCGCGGGAGCCCGAGGTCGCCGACCTCGCCAGCCTGCTGGTAAAGATGGGCGCGCGCATCGAGGGCGCCGGCACTTCCACCATTCGCATTCAGGGCGTGGAGCGCCTGCACGGCACTGAGCACACCATCATCCCGGATCGCATCGAGGCCGGCACGTTCCTGATCGCCGGGGCCATTACGCGCGGCGACGTCGCCATCACCGGCTGCGAACCCGGCCACCTGGGCGCGCTCGTGTCCAAGCTGCAACAGGCCGGGGCGAAGGTGACACAACCCGATGCCACCACGCTGCGCGTCCAGGGCGACGGCGGCCTGCAATCCGTCGACATGACGACGGAAGAATACCCCGGCTTCGCGACCGACCTCCAGGCGCAATACATGGCGCTGATGACGCAGGCCGACGGCATCTCCATCATCGAGGAACGCATCTTCGAAAACCGCTTCATGCACGCGCAGGAGCTGGCGCGCATGGGCGCCAATATCCGGCTCGATGGCCGGCAGGCGATCGTCGCCGGGCCGCGCGAGCTGACCGGTGCCGGAGTGATCGCCAGCGATCTGCGCGCCAGCGCGTCGCTCGTGCTCGGGGCGCTGGTGGCGCACGGCGAGACCGTGATCGACCGCGTGTATCACATCGACCGCGGCTACGAGAAGATCGAGGAGAAGCTGGCGGCGGCGGGGGCGAAGATCCGTCGGGTGGATTGAGCGGGTCGCTCACAGGCAGTTCTGCCGGTATGCGCAGGCCCAGTAAATGGCGCCCATGACGAACGGTGTCCACAGGGCCATAGGTGCTCCAACGAGCAGCCAGAGGCCGCGCCGCCCGTGCTGAACGAGCGCCATCGCAACGAGGACGGCCCAAATTGCCGCAAGCCACAGGCCGGCGAAGAGCGAGCGGGTCAACCACGGATCGTAGCGGAACAGCGTAGGGCCAGCCGCGCCAATCGCAGCCACCGCCAGCGATGCAAGGAATAGGGCCTGAAGGCTCATCACCAGCCATCATAGTTGACGCGAGCGCCGCCCTGATAAGCACCGTCCGGCCAAGCCGCTCCAACAAGCACGATCTGCTTAAAGTAACCCGCCGACTCTCCGCTATTCTCATTGTCGCGGGTTTGCTCTGTACCGCCAGCCGTGCCTTCCGCGCAGGGCGCGCGAAGTGGTATAACAGTTATATCGTAGAATGCGCTTCCAATTCGATCGTGCGAAGAGCCACCGCGTCAAGGAGAAGCACGGCATCAGCCTGGAGGAGGCGCAGGAGATTTTCGATCAGGTACACCTCGTGGACCGGAAAAACCACGATCCGGAACAGTTTCGCGCCCTCGGCTGGTGCGGCGGGCGCCTCTGTTCCGTGATCTTCGAGATCCGGCGGGACGAGGAGGGTGAATTCTACCATCTGATTACGGCCTGGAAGGCAACCAAGGAAGAAGAGCAAAGCTATGCCGAAAACGCGTAAGGAAAAGTTGTCCGCCGATGAGATCGCCGAAAAAGCCTCTCGCGGCGAGGACATTTCTGCCTATTTCACCAATAAGTTCACCGTGGTCCGGCCGGTGCATCGCGTCAACGTCGATCTTACCCAGGGCATGTTGCGCGAACTCGATGAGCGCGCCGCCCGGCTGAATATCAGCCGCCAGGCCGTCATCAAGACTCTGCTCGACCGCGCCCTTCACGAGGACCGCCCTCGCAAGCCCGCTACGAAAAGGAAAGCTGGCTAACCCGCCGCTTTCTCCGCTACACTCGTCTCATGCTCCCCCGCCTCGGCGCCATCGTCCTGCTCGCCCTCCTCGCGCCCGCGGCCGACCTCACCCCCGCCCAGCGTCAGGCCAACATCGATTCCTTCGAAAAGGTCTGGAAGACCGTCCGCGACCGCCATTGGGAAGCCCGTCCCGGCGGCCTCGACTGGCAGGCCGTACATGATGAGCTTCGCCCCAAAATCGAAAAGGCCGCCACTACCGGGGAAGCGCGCGCCATCCTCTCAGACATGCTCGGCCGCCTGCACCAGACCCACTTCGGCATCGTCCCCACCGATGTCTACGAGGAGTTCCAATCGCCGGGCGCGGTCGATGGCCAACCCGGCATCGACGTCCGCGTTCTCGATGGGCACGCCATCGTCACCGGCCTCGACCCCGGCTCGCCCGCCGCGGCCAAGGGCGTCCGGCCCGGATGGGAAATCCTCGCGGTGGATGGCCGCGAACTCGCCCCTGCGCTCCAGCGCGTCACCGCCGAATACCGCGATTCCACGCTCCTCGACCTTCACCTCAGCCGCGCCGTGCTCGCCCGCCTGAATGGTCCCGCCGGGCATCCGGCCGATATCGAATTTCTGGATGGCGCCGGCCGCCGCGTGCGGCTCCGTGTCGATCGTGTGCAGCCGCGCGGCTCGCTCGTGCAGTTCGGCGGACTGCCGCCGTTCTACTTTTGGGAGGAGTCGAAAATGCTCCGCCCCGATATCGCCTACATCCGGTTCAATGCCTTCTTCGACCCCGAAGCCCTCGCCAAGACCTTCGGTGACGCCGTCGCGGGCTGCGCCGCGTGCAGCGGCTTCATCGTCGATCTGCGGGGCAATCCGGGCGGTCTCGGCGTGCTCGCCATGGGGGTGGGAGGCTGGTTCGTGGACCGGAACGGTCTTCAACTCGGCACCATGCTGATGAAGGGCGCGCGGCTCAACTTCGTCATCTTCCCCCGTCCCGCGCCCTTCCGCGGCCCGCTCGCCGTCCTGGTGGATGGCTGCAGCGCTTCCACCTCCGAAATCTTCGCCGGCGGCATGCAGGACATTCACCGCGCCCGCGTCTTTGGCACGCATACTGCCGGCGCCGCGCTCCCGTCCCTGTTCGAAGTGCTGCCTAATGGCGATGGATTCCAGTACGCCATTGCCAATTACGTCTCCCAAGGCGGCAAGCCGCTCGAAGGCATCGGCGTGACCCCCGATGAAGAGGTCAAATTGACGCGTCAGGCACTGTTGGCAGGCCGCGATCCCGTGATCGACGCTGCCATCCGTTGGATCGAAACCGTAGGGCCTGCCCCGGGCCGGCCTGAAGAGTAGAAAATGGAGTCATCATGAAGCGCCGTTCCATCTTTCCGCACATGGCGTGCGCCGCCCTCGCTCTCGCCGCCATCGCCGCGCCTGCCCCTGCCGCCGACGATCTGCCCAAAGCCGAGACCATCCTGGACAAGGCCGTCGAGGCCACCGGCGGCAAGGCCGCCTACCAGAAGATCCACACCGAGATCTCCACCGGCAGCATGAGCATCGCGGGCATCACCGGCACCATGACCAATTACAAGGCCGAACCCGACAAGGTTTTCACCGAAATCGTGTTCCAGGGCATCGGCACCGCGCAGGAGGGCTCGAACGGCAAGGTCGCCTGGTCGAACTCTGCCATGCAGGGGCCGCACGTCAAAGAGGGTGAAGAGAGGGATCTGGCGCTTCTGATGGCCAGATTCGATTCCGTGGTGAACTGGCGCAGCATTTACAGCAAAGTCGAGACCGTCGGCGTGGAGAGCGTCGACGGCGCGGACTGCTACAAGCTGGTGCTCACGCCCAAAGCCGGCAAGCCCATGACCCAATACTATGACAAGCAGACCGGGCTCCCGCGCCGGGTGAGCATGACCGTCGCCACTGCTATGGGGGAAATCGCCAGCGATTCCACGTTGGATGATTACCGCAAGGAAGGCGAAATCCTGAGCCCGCACAAGATCACCACCAACGCCGCGGGCCAGCAGTTTGTCATCACGGTGGATAAGGTCGAGTACAACGCGGAGATCCCGGCCTCGAAATTCGACCTGCCAGAGGCGATTCAGGCGCTGCTCGCCAAGGACAAGAAATAGGACGGCGGGAGGCGCGCGGCGCGCCATGTACAATAGCGGCATGGCGCACCAGCACAATCCCGGATTTCTCGCCCTGGTTAATGACGCGAAGTCGCGCGTCCGCCAGATCGATCTCGCCGGCTATAAGCAGATGCTCGCCTCCGGCCAGCCGCATCTCCTGGTCGATACACGCGAGGAGAGCGAATTCGCCGCCGGCCACGTCAAGGGCGCGGTGCACATGAGCAAGGGGACCATCGAGCGCGACATCGAGACCAGGGTGCCGGATAAATCCACGACCCTGGTGCTCTACTGCGGCGGCGGCTTCCGCTCCGCACTCGTGGCCGATAATCTCCAGAAGATGGGTTACCGGAACCCCATCTCGCTCGATGGCGGCTGGCGGGCGCTGAAGGAATCGGGCCTGGAATTGGAGATGTGAGCTAATGAACCGGCGGACCGATCCCTAGTTCCTGAGCCGCTTCCCGCAACCTGCGGTCCTCCGTCAGCATCGTGAATCGCCCGAAGAGTGCGGACGCGAGCAAGTGCAGATCCACCCAGCCCAGCCCTCGTCCCCAGAGTTTGCGAGTCTCGACCAGATGATGCACTTCGGAGTCCCGTGCGATCGGCGTCTGCGGCAGACGCCGGAGATAGCGTAATGCAACGGGGCGGTCCGGAATTGTTCCGGCGGCCAGTTCTCCCAGCACAAACGGGTGAATCACAATCGAGCGGTTGACCAGCAACTGGAAGAGCAGTGCGTCCCGCCGGCGCAAATGGTTCACCCAGGTCGAGGTGTCGGCCAGCGTCATCTCGTTTTGACGGACCTGCGCCTGCGCCCTGCTTTGGCGCCCGGCATGGTACCGCCGAGAGCGGCCAGCCGCTTCCCTGCCTCGATCTGGATCAGTGTTCGAAGCGCCTCATGGATGAGGGCCGTTTTCTCCTGGATTCCGGTGTACTCACGCGCGTCCGCCAGCAACTCGTCATCTAAAATCAAAGTCGTCCTCATATGCATCAGTATAGATCTCTGATGCATACGCCCACAACCGGTTACCGCATCTTGCAATATCTGCCGCTCGAGTATTCCGCGCCGGCGGGGCACGAGTTGCGCCGTTCAATCTGCGGGCGGCTTCTGTATTGTTGGGGACCGGAATTCCGTTCGCCGTTTCACGCGCGGTGGCTCCAGCCTGCTGTCCGGCCATTGCCGCCCGTTCCGGCCTCTCATATACTCCCTCCACATGCACTCTCGTAACCGGGAAGAACAGTTTCCGCCTGAGCTTTCCGGTCAGGTGCCCGGAGGTGGATCTTGAAAAACGAAACCGTAATTGCTTGTCGCCGCGGCGGGCTGTGGTGTTCCATAGCCGCCGCTCTCCTCTTCGCCATCCCCGCCGATGGCCAAACCACCGGCTTTTCGATCGTTGTCTCCGCGCCTTCCCTGAGCTGTTCGACCGCCGCCGGAACTGGCGCGTTCGCGGCGCTCTCCTGGTCCATCGGTGCGCAAAACAACGGAAACGCCGCCTCGCGGGACAGGGCGGTTTCCTCCACTCTCGGTCCCTTGCACGTGGCCAAGGCTCTCGACGCGTGCACTCCCGTTCTGTTTGGAGATGTGGTCACGGGGCGGGTGATCCCGGCTCTTACCCTCACCCAATCGAGCGGCGGCATTCCGATCCTCACGGTGAAGTTGACGAACGCCATCGCGACTTCAGATCAGTTGGGTGGAAACGCTGCATCCGCCCCGGAGGAAATGGTTTCCTTTGGTTATTCCAGGATCTCCATTACCAACAACGCCTCCGGCACCACCTTCTGCTGGGACGTGGCCACTCAGACCAGCTGTTCGTCGTAATGGCGCGACCGGCAGGTCCTGCTCTCTAGGCTCCGCGCCTCCGCGCTTCCGCTCCTCTGCGTCAAAATAGAGATCAATGCTGCAAAACATTCTCCCGGTCCTCTGTTTTCTCGCCGGCTTCGCCCTCGCCTGGCTGGTCCTGCGCCCGCGCCGTGCCGAGCTCCTCGACCTCGCCCGCGCCGCTTTCGCCCAGTCCCAGGAGTCCGCCCGCGGCACGCTCACCGACGCTGTCGCGCCCGTCCGCGATTCGCTCGCGCGCGTCGATGGCCTCCTGCATGAGATCGAAAAATCCCGCGCCGGCGCCTATGCCGCCCTGCACGAGCAGGTCCGCTCGCTCCTCGAAACGCAATCCCAGCTTCGCGCCGAAACCGGCAAGCTCGCGACCGCTCTCCGGACGCCGCACGTGCGCGGCAACTGGGGCGAGATCCAGCTCCGCCGCGTCGTCGAGCTCGCCGGCATGCTCGACCACTGCGACTTCACCGCGCAAACCACACTCAACGGCGATGGCGGCCGCCTGCGCCCGGATCTCCTCGTTCATCTCCCCGCCGGCCGCACCGTGGTCGTCGATGCCAAGACTCCGCTCGAAGCCTACCTCCGCGCCATCGAGGCCCCGGACGAGCCCACGCGCCGTGCCCGCCTCGCCGAGCATGCCCGCCAGGTCCGCGCCCATCTCACCGCTCTCGGCCGCAAGTCCTACTGGGAGCAATTCGATCCCGCGCCCGAATTCGCCGTTCTCTTCCTCCCCGGCGAATGCTTCTTCAGCGGCGCGCTCGAAGCCGACCCCGGCCTGATCGAATTCGGCGTCGAGCAGAACCTCATCCTCGCCACGCCTACCACCTTGATCGCCCTGCTCCGCGCCGTCGCCTTCGGTTGGCGCCAGGAAAGCCTCGCGCGCAACGCCGCCGAAATCAGCGCCCTCGGCAAGGACCTCTACAAGCGCCTCTCCGATCTCACCGACCACTGGCAGAAGATGGGCCGCGGCCTCGAAAAAGCCGTCGAATGCTACAACTCCGCCACCGGCTCGCTCGAATCCCGCGTCCTTGTCAGCGCCCGCAAATTCACCGATTTGAAAGCGGCCCCTTTGGGAGTCGAAATTCCCGAGCTGGAACCGATCGACAAGACCGTTCGCACCGTACAGCCGTGATTGCGCGCGGCCCGCGCCCGCGTCCGCACGCCTACCCGCCAGGACGCGCCGCACCGCCGTGGTTGCGCCGATAATTGGCCTATGGATCACCCCCGCAGCCACGTTCTCCATCACGCCGGGGCCCGTACCCATCTGCCCGGTCCGGACGGCGCGCACTCCGTCAGCCTCTTCCGCCGCGGGACGCTCGAAGTCAAGCTCGCCGGCGCCCGCCCTGTCCCCACGACGGCGCTGACGCCGCACGATCAGGACGAGATCTATCTGATCGTGCGCGGCCGCGGCGTTCTTCTCCACGACGGCCGCCGCGATCCGTTCGAAGCCGGCGATCTCCTCTTCGTCGCTGCCGGAACCGAGCATCGCTTCGAGGACTACTCGCCCGATCTCTCCGTGTGGGTCGTTTTCTTCGGCCCGCCTGGCGGCGAACCGGCCTGAGCCGCCGCGCTCGCCTGCCGGCGGAATGCCGTTACAATCGTCTCGTGCCCACAGTGAACCGCTATCTCCTCACCAGCGCCCTCGTCGCCGCGCTCGGCGGGCTCCTTTTCGGTTTCGATACCGCGGTGATCGCCGGCGCCACCCGCGCCCTCACGGAGCAGTTCCAGCTCACCGCGACGCTGCTCGGCATCACCGTCTCTTCCGCGCTCTGGGGCACCGTCGCCGGCTCGCTCCTCGCCGGCTGGCCCGCCGACCGCTACGGCCGCCGCGCCTGCCTCAAGGCCCTCGCCGTGATGTACGTGCTTTCCGCGCTCGGCTGCGCCTTCGCCGGCAACTGGTACCTGGTGCTCGCGGCCCGCATTCTCGGCGGCTTCGCCATCGGCGCCTCTTCCGTCATCGGGCCCATGTACATCGCCGAAATCGCCCCGGCCGCGCACCGCGGGCGTCTGGTCGGCATGTTCCAGTTCAATATCGTCAGCGGCATCCTGGTCGCCTACCTCTCCAACTATCTGATCGGCCTCCAGGGCTTCGGCGCGGCCGAATGGCGTTGGAAGCTCGGCATCGCCGCCCTCCCCGCGGCCGGCTTCCTCGCCGCGCTCTTCGCGATTCCGGAAAGCCCGCGTTGGCTCGCCCGCCGCGGACGCGTGTCGGAAGCCCGCGACGTCCTCGCCGCCACCGGCGCGCCCGATGCCGATGCAGAACTCGCCACCATTCTCGCTTCCCTGCACGCCGAACGCGGCCGCGCCAGCGAGCCGCTCTTCCAGCGCAAGTACGCACTACCGATTTTCCTCGCCATCTCGATCGGCATGTTCAACCAGCTATCCGGCATCAACGCGATTCTGTATTACCTCAACGACATCTTCGAGCAGGCCGGCTTCAGCCGCGTTTCGAGCGACGTCCAGGCCGTCGCCATCGGCGCCACCAATCTGCTGTTTACGATCATTGCGATGTCCGTGATCGATCGGCTCGGCCGCAAGAAGCTCCTCCTTACCGGAGCCGCGGGCACGGCGCTTTGCCTCGCCGGCGTGACGGCCGTCTTCGCCACACACCAGCACGAAAGCTGGCTCCTCTGGCTGCTGGTGGCCTTCATCGGTTTCTTCGCGTTTTCCCAGGGCGCGGTCATCTGGGTGTATCTCAGCGAGGTTTTCCCCAACCTCGTTCGCGCTCAGGGCCAAAGCCTCGGCAGCTTCACGCACTGGATCATGAACGCAGCAATTTCATTCTGGTTCCCGATCCTCGCCCAACGCTCCGGCGCCATTCCCTTCGCCTTCTTCGCCGTGATGACCGCCGTCCAGTTCCTCGTCGTCCTCACCATCTACCCCGAAACCGCGGGCGTCACGCTGGAAGGCATGCAAAAGAAACTCGGGATCGACTGAGCTACACTCATGTCCATGCCCCGCAGTGGCCGCATCCGGCACTCGCTCGCTTATTGGTGCCTGAACGCCAGTGAATGGCGCTGGGACATCCACCGCATCTGCGAAACCGCCTGCCGCCTGGGCTGCCGCGCCGTGGAACTGGTTCCGCCGGAATTTTGGTCCGTGGTCCGCGAGTACGGCCTGGAAAACGCCCTCGCCCACAACGGCATGCCCGATCCGGTCTTCGCCAAAGGCCTGAACAATCCGCTGTACCGCGACGAAGTCATCGCGGCGACCCGCGGCAGCATCGACCTCTGCGCCGAAGCCGGCGTCCCCAACGTCATCGCCTTCACCGGATTTCACTGGCGCGATAACGGCGATCCCTCGGCCGGAGTCATCCCCCGCGACGAAGCCTTCGCCAATACCGTGAACGGTCTCCGGGAGCTCGCCCGGTACGGCGAATCGCGCGGCGTCACCGTCTGTATCGAGCACCTTAACACGCGCGACGATTCCCACCCCTACAAAGGCCATCCCGGCTACCACGGCGACGATATCGACTGGGTCGCCGCGATCGTTCGCGCCGTGGATTCCCCGCGCGCCCGGCTGTTGTTCGACGTCTACCACGTCGCCATCATGAACGGCGACATTCTCCGCCGCCTCCGCCAGTACGGCGACATCCTGGGTCACATCCACATCGCCGGCGTCCCTGGCCGCCACGAGCCCGATGCCACACAGGAGATCAACTACTCCGCGGTCATGCGCACGCTTGCCGAGATCGGCTACCAGGGTTACGTCGGCCTCGAATTCCTTCCCACGCGCGACCCCTTGGAATCCCTCACCCAGGCCGTGGAGCTTTGCGATATCCAGATTTCCGATCGCCCATGAAATACATCGTCCTTCTCACCGCCCTGCTTGCCATCTCCTGTGATGGCCCGAATCGTCAGCCGCCTCCGAAAGCCGCCGCCCCGGAGGCTCCGCCGGAATACTTCCACCCCGATCCGGCAACCGCCGCCACGCTGACCGGCAAGATCGTTTTCCATGGCAAAAAGCCCGCCCGCGAGGCCATCTCCATGGAGTCGGATGCCGCCTGCCAGCAGGCCCATGCCGGCCATCCGGTCTACAACGAGCCGGTCGTCACCGGCAAAGACGGCGGCCTCGCCAACGCTTTTGTATATATCCAGAGCGGCCTCGAGGGCAGGACCTTCGAGCCAGTCAAAGATCCCGTCGTGCTCGATCAGCACGGCTGTATGTTCGTTCCCCGCGTCGTCGCACTCCGCGCCGCCCAGCCGCTCGAGGTCAAAAACAGCGACCCCGTCGCCCACAATATCCACCCGATGCCGAAAAACAACCGCGAGTGGAACGAAGAGCAATCTCCCGGCTCCCCAGACCGCGAGCACAAATTCGCGCGCTTTGAGATCATCCCCGTCAAATGCAACGTCCATTCCTGGATGCACGCCTGGATCGCCGTCGCCGAGAACCCGTACTATGCCGTCACCGGCCCGGACGGCGCCTTCGAGTTGCGCAACCTCCCGCCCGGCGACTACACCGTTGCGGTCTGGCACGAAACCCTGGGCACGCAGACAAAACAGGTGCATGTGGCGCCGTCCTCCCATGCCGCGATAGACTTCTCTTACCAATGAGACACCGAACCGCGTTGTTCACCCTGTCCGTGGCGGCCCTCCTGCTCGGCGCCTGCGCTCGCAAGCCGCCCTACACCGTCTACGTCAGCAACGAAGCCTCCGGCGACCTTACCGTCATCGACCCGGTCAAGCTGGAGAGTACGACCATCCCCATCGGCAAGCGCGCCCGCGGCATCCACGTCACCCCGGACGGCAAGTACATCTACATCGCGCTCTCCGGCTCCCCGCTCGCTCCTCCCGGAGTCGACGAAAGCACCCTGCCGCCACCGGATAAAAGCGCCGACGGAATCGGCATCTTCGATATCGCCGCCGCCAGGCTCCTGCGCAAGGTGCCCGGCGGCAGCGATCCCGAGCAGTTCGCCATCTCGCCCGATGGCAAGCTGCTCTACGTCTCGAACGAAGATGCCGCCGGCCTCAGCTTCGTCGACCCCTCGAACGGCCAGGTCCTGAAGACCGTCCCCACCGGCCGCGAGCCGGAAGGCGTTGCGCTCAGCCCGGATGGCAAGCTCATTTTCGCCACGTCCGAGGACGAAGGGACCATCACCGTCGTTGATCGCGCCTCGCAGAACGTCGTCAAGCAGATCAAGGTCGGACGCCGCCCGCGCGGCATCGCCTTCCTGCCGGATAGCTCGAAAGCCTATATCACCAACGAGAACGACGCCACGCTCAGCGTGATCGATGTCCCCAAGCTGGAAGTGGTCCAGACGATCCCCGTCGGCGCCGGTCTGAAGCCGATGGGCCTCGCCATGACCCGCGACGGATCGACGCTCTATGTCTCCACCGGCCGCGGCAAGAAAGTCCTCTCGCTCGATACCAAGGCCAACCAGGTGACCTCGGCCTTCGAGGTCGGCGACCGCCCCTGGGGCATCGCCCTTTCACCAGATGAAAAGCTGCTCTACACCGCCAACGGGCCGTCCAATGATGTCTCGGTCGTCGACCTGGCCACAAAAACCGTCGTGAAAAAGGTGAAAACCGGCGAAAAACCGTGGGGCGTGCTCGTCGTGCCGAATTGAAAAATTTGGCAGTTACGGACGCGGAGCCCGCGCTACAATCATCCCTGATGGCAAATCTCGGCTTCCTCGGCCTCGGCCTGATGGGCTACCCGATGGCCCGCAACCTCCTCCGCGCCGGACACCGCGTCGCCCTGTGGTCCCATACTGAGGCAAAAGCGCAAAAACTCGCCGCCGAAGCCGGTGGAATGCCGTGCAAAACGCCACGGCAGGTGGCCGAAAATGCCGATGTCATCTTTCTCTGCGTGGGTGACACCGCCATGTCCAGGGAAGTCATCCTCGGCGAGAACGGCCTCATTCACAGCGCCCGCCCCGGCGCCGTAATCGTGGATGCGAGCACCGTCAGCCCCAGCGAGAGCCGCGCCATCGGTGTTGCCCTCGCGGCCAAGGACGTGGATTTCCTCGATGCCCCCTGCACCGGTTCGACCCCCGGCGCCGAAGGGGGCACCCTGACCTTCATGATAGGCGGCGATCGCGACGTTTTTGACGAAACAAAGCCATTTTTCGAGCCCATGGGCAAGCGGCTCTACTATTGCGGCGGCCCGGGCCTCGGCCTGCAAGCCAAGCTGACCCAGAACCTCATTCTTTCCAACATCATGATGGCGTTCAACGAAGGCATGGTGCTGGCCGCCAAGGGCGGCGTCGACCCCAAGCTGATGCTCGACATCCTGGATAACAGCGCAGCCAAATCCGGCCTCATCTCCTACAAAGCTCCCTTCGTCTTCCGCCGGGACTGGGAGCCGAATTTTTCCACAAAATGGATGGAAAAGGACGTCAGCCTGATGCTGGAATCCGGAAAACAGTTAGGAGTACCACTGTTTTTGACCGGCGTGACCTCCCAGCTTTTCCAAACGGCGATCGCCAAAGGGCTCGGCGAAGAGGATTTCTGCTCTAGTATCAAGGTTTTAGAGGAAATCGTCGGGGTTCAGGTCAAGGCTAGCTAGAAAAATACAGATTTCTGTTGATTTCGGAAGAGGAATCTACTATTATTGGAATTAAGCCGGGGAGGCAACTCCCACCAAAGCGAGACTAACCTCTAAATAAAAGACCCCTGAAGCAATCCTCCCCGGCGCCCGAAAGGGTTGGGTCTTCCACCGAAGAAGAGACAGCCACTCAAAACGTGTCCGCATTTTCGACAGCTACCGTCTGCTTCGATCCCCCACTCCGGACCCGTAACCCCATGCAACGCCGTGATACTATGGTTCCGGCGCCAATGAGAACCTTAACTGTCCTGGGCTCCACAGGATCGATCGGCACCAACACCCTGGACGTGATCCGGCGCGCCCCCGAACTCTACCGGGTTTTTGCCCTTGCTGCCGGGCAAAATACCGGTATTTTGACGGCTCAAATCCTGGAATTCCGGCCGCGAGTTGCCGTGGTGGCGGATTCCGGCGCCCTGCAGCGGCTTACCGGCCAATTGGCTGGCTCCGGCCTTCCGCGAGGGCAATGGCCGGAGTTAGCGTCCGGCGCCGCCGCCCTGGTGTCGATCGCCACGGCTCCGGAAGCCGATACGGTGGTTTCCGCGATCGTGGGGGTCGCCGGCCTCGAAGCGACCTACGAAGCCGTCCGGCGCGGCAAGCGGGTCGGACTGGCGAATAAGGAAGTGCTGGTTTCGGGCGGCCGGCTGGTGATGGACGCGGTCCAGGAATGCGGCGCCGAGCTTCTCCCCATCGATAGCGAGCACAACGGCGCCCACCAATGCCTCCGGGCCGGCAATCGCGGGCAGGTCGCCCGGCTGATTCTGACGGCGTCCGGCGGCCCCTTCCGCAACACCCCGCTCGCGGAGCTGGCCTTCGTCACACCCGAACAGGCGCTGAATCATCCGACCTGGAAGATGGGGAACCGCATCACCATCGATTCCGCCACGCTCATGAATAAGGGTTTCGAGGTGATCGAGGCGTGCTGGCTTTTCGGATTCTCTCCTTCGCAAGTGGATGTGGTGATTCACCCGCAATCGACCGTGCACGCCATGATCGAGTACACCGATGGCAGCGTGCTTGCCCAGATCTCTGCGACGGACATGCGCATGCCCATCCAGTACGCGCTGACTCATCCGGAGCGATGCGATGCCCCTGTTCCCCGCATCGACTGGACGCAGGCCCGCCAATGGGAGTTCAGCGCTCCGGATTTCGCCAAATTCCCGCTCCTCAAGCTGGCTTATGAGTGCCAGGAGGCCGGCGGGTCGGCAACCTGTACCCTGAACGCAGCCGATGAGGTCGCGGTGGCCGCTTTTCTGCAAGGCCAGATCTCCTTTCCGGCAATCCATGAAGTGGTGGCGGAGACTTTGTCCAGGGTGCCGCAGCGGCATCCGCGGAGTGTAGCCGATATCCTGGAAATAGACCGGGAATCGCGCGATGTTGCGCGGCGGCAGGCCGCCACGCGCGCCGGGGCCGTAACGGCCTAAGGATTTTTATGGTTGGTGTTTTAGAAGATTTTTTGTGGCTGCTCGTGCTCATTGGGGTGATGATCAACATCCACGAGCTCGGGCATTTCTGGGCGGCCCGCTTTTTTGACGTCAAGGTGGAGGCCTTCAGCTTCGGCTTCGGCCCCCGCCTTTTCGGTTTCCGCCGCGGCGAAACCGATTACCGGTTTTCCCTTTTGCCCATCGGCGGCTACGTAAAGATGGCCGGAGAACTGGCCGGTGACGGCAACCCGCAAACGGCCTCGGCCTCCGTCTTCACCGACGACCCTCGCGCTCTGCCTTCCAAGCCGCGCTGGCAGCGACTGATCATCGCCTTCGCCGGCCCGTTCATGAATATGGTGTTGGCCGTTGCCGTTCTCACGGGCCTGTTCATGGTCAAGTACGAGAAGGTTTCGCCCGCCGACGAACAGGCCGTGATCGGCCATGTGATGCCCGATTCGCCGGCTGCGAAGGCCGGCATTCGCGACGGCGACCGCCTCGTCGCCCTGGACGGCAAAAAGAACCCCACCTGGGAAGACATCGGACTCAAGGAAGTCACCAGCGCCTACCGGCCGATGTACCTGACGGTCGAACGCGATGGCAAGACGTTCAACACGACGGTGGTTCCGATTCTCAGCGAGCGTCTCGGCGTCGGCTTTGCCGGCTGGGACGAGCGCGGGCAGATTCAGCTCGGCCAGGTCGAACCCGGCTACCCCGCCGATAAGGCCGGGCTCAAGAAGGGCGATCTTCTCATTGCCGTGAACGGCCAGCCGATCCATTCCCAGATCAAGTTCCAGGAAATCACGAAGAGCAGCGGCGGCAAGCCCATCGAGATCGAATACCAGCGCAACGGCCAAACGCACGAAGTGAGCGTGCAGCCGGTTTATGCCAAGATCGACGGCCCCGCGCGCTGGATGATCGGCGTAGTTCCGACGCAGAAACTCAACCTCATCACCACGAGGCTCTCCTTTCCCGACGCCCTGCGCGAATCCGTGCACCAGAACAAAAAGGGCGCGATGCTGATGGTCGAATTCCTCAAGGGCGTGGTGCAGCGCCGCATGTCGGCGAAAAACCTGTCCGGCCCGATCGGGATCGGGCAGCTTGCCGGCGACGCAGCGCGCGAAGGCCCCAGCATGTTCTTCATGCTGATGGCGACCGTCAGCCTGCAGCTTGCGATCATCAACCTGCTGCCGATTCCGATCATGGACGGCGGCGTGATCCTGATGCTGCTGGTCGAGATGGTGATGGGCCGCGATTTGAGCCTGAACGTCAAAGAAACGGTGTTCAAGCTCGGTTTTGTGGCGATTATCGTGATCTTTGCGTTCGCGATTTACAACGATATTTCGAAGATCATTCCGGGCTAGTTTTCCGCCGGCAGCTTCTCCGCCCGGTCGACCACGATGATCTCGACCGGCAATTTGCGGCTCTCCAGCCGGAGGCCCATCTCCTGAAGGCTTTGGAACACCGAGCTGGCCGGCCCGTCGCCATCGGCGGCCATGTGCCGGGCCATCTCGCCGTTGGGCGCCATGCCGGGAGCGGTGACGCCGATACTCCGGGCGACATTCCGCATCTCTTCGATCGAGAGATCCAGGGACACATCGTAAACGCCGTTCAGCTCCGTTTTGTCGACGACCGGGCGGTCCAGGAAGCGCGAAAGCATGTCGCAGAGCGTAGGCATGCTCACGCGGACGGCGGTGAGCCGCATGGCACCGCCGGCCGGGCCGATGTTCATCGGGCCCATCTGAGCATCCGTGAGGAGCGAAGCCATATTCCCGTGGTCCATGCCGCCGGGTGGAGGCGGGGGAGGGAGGCTATCGGCGGACGATTCCTTCAATTTCGGTCCGTTTTTCGCGACCACGAGCGCGTAGGCGGCGTGCTCGCGCGTGTCGCGGTGGAAGGCGAGCTGGAAGCGCTCGGCCAGCAACGCCTGGAGCATGCGGGGAATGTCAGCGGGCGCGGCACCCTCCGGGAGCTTCGCCATGATGTTGTAGCGATCGCGGCTAATCCAGTCCGGACCGGAGACCTGGAACTGCTTCACGCGGTACGCGGCGTGGATCAGGTCGGCCAGAGACCAGTTGGCGATATCCAGGCGCGCGCCGTCGGCCTTCATGCCGACGCGCTGCTGGCCGGACATGACCAGCATGGGATTGAGCGGTCCGGCGGTCTTGACGGTCGCCACCTCGAAAGTCTGGGCCGCGAGAGCGGCCGGAAGGGCCAGGAGCATCGGGAAGCAGGATTTCATCATGCTGAAACAGAAGACTCTGAGGCTGCCCGGTTCTTAACGTCCTGAATCCCGTGGCCGCGGGCATTCATCTGTTAAGCTGATCCAAGCCATGCACTGTACCTGCGTCCGGCATACCGAGCTCCCAGGCGTTTCCGCGCTGTTCGCGGATGTGCTCTATCACCCGGACCGCACTTCTTCCTTTTATCCGCATCCCATCCGAGACCTGGAGGCTTACCGCGCGGCCGCGGCGCGCATCCGGTTGCCGGAAGACCGGCGCGCCGCGCTGGTGGCCGCACTGCGCGGCCGCAATCCGGCGAGCCCGGCGCTAGACCGGCTGGCGCAGCCGGGGACCGTGGCGGTAGTGACGGGGCAGCAAGTCGGACTGTTCTCCGGTCCGGCGTACACGATCTACAAGGTGCTGCATGCCGTCAAGCTGGCCGAATGGCTGACGGCCAACGGGCTGCCCGCGGTCCCGCTCTTCTGGCTGGCAACGGAGGACCACGATTTCGCCGAGGTCAACCACGCCTGGGTCTTCGACGCCGCGCACCGGCCGGTGAAGCTCGAAATGCGCCGCTCGGCGAGCACGCAACCGGTGGGCGACGTGACGCTGATCGAGCCGCCTGTGCGCGAGTTGCGCGCGGCCTTCCAGGGGATGCCCTTCGGGGACGAAGTGGCCGATGCCGTCGAGGAGAGCTATCGCGGCGGCTCGACCATGGGACGCGCCTTCGGCGAGCTCCTGCGCCGCCTGCTGGCCGGCTTCGACGTGCCACAGGTCGACCCCATGCAGCCGGAGTTCCGGCAGCTTGCCGCTCCGGCGATGCGCGCCGCGGTTTCCGCCGCGCCGCAGCTCACGGAGGCCGTACTGGCGCGGAATCAGTCGCTCCTCGCGGCCGGCTACCACGCGCAGGTGCACGTCGAGCCGCAGACCTCGCTGTTTTTTCTGCTGGAAGGCGGCAAGCGCCTCACTCTCCGGCGGCAGGATGCCGAATACGTGCTGAACGGCCGCCGCTTCAGCACCGCTGAGCTGGCGGACCGCGCCGAATCGCTTTCTCCCAACGCCATCCTGCGCCCGGTGATTCAGGATTCCGTGCTGCCGACGGTCGCGTACATCGGCGGTCCGGCGGAGATCGCCTACCTGGCGCAATCGGCGGCGATTTACGAAGAACTCCTGGGCCGCATGCCCGTCGCGGTGCCGCGTACCGGGTTCACCATCCTGGACCAGCGCACGGAAAAGCTGATGCATCGCTATGGGATCGTGTTCAGCGATCTGTTTCATGGCGAGGAGGCGCTGCGGGAGCGGATTGCCGGGCGGCTCGTCCCGCCGGCGGTGCGCCAGGCGATGGGCCAAACCGCGGCTGCGGTGGAGGAGGCGCTGCGCCGGCTGCGCCGCGAATTGGATGCGTTCGACCCCACGCTCGCTGCAGCCATGGACCGCAGCGGCCGCAAGATTCAGTACCAGCTCGGCAAGATCGATCGCAAGGCCGGGCGGGAAGCCATGCGGCGCGATGAGCGCGCCGCCCGCGATGCCGCGTACATCTACGGCCTGATTTACCCCGAACGCCGCCTCCAGGAGCGCCTGTACTCGTTCCTCCCGTTCCTGGCGGCGCACGGCCTCGATCTGGCGGGCAGCGTGTACCGCGCGATCGAGCTGGACTGCCCGGATCACCGCCTGATGGTCGTCGGATGACCGCCGAGCAGGCCCGCCTGGAAGAGAACTCCGCCCGCCGCGCCCATTGGAACCGTTGGGGACCGTATCTGGCGCTGCGGGCATGGGGCACGGTGCGCGAGGATTACAGCGCCGATGCCGACCCCTGGGCTTACTTCCCTCACGAGCACGCGCATCTGCGCGCGTACCGCTGGAATGAGGACGGGCTGCTGGGGATTTCCGACCGGCATCAGCGCATCTGCTTCGCGATCGCTCTCTGGAACGGCAGAGATCCGATCCTCAAGGAGCGCCCGTTCGGCCTCTCCGGCAGCCAGGGCAATCACGGTGAGGACGTCAAGGAATACTACTTCCACCTGGACAATACGCCCACGCACTCCTACATGAAGGCGCTCTACAAATACCCGCAGGCCGCCTTTCCCTACGAACGCCTGCGGGAGGAAAACCGCCGGCGGACGCGTGACGACGCGGAGTTCGAGCTGGCCGATACGGGCGTGTTTGCGGAAAACCGCTACTTCGATGTGACGGTGGAGTATGCCAAGGCGGCGCCGGACGACATCCTGATCCGCGTCGAGGCGGTCAACCGCGGGCCGGAGCCCGCGTGGCTCGACGTGCTTCCGTCGGTGTGGCTGCGGAACCGGTGGAGCTGGGGCGGGAATCGGGGATCGGGGGTTGGGGATCGGGCGGGGATTACGGCTGTTGGCGGGGACTGTTTGGAAATCTCCGAGCCCTATTACGGCAAGCGGTGGCTCTACGTGCGGCAGAGCCAGGGTTTCCGGGCTTTACTGTTCACGGAAAATGAAAGCAACCGCCAGGCGCTATGGAACAGTCCGAACGCGATGCCGTATACCAAGGACGCTTTTCATCGCTACGTGATCCACGGCGAGTCCGGTGCGGTGAATCCGGCGATGCGGGGAACCAAGGCGGCCGCGCACTACTCGTTCAGCATCGCTCCGGGTGCGGCGGAGCGCATGGAGCTGCGCCTCTCGGATGCGCAGATGGATACGCCCTTCGGCCCGGCGTTCGACGGAGTTTTCGCGGACCGCATCCGCGAAGCCGACGAGTTCTACGCGCCGGTGACGCCGCGGGAGCTTTCCGCCGATGGCGCGCTGGTGATGCGCCGCGCCTTTGCCGGCCTGCTGTGGAACAAGCAGTATTACCATTACGTGGTGCAGCAGTGGCTGGCGGGCGATCCGGCGTATCCTCCGCCTCCGGCGCAGCGCAAGCTCGGCCGCAACCACGAATGGGGGCACCTCTACAACGCGGATGTGATCTCGATGCCGGATACCTGGGAGTATCCTTGGTATGCGAGCTGGGATCTGGCGTTCCACACGATTCCGCTGGCGCTGATCGATTCCGAATTCGCCAAGGAGCAGCTCGTGCTGCTGATGCGCGAGTGGTACATGCATCCCAACGGGCAGTTGCCGGCGTACGAGTGGAACCTCGGCGATGTCAACCCGCCGGTGCATGCCTGGGCGGCATGGCGCGTCTATAAGATCGAGCGCAAGCGGCGCGGCAAGGCGGACCGCGCCTTTTTGGAACGCGTCTTCTGCAAGCTGCTGCTCAACTTCACGTGGTGGGTGAATCGCAAGGATGCCGCCGGCAAGAACGTGTTCCAGGGGGGATTTCTCGGCCTCGACAATATCGGCGTCTTCAACCGCAGCGAACCGCTGCCCGGCGGCGAGTACATCGAGCAGGCGGATGGCACCGGGTGGATGGCGATGTATTGCCTGAATCTGATGGCCATGGCGCTCGAGCTGGCGCGCGAGGAGCCGGCGTACGAGGACGTGGCGTCGAAGTTCTGGGAGCACTTTCTTTACATCGCCTACGCGATGAACCATATCGGCGGCGATGGCGAAGCGCTGTGGGACCCGGCGGACGGCTTCTATTACGACCGGGTCCATATGCCGGATGGCAACCACCAGGCGCTGAAGGTGCGCTCGATGGTCGGACTGATTCCCCTGTTCGCGGTGGAGACGCTCGAGCCGCGCGTGCTGCACAGCATGCCCGGATTCCGCAGGCGCATGGAATGGTTCATGGAGCACCGGCCGGACCTGACGCACAACGTCGCCTCGATGGCGGTCGCGGGGAAGGGCGAGCGGAAGCTGCTTTCGCTGGTCGATGCCGATCAGCTTCGGGTGATCCTGAAGCGGATGCTGGACCCGGCGGAGTTCCTCAGCGATTTCGGAGTCCGCAGCCTCTCCCGCGCGCACGCCGGAGATCCTTTCGTGCTGCGCACAGACGGCAGTCTGCGGACGGTGGCGTACGAGCCGGGTGAATCGCGGAGCGGCCTCTTCGGCGGGAACTCCAACTGGCGCGGGCCCGTATGGTTCCCGCTGAATTACCTGATCGTTGAATCCCTGCAGAAGTTCCACCATTACCTGGGTGAAAGCTTCCAGGTGGAATGCCCCACGGGCTCCGGAAAAACGATGCACCTGGCCGACGTGGCGGCTGAGCTCTCACGGCGGCTTTCGCGGTTATTCCTGAAGGATGAGGTGGGCCGCCGCCCGGCGCACGCAAACCTGCAATGGGAGGACGGGCTGATCCTGTTCCACGAGTACTTTCACGGGGATACCGGAGCGGGCCTGGGCGCCAGCCATCAGACGGGATGGACGGCGCTGGTGGCGAAGCTGCTGCAGCAGAGCGGCGATTAGCCCGGACACTACCGCCGGTCTGTCTGCCGGGCCAGAGGGGCGAGTGGCGGCGAGCGCCCGTCGAGATGGCGGGCCAGCCGGCGCCGCGGCGGCTGGATCGTGCGGCGGCTCGGGGCTGGGCTGCCAGCCTACCCCAACTGCAGCGCCTTCCGCAGCCCGGGATCGTGGCGGACGCGCCAGATGCGGCTGTCGAGATAATAGTGCGTCAGGCCGAAGCCGCAGAAGAAGCCGAAGGCGAGATCGGAGACCTGGCCGAGGCGGAATCCGGGGACGCGGTACAGCACGCTGAACGCGAGGCCGACCGCAAAATACGCGAGCAGGCTGCGGCTGACGGCCGTGGGAATGCGGCCGTGCTGCCTGCCATCATCGGCCGCATAACGGTTGCGGTTGTGGAACCAGACGATCGCGTGATACTGCAGGTTGTGAACGATGGTCACGGTCGGCACCGCCGCCTGCCAGCTCAGGTACGCGAAGGTGAGCCAGTGCAGCGGGATCACGGCGCCGAGCAGCAGAAATTTCGGGAGATCGATGCGGTCGCCGGCGCGCCAGCGCTGCGCCTGCCGGCCGGCGTAGAGCAAGAGCGTCGCGGCGAGTACGGTCCATAGCGCCGGGTCGAGCCGCGGGAAGGAAAACGGCAGGCCCAGTTCTTCGGGATGGTGGACGAAGAAGCGGTGGAAGGGCGGCAGAACGGTGGTCACGCCGAGCAGCAGGCGGTCGAGGAAATTGTCCGCCGGGCGCAGATCGCGGTTCTTCACCTTGTACAGCACCATGAAGCCGTAATGCTGCCGGATGACGTGATAGTAGGCCCACACGCCGACCAGCAGGTAGAGCCAACCTTTCAGGCCCGCCAGCACCAACGTCGGGCCGAGCGCGAAGAAAAAGGCCAGCGAGCCGTAGAACAGGGCGCGATGGCGCGCGCGCGCTTCGCGATCGAAGTAGGTCCGCGAGGCGGTGGCGAAGATGTGGGTGCCGTCGAAGCCGATGGACCACACCCACCACAGCCACGTGGCCGGAACGTGCAGGGCGGTGAAGAGGAGGAGATAGAGGTAGCCGGCGAGGGCACTGCCGTTGATGAGCGCGAGATCGACGCCGCGGCCGATGATCCAGCGGAGGTCGAAGCGGGCTCCGAAACTGCCGGGGGCCGCAGGCGCGGTGTGGGCAAGGGATGCCATCGCGCGGTCAAATGAAGTGGTACTTATTGGCGGCTTCGTCCCAGACGATCTTGCGCTGGTTCTTGAACGAGAGCGTGGCCATGTGGCCGGAAATGGCGGCCTGCTGGCCCACGGGCGGTGGAGCGATGGGGGTCTCGTTGCCGCGGATCGACTCGATGAAGTTGCGGAAGTGGTTGATGGCGCCGTCGGACTCGTTGAAATCGGCCTTGCCGTTGAGGTGGATGTCGGGGCGCGATTTGATGTTCACGGGCGCGCGGTCGGCCGCGCCGGGGCGGCGCGAGTTGTAGGTTTCGTGGGTGTAGTAGAGATCCTGGCGGTTGAGCACGCGAATGGTGCCTTCATTGCCGCAAATCTCCTCGCCGTAACCGAAGAACTCGTTGCCCAGGTAGCAACTGTAGTTGATCTGCAGCTTGTCGGAGTAGTCGTAAACGGCGCTGAGGCAATCGGGAACATCGCGGTCGTCGCTGGCTGCCGTCCAGCGATAGATGCCGCCGGACGCCATGCAGGAGCGCGGCACGGTCTTGCCCAGCATGAAGTTGACGATGTCGGTCTGGTGGACGAGCAGATCGGTCGAGATGCCGCCCGAGTAGTCCCAGTAAAGGCGCCACTGGAAATAGCGGTGCGGATCCCACTCGCGCTTCGGCGCCTTACCGAGGAACCGCATCCAATCGGTGTTCTGGGGGGTCGCTTCGGCCGGGATGGTGTAGCGCCAGGAGGGCTCGTCGGGCAGGCCGTTGCGGTACCAGAAGGCGCGCACGAAGTGCACGTCTCCGACCATGCCCTGCTGGATCAGCTCCTTGGCTTTCTTGTAGAGCGAAGAGCTGCGGTTCTGGGTGCCAACCTGGCAGATGACCTTTGCCTTCTTATTGGCATCCTCCCACGCCTTGACGATCTCGAAGCCCTCTTCGATGGTGTGGGCGAGCGGCTTCTCGACATAGACGTGCTTGCCGGCGCGCAGGGCGGCGATGGCCATGTCATGATGCAGGTGCTCCGGCGTCATGATGAAGACGGCGTCGACATCTTTATCCGCCAGGAGATCGTGGTAGTCGACGTAGGTCTTCGGAGTCGTGCCCCAGACGGTCTGCATGCGATCCTTGGCGCGGGCGATGTAGCCCTGGTAGGTATCGCAGATGGCCGTGATCGCGACGTTCTCGGGCTCGGCGGTGTGCATCCACTCGAGCGACGCGTAGCCGCGCGTGCCGACGCCGATCCACCCGACGTTCACTTTTTCGTTGGCGGCGCGGGCGGAAAGGACGGCCGGCGAGGCGGCAATTGCGGCAGATTTGAGGAAATTACGGCGGTTGAGTTCCTGGGGCATCCTGGCCTCCTGAAGTTCGATGATAGCAGGTAGGAGGCAGGGAACCGGAATCGCGGCGGCGCGCTTACTCCTGCACGGGCAATTGTTGCTCGATATCTTTCCAGGCGCTGATCTTCAGACGGCGGCAAACCCAGCAAAGCGGCTCCGCGCCGATTCCGGAAGTATCATCGCCACACACCGAGCACTTGGCGGCTTTCTTCAGCCGATCGGCCGAAACCGATCGTTTGGCGGCTTCCAGAACTTCGGCGGCGACCACCGGCTCCGGCTTGATTTGTGGCTTCCGTCTCATTGATAAACTCGATAATACTATCGCAAAATTCCCCGGCCCGGTACAACCCGCTTTGGACGGGTTCATACCGGCTAGGCGGCCTCGGGAATTTGAACTACGACTGCCACGTCCAGGGACGAATGGCAGCGCGGGCATCTCTGGCCGGGAGCGACGCGAGCAGATTTTCCCCTCAGGTCAATGTCCGCGGGCACTGTATGCGTACAAATGGGACAGTGCGCCAACCCCTTCATTTGATTGTCCGTGAGCGCTTTCATGTCTCTACCCTCACTTCATGGGACGCTGATGGTGGAGCAAGGGTTGTACCAAATTCGTAAAGATTCTTAAGGCCGGCCGTGTGGAACCGGACCGTGGCTGTTTGAGACAAGCGGCGAGCCGGGCGGCGGGATGGTGGAGGCGGCGCTTGGCAATTGGGCCCGCGTCGCGTCGCGGCGGCTGGTAGCCGCGGCGCGCAGGGAGAGCGTCGGGCGCGTGCTGCACCTGGACCGCCTGCACGCGAGCGGCGGGCGCATTGAAGCGGGGCCGCTGCGCAATTGGCCCGGATCGCGTCGCGGCGCCCGGGGACGCGGCGAACGCGAAATGGAGAGGCTGGGGCGGGCACGACAGGTTTGCCCGGGGTGCGGCGGCGACGCGAGTGCTTCCCGTGGGTGCGATCGGAGGCCCGGGCGTTCGCGTGCGGAATCGGACCGGCCGCTTCCGGGCAGCGCGGCGGGCCAGTGATAACCTGAAAGCTATGAGTCAAGCGCCCGCGCCCAAGATCCAATTAATGAACACGCCCGAATATCGCGAAAACTACTCCAACAGCGTGCAGATCCGGGTGAACCTGTGGGACTTCCTGCTGCTGTTCGGGCGCATCGCCCAGACCGGTCCCGACGCGGTGACCATCCACAATTTCCAGGCAATCTACGTCAGCCCGCAGCAGGCAAAAGCATTGCTCAACGTGCTCCAGCAGAACGTCACGCAATATGAGACTGCGTTCGGCGAGATCCGGCTCGAGGCCGTGACGCCCGGCGGCGGGATCGTCCAGTAACCGGGGATGACGGGGCAAGCGGCGGAGCGGCGCTCCAAACGAAGGGCTACGCGCCCCGCCAGCTACGCCATTCTCTTCGCGCTGTTCGCCTCGATCGTTATCCCCAGTCACCTCTGGCTGGCGCGGCTGCCGTACTTCTGGGATGAAGCCGGCCAGTTCATCCCAGCGGCGCTCGATCTTCTGCACGGCGGACATCTGATTCCGCGCTCGACCGTGCCGAATCTTCACCCGCCTCTGCTGGCGGCTTACCTCGCCGGAGTGTGGCGCCTGGCCGGATTCGACCCCGCGGTCACGCGGACGGCGATGCTGCTGGTTGCCTCGTGCGGGGTGTTGGCGGCTTTCCTGCTGGCCATCGAGCTGGCGCGCGAGGCTCGCGGCGCGCCTGCGTTCCTGGCCGCCGCGCTGCTTTGCATTTCGCCCCTCTTCTTCGCGCAGAGCGAACTGGCGCAGCTCGACCTGCCGGCGATGCTGTTCACCACACTGGCGCTTCTATTCTTTCTGCAGGAGCGGATTCCGCTCGCGGCGGGATGTTGCGTGCTGCTGGTGCTGGCGAAGGAAACCGGGATGGTCGTGCCGCTGGTTTTCGGCGCGTGGCTGGCGGGGGAGCGCCGCTGGCGCGATGCCGTCTGGTTCGCGCTTCCGGCGGCGGCGCTCGGGGCGTGGATCGCAACGCTGGCGCACGCCACCGGATATTGGGCCGGGAATGCGGAGTTTATCCGCTATAACCTGCTCTATCCGCTGCATCCGGTACGGCTGGCGATCGCGCTGGCGCGCCGCCTGTATTTCCTGACCGCCGCCAACTTTCATTGGATAGGAACGCTCGCGATTCTCTCCGCCTGGCGCGCGACGCAGCTGTTTCGCAGCCGCGCGTGGCACATCGCCGGGACGGTTCTGGCCGCTCACGTGGCCATGCTGACGCTGCTCGGCGGCGCGGTGCTCAATCGTTATTTATTGCCCGTGCTGCCGATCCTGTTCGCGGCGATGGCGGTGGCGGTGAACGCGCTGCCGCGCATCCCGCGGCTCGCGGCCACTGCGCTGCTCCTCGCCGGGATGGCTGCGTGCAATTGGATTAACCCGCCCTATCCATTCCCGTTCGAGGAGAACCTGGCATTCCGGGACTTCGTGGAGCTCCAGCGCCAGGCCGCCGATTACGTAGCGCACTGGTATGCCGGCGCCATTGTGACGACGGCCTGGCCCATGACGGCGGAGCTTGCGCAGCCGGAGCTCGGATTTGTGGATCGCCCGATTCGCGTTGCGGTGCTGCCTGATTTTGCGCCGGAGACGCTCGGCCGGCTCGACTGGAGCAAGGTGGAGATCGCCGCCGTTTTCTGCCGGAACTGGGACCCGAGGGCGAACCTGATGCATCTGGGTCCGGTGCGCGCTCTCTGGGAGCGGTTCTTCGGCTATGTGCCGGGCGCCAGCGCGGCGGAGGCGCGGGGGCGCATCCCGTATCCGGCGGTCGCACATTTCGAGCGCCGCGGGCAGTGGGTCGAGATTTTCGCGAACCCGGCCCTGGCGCGTGTGCAGGCCTTCCGGATGAACCCCGGAGATGCGGCCCTGCACCGCGGCGATCGTTAGTTGGCGCGATGCGCCGTGCGTGCTGGCGGCTGGGGTAAGCCGATGCGCTTCAGACCGCTGCGGCAGAGATATTCGAGCAGAAGGATCAGCTTGTGGTCGTTATCGATCCCGCGCTGCCCGCCCGGGCGGCTACCGCGGAATGCCGCGATTCGCTCGGCCACCTGCGCCCGCGAGCAGCCGCACGGATCACCGCCCTCCAGGATGGAGGAGCCGAGGAATTCGGCGATGAATTCGAGCTCGTCCGCGGAAAGGCCGAGAAGGAAACGCCGCGTCTTGGATCGGAACGGGTTCTCGGTGTAGGCGCTGAGCGCGGCTACCAGGTCCTGGCGTCGGGCAACCATACTAACTCTGGTCAACTCTGCAATCTGAGCCGTATTATTACGAAAAGCACAGACGGGTGCAAGGGGGGCGGCGGCGCTCAGATCCGCCCGAGCAGCAGCAGAATGACCAGGATAAGCACAACGAGCCCGAGACCGCCGCTCGGGTAGTATCCCCAACTGCGGCTGTAGGGCCACGCGGGCACCGTCGCAAACAGCAGAACAATGAGAATGATCAGCAGCAAAAGCATGGGTGATCTCTCCTCCCGCGGTGAGAATTGCATGGCTGTGGCCGTTGTGCCGGGCTCCACATAAGCGCGCCCGCGAGCGATCCGTCTATGCCACAGCCGGCGGGCGCCGCTGCTCGCCCCAATGAGCGAGAACCCTGGCAGTGGGGCCCCAGGCGGTCAGACGGCCGGCCTCGATGACCCCCGCGGTCCCGCACAATTGCGCGACCGAAGCGAGATCGTGCGAGATATAGAGGAGCGCGATCCCATACTCGCGGTTGAGGCGGGCGAACAGATCGAGAATGCCGGCGCGCGAGGCCGGGTCGAGAGCGCTGGTGGGTTCGTCCGCGATCAGCAGCTTGGGGCGGTGCATCACCGCCATGGCGATCGCAACGCGCTGCGCCTGGCCTACGCTCAATTGGCGCGGATAACGCCGCAGCAGCTCGGGCGCGGGCGGCAGGCCCATGCGTTCGAGCAGCTCTGCCATGCGGGGACGCGCGGCGCTCCAGCGCTCCGCGGCGTGGGCGCGCCACACTTCGCGCAGTTGTGTTTCGATGCGCAGCGCGGGATTGAGTGCGGACATAGGGCTCTGCCAGACGAGCGACATCTCGCTGCCGCGCAGACGGCGCAGCTCCCGCGCGCTGGCCTCGAGCAGTTCGCGGCCGGCAAAGCGGATCGAGCCGCGCGTGCGGCCGCCGCGCAGTTCGAGGAGGCGCAGCAAGGCCAGGGCCAGCGTGCTCTTGCCGGAGCCGCTCGCGCCCATGAGGCCGGCGGCCTCACCACGCCGCAGCGTGAAGCGGATCCCCTCGAGAACGCCTGGGCGCTGCGGATAATCGGCGGAGATATCCGCTTCGAGCAGGATATCCGGGGCGCTTAAGTGCCCGGCGCCAGCCATAGCCGCTCCACGTTCCACACCACCTGAGGGCTGAGCACCGCGGGCTCGGCGTTGCGCAGCCGCGGCGAGATTGCCACCAGCGCATTGC
Source organism: Bryobacteraceae bacterium (assembly GCA_035293845.1). Taxonomy (GTDB): domain Bacteria; phylum Acidobacteriota; class Terriglobia; order Bryobacterales; family Bryobacteraceae; genus DATGMB01. The sequence continues at coordinate 71,708 of DATGMB010000251.1, forward strand.
GGTTGACCAGATAGAGAAAAGGCTCCTCCTCCCAGACGATCTGCTGCACGCGGTCGAACAGCGCTTTGCGGCGCCGGTCGTCCGGGGTGGCTGCCTGCTGCCGCATCAGCCGGTCGATTTCGGCCTCCCAAGGGGAAGCGGGCGCCGGCTGGCTCGGGCTCCACTGATGGTTGGCCGCCGAGCTCAGCCATACGTTCATCTGACCGTTTGGATCGAGGTCCACGTTGTTCATGCCGAGCAGGCACGCTTCATAGCGGAAGGTCCGGGTAATGCGGTCGATGAGCGAGGCGAAATCGAGCGGCGCCACCGTCACGCGGATGCCGAGGGCCGCCAGGTCCTGCTGGATCATTGCGGCCATGCGCTCCCGCGCGCGGTTGCCGGCGTTGGTGATGACCGAGAATTCTACCGGATGCCCGTCGCGGTCGGCCAATCCCTGGCCGCTCGAGCGGAAGCCGTCCTCGGCCAGGAGGCGCCGGGCCGCGGCCGCATCGAAGTCGCGCGGATGGAGGCTGCGATTGAACCAGAACAGGTTAGCCGGAGGGAACGGGCCGATGCCTGGCGCGGCGTGGCCGCGGTAAACGATGCGGCACAGGTCCGCGCGCCGGATGGCGAACGAGATGGCATTCCGGAACCGGCGGGAAGCGAACCAGGCGCGCTTGTAAGGCGTGACGCTCCCGGTCTGGTTGAACCACATCTGCTCGCCTTCGAGCGAAGGGCCGAGGTCCCGCGCCCCGGCCAACTGCCCGAAGATCTCGGGATCGACGCCCGTGATGGCGTGAATGTGGCCCTGGCGAAAGCGTAAGGCTTCGAGCTCGCGGTTCGGTACGATTTCGAGCCGCACGGCATCGAGGTAGGGCAGCCGCCTCGCTCCATCGGATTTCCAGTAATAGGGATTGCGTTCGAGGAGAAGATCGGAGCCCGGACGGTGCTCAGGGAGACGAAAGGGCCCGAGCACGGCGCGCTCTTTGAGCGGCGATCGGCGGGAGACCATGGCGATCTGGTCGAACAGACGCAGGGCTCCGGCCATGGGGTCGGGGAACGTCACCGCGGCTTCGAACGGGCCGCGGGCTACGGCCCGCGCCGCACCGTGTTCGGTGCGCAGGGCATCGCCGGTTGGGGAATGGACGTTCGGATCGGTCAGCACCGCAATGGTATGGACCACGTCCTCGGCGGTGAACGGCGTGCCATCGGAGAAGCGCACGCCCTCGCGCAGGCGGAACACCAGCGTCCGGCCGGCATCCTGCTGCTTCCAGGAGACCGCCAGCTCCGGTTCGATCCGCTCGGTCACGCGGTTGACCCGCACCAGCACGCCGCCGGTCAGGTAGCGAACCGTTTCCGAGGCATCGTCATCCACCAGAGCCGGGTTGAGCGTGCGGGGCTCGCTGTGCAGGCACAGGCGCAATTCGCCGCCCCATTGCTGCGCATGCAGCCAGCCGGCATGAACGCCGCAGATGAGCAGCAGCAGGGCTGGGCACGGCAGCCGCGGGAATCTCATACCTGAGACTCATCGGCGGAAACGGCGCAGTGGAATAGGCCGGCCAGAGCGATGAGGAGCAGCGCGGGCGCGAGCACGAGAGGATGCTGCACGATGGACGCCAGGTCTTCTAGATCGCGCAGCATGCCACCGAGCGAGGCGAGCGGTTCCGGCACACCGAGCCCGAGCAGGCCGAGGTTGGCCTCGGCCAGCAGAAATGCCGGAACGGTCACCAGAAACTGGGCTGCCGCAAGCTTCCACAAATGCGGCGTCACGTGGACCGCCGCGATGCGCCAGCGCGCGCAGCCGGCCGCTTCCGCGGCGAGAACGAATTCCGCCTGGCGGTGCCGGGCGACGGCGGCCATCAGGATGCGGCACGGGCCGGCCCAGCCGAGCCCTCCCAGGAGTCCGAATGTCACCGCAACGGCAGCGGCCGGAGGCGCATCGAGCGGGAGCGCCGCGCGCGCGGCCACGAGCGCGAACAGCCAGGGCAGAGAGAGGAAGAGGTCAGCCAGCATCGCCACGGTCCGCTCCGCGGGCCTCCCGCCGAAGCCTCCGGCGAGCGCCAGCAGGAGCGCCAAGAACCCGGACAACGCGGCGGCGGCGGGCGCGCAGGCGAGCGAGAGGCGCGCGCCGAAGAGCATGCGGGAAAGGCGGTCGCGGCCCAACGGGTCCGTCCCCAGCGGAAAACGGCGCGAGGCAGGTGCGTTGGGCGCATCGCGGTACTGCTCCTGGTAAGGATGGGGCGCGACGAGCGGGGCCGCTGCGAGGAGCAGCAGCCAGGCCGCGAGCGCAGCAAGCGCGGCGCGCGGCATTTACGACTCCCTCACGGCGCGGGCCGCGTCGGACAGCAGGTTGGCGCCGGTGGTGAAGGCGGTGATCAGCAGCGTGACGTTGACCAGTACCGGAAGATCGCGGGAGAGCGCAGCCTGCCAGACCAACTGCCCGACTCCGGGCGAGCCGCAGAGCGATTCGACGGGAATCAGCGCGCCCGCCGCCATGCTGACCGAGACTCCCCCGAGCGCCGCCAATTCGGGCCACGCCGGCGCGATCACGTGGTAGCTGAGGATGCGGCCCGGCCGCAGCCCGCAGCCCGTTGCGGCGAGCACATGCGGCGCGCGGCGCGCGGCCGCGGCTACGTTGCGCGCATAGCGGAAAATGCGCGGCAGCAGAACCATCGCGAGAGCAGTGGGCGCGGCGGCCCCCAGATGGACGCACGCCAGAGCGGAAACCGCCGCGGGCACACACAGCAGCGCGGCCGCGGTCACGGCAGCGGGCCGTTCCAGCCAGCGGCTGGGGCGGAATTCGAGGACTGCGACGGCTGCCAGCGAAACGGCCCACGCCAGGCCGAGGCCCGCGAGAGCGGAACCCACGCTCCCGGGCAGGCGCTCCCGCAGCAGCTCGTTGACCGGCCGTCCTAAAGAGACCGACCGGCCCAGGTCGCCCCGGGCCAGCCGGCCGAGGTAATCGGTGTAGTACGCGAGCACGTCCGAATGCGCGGCGCGTTCGCGGACGATTGCCTCGCGGCTCTCCGGCGCGAGCCGCGCATCGAGCAGGCGATCATCCGCGTCGAAGCCCGGCGCCAGCCGGACCAGCGCCGCTGCCAGCAGTCCGGAGGCGGCCAGCAAGCCGGCCCAGATGGCCAGGCGGCACGCCACCTGCCGGGCGAGGGATCGCGAGGTCATGGGCGAGCTCCGTATGGAGGGGCCGCGCCCAAGTCCGCGGGCCGCGCGGTGAAGCGGCGCAGGCCATGGACTCGCGCCAACGCTGAAGAGGGCAGCGCGGTGGCCGAGATCGCCAGCCGCGATGCTAGGTGGCGGGCGAGAGACCGCCGGGCGCTGCGTGAGCTCCGCGCGGCGCGGCGGCTCCACCGGAACGGTGGAGGCGATGGACCTGCGCCACCGGCGCCATCACGGGAGCTCAGCGAGGTGATCATGACGCGCGGTGTTTACTTCTCACCCTTAATCTGGGTTGACGTCGCCGAGGGCGCGCTCATCGGGAAGCTCGCGGTGGTGCTCCAAATCGCGTGTTGTGCGGCCGCCACGCTCGAAGCCACCGCCGAGCCGGCCGCGGCGGCGATCTGGTCGCCCCACACGATCTGGTCACCCCAGACGATCTGGTCGCCCCACACGATCTGATCGCCCCACACGATCTGATCGCCCCAGACAAGCTGATCGCCCCATACGATCTGATCGGCGTTGACCATCGAAATCGTGCCGTTGTTGAAGACCGCGACGGGTGACACTGCGATCCCATTCGCCACCGTCGTGTTGTTCATGGCCGCGCCGATATCGAGATATCCCGCGCCCACCGTGAACGCATCGTAGTAGGAAACGAAGCTCTGGCCGGTGCCCGGATCGGTCGCGATGCTCGAGGCCGGAAACGTCTTGCTGGAGGTCAGCATCAGGCGGGCCTTGATCTGGTCCGGCGTGAGGCTCGGGTACTGCTGCAGCAGGATGGCGGCCGCGCCCGCGACGACGGGTGTTGCCATGCTGGTGCCGTTCAGTATGAAATACGCGGGCTGCGAGCCGGCGGGGCCGCCGTAGGCGGCAGGCGAGACCTGGTTGGCGGGATACGCGAGATCGAGCGTGCTGCCCGGAACACGCAGCGATGTGATCTGGTTGCCGGGCGCCACGAGGTCCGGCTTGACGAAGTGATCGATCAGCGTCGGGCCCTTGGAGCTGTAGCTGGCGATGAGGTCATCGCCGCGCTGCGGCGTGCCTTCGGTCTTCATCGCGCCGACGGTGATCGCGAAGGGATCGTTGCCGGGCGCGGTGATGGTGCCGTAGCCGCCGGTGACGGCGTAGTCATCGCGGCCTTCGTTGCCGGCCGCCACCACCACCGTGATGCCGGCTTTCCATGCCTGCTCCACGGCCTGGCAGAGCGGATCGAGAGAGAAGCTCTCATAGATCGGCCGGCCCAGAGACAGATTGATCACCCGGATGTTGTAGACGGGCGCCAGTTCGATGGCGGTATCGATGGCGGAGATGATGGCGTCATCCTGGCCGCTGCCCGTCTCATCGAGGACGCGCAGGTTGACCAGATTCACGCCGGGCGCGATGCCGCGATAGCGGCCGTTGGAGTTGGCACCCGAACCGCCCACGATGCCGGCGACGTGGGTGCCGTGGCCGTAAAGGTCGCGGGTGACTCCTTCGCCGGTGAAGTCCTGGCTGTAGACGACGCGCCCGGAGAGATCGGCATTGCTGCTATCGATGCCGCTATCGATGACGGCGACACCGATGCCCTGGCCGGTGAGACCGGCCTGGAAAGCCAGCGTCGAGCCGACGGTGGCGGCGGTGAGGTCCAGATGGCGGGTGACGGTGCGGACCGGGGTCACGTACTTGACGAAGGGCAGGGCCGCGACGGGTTCAACGAGCCCCGCCGGCAGAGTCACCTCAACGAGTGCCGGGAAATGACGGTACTGCCGCGTAATCGTCGCTCCGCCGCTCTGCATCACGCTCAGGGTGACGGGCGTCGGCGGAGTGTTCAGTTGGATGATGACCTTAACGGGAGCCAGCGGGTTGGTCACCTGGAAATCCGGTGAAACCGTGCCGGCAAAAGCGCAGGTCGCAAGAAACGCACAAGAAGTCAGTGGAAGCAGCTTTTTCATTCAAAACCTCGCGGCCTGGAAATGCACCCGGAGCGCCAGAGTTAAGTGCTTTGTCTGGAATCAGGGGCGCTCCGCGCGCCGGGACAACCTGTCCTCCGGGGACAATTTGTCCCCTGCCGCGACCGAACGTGCCAGCGCCGCCAGGTCCGCCGCCGCGGCGCCCCCGCCCGCGCCTTTGTGCTCCTGCTTGGCCAGGTACATGCGCCGGTCCGCTTCGGCGAGCAGCCCCTCGGCATCCTGGCCGTGCTCCGGGCAAAAGGCGGCGCCGATGCTGATGTTCAGCAGGCGCTCGCCGCAGACGGATTCGCCCGCTTCTACTACGACTCTTTCGAGCATCTGTTGTTTGGCGGCGAGATCCTGCGGCGCGAGGCCGGGCAGCACCAGCACGAATTCGTCGCCGCCCATGCGCGCGACGTAATCGTATTCGCGGCAGCACTCGCGCAGCCCGGCGGCGACGAGCTTGAGGACGCGGTTTCCCTCCAGGTGCCCGAAACGGTCGTTGATCTGCTTGAAGCCGTCCAGATCGCAGACGAGCACCGCCAGGCGCTCCGAGTTCCGCCGGGCGCGGGAAAGCTCGGCGTCCAGGTGCAGGAACAGCGAGCGGGCGTTGGGGAGCGAAGTGAGCGCGTCGGTGGTGGCGGAGATCGCCGCCTGGCGGAATTTGAGCGCGTTTTCGATGGTGAGCGAGACCTTGGGATTGATCGCCAGCAGAACGCGCAGATGGTCATTCGTGAAAGCGTCCTTTTCCATGTGGTAGAGCGCGAGCACGCCGAGCACTCCCGAGGCGTTTTCGAGCGGCGCCGCGAGGGCTGAGCGCAGGCTGCTGAACTTGGCCGGATCGTTCAGGTAACCGGGTTCGACCGAGGGGTTGCCGTTGAGGATCGGCTTGCGCGTTTCCGCCACCCAGCCGGAAAGCCCCTGCCCGACCGGAATCTCGAGCGAGGAGAACAGCCGGAAGTTCTCGCCGCTGACGTATTCGGGGACGAGCGTGGCCTCGCGCAGTACGTACACGGCGATGGCGTCGTACGGGATGAGGCGCTGCAGGCGGCTGTCGAGCACGGAGAGCGTCTCGTGCAGGTTGAGCGAGCTGCCGAGATCCTGCGTCAGCTCGTAGAGCGTCTGGGCTTCCTGCCGCGCCGCGGCGATCGAGCTGAGAAATTCGGGTTGCTGCAGTTCGGGCTGCTGTAATCCCGCTGCCGGCGCATCGCCGCGGGTCACGCGGAGGTCCTTGGAGAGCCGGTGGACCGGCGAGCCGCTGGCCCACGCCAGCTTCTCCCATTCGCGGTAATTTTCGGCCAACAGCCGGACCAGCGCCGGGTCGAAGCTGATGCCGGCTTCCGCCTGCACCGCCGCCAGCGCTTCATCGAGCGGTAGCGCGCGGCGGTATTGGCGGTCCGAGGCCAGGGCATCGAAGCAGTCGACCAACGCCAGGACGCGCGCCCCGAGCGGAATCTCTTCGCCCTTTAAACCGTCCGGGTATCCCGTGCCGTTCCACTTCTCGTGATGCGCGCGCACGACCGGCACCACATCGTACGGAAACTGTACACGGGCCAGAATCTCCGCGCCGACGACCGGGTGAATCTTCATTTTTTCGAATTCTTCCGGCGTGAGCTTGCCGGGCTTCGAGATGATGTGTTCGGGAACCGCCAGCTTGCCGATATCGTGCAGGATCGAGGCGGCATGGAGCGCCTGCAATCCGGCGGCATCGAGGCCTGCTTTCTTTCCGAGCTCGACGGCGTAGACCTGGACGCGCTGCAGGTGCTCGTGGGTGGTTTCGTCCTTGGCTTCGATCGCGAGGGCCAGGGCCTCGATGGTGCGGAGATGGAGGGCCGCGATCTCTTCGGCGTGCTGCTTTTCCGATTCCAGCCGGCCGAGGTAGAGTCGATAGGAGCGGAAGATGATGTAGACCACCGGCAGACCGAGAAAGACCATCTGCCAGCCCACCGCCTGGTTGCAGGCATGCGTCACCGCGGCGATGCCGCCGCCCACCAGGTAATAGGGGAAGGACCAGAAATAGCACTCTTTCCAGACCCGGCGCAGACTGCCCTGCTGCGTGAGCGCGACGACTCCGGCAACCGTGAGGGTATTGGTCAGGAAATAGGCGATCGCCGCCAGCGCCACCCGCACGGCCAGCAGCTGTCCGCGGTTGGGGATCACGTGGTATACGCCATAGCCCGCCGATACCGCCAGCGCCATGCCGGCCATGTTGAAGGCAAGCTGCACCGGCCGGGTTTGCGTTTTGGTTCGCCAGAGGGATTGCACGGCCGTGGCCACGCAGGCCAGCAGCATGGTCTCCGCGTAGCCGAACTCCATCAGGCTCAGCACGACGAAGACGTAGCCGACCGACAGCGTGCTGAGGATTCCCGGCAGGTTCACCTTGAGCGCGGAGGCCACCGCCGCCACGGCCAACTGGCAGAGATAGTGCGCCGGGTCCGGGCAGCGGAAGCCGCGCAGGGCGTAGGCGAAGCAGCCGAATCCAGCGATCAGCACGAAGGCGATATAGATTCGGGCGCGGAGCGGCATAGCAACAGAACCGTCAATTCCGCTTATCGGCCCTTCCCCGTCAAGCTTACAGCTCTCGCGCCGATGAGTTATCCGAGGAGACGCGCGAATGCCCGCCGAGCGGCACGTGTTTTTGGGAATGCCTGTCGTGGTCGCCAGCCCGGCGATGCGGCGCACGCTCGAGCTGGTGCGGCGCGTGGCGCGCTCTCCGGTGGCGGTGCTCATCACGGGCGAAACGGGCAGCGGCAAAGAGCTGGTGGCGCGCGCGGTTCACCACTTTTCGCTGCGCTGCTCGAAGCCCTGGGTCGATATCAACTGCGGCGCCCTGCCCGACCAGCTCATGGAGAGCGAGCTGTTCGGGCACGAGCGCGGCGCGTTCAGCGGGGCCGACAGCGCCAAGCCCGGCATGTTCGAGCTGGCGCACACCGGCAGTTTGTTCCTGGATGAGATCGCGGAACTCGATCCACGGATGCAGGTCAAGCTGCTGCGCGTCCTCGATGGCGTCCCCTACTACCGCCTCGGCGGGCGGAAGAAGATCCAGGTGGATGTGCGGATCATCGCGGCGACCAACCAGGATCTCGAGCAGGCGGTGGCGGGGGGGCGATTTCGCTCGGACCTGCTGCACCGCCTGGCGGAGTACCAGATTGCGGTTCCCCCGCTGCGCGAGCGCCTGGAAGATATCGGCGCGCTGGCGGAGCACTTCCTGGCGCAGCATTCCGAGCAGGCCGCCTTCTCGCGCGAGGCGCTGGCGGCACTGCGGCGATACCCGTGGCCGGGGAACATCCGGGAGTTGCGCAACGCGGTGGTGCATGCCGTGGTCTCCGCGCGCCAGTACGAGATCCAGGTGGAGGACTTGCCGGAGCGGGTTCGCGGGCGGCGCGCCGCTACGTTGCCGGAACGCGGTCTGTGTCTCGAAGGCCTGGAGCGCGAGGCGATTCTTACGGCGCTCGCCCAAACCGAAGGCCACCACCGGAAGGCGGCCGATTTGCTCGGCATCTCCCGCCGTACGCTGAGCCGCAAACTCCGCAGCTACCGCCAGGAGATGAAGCAGGGCTTTAGGGCGGAGCTGGCCGGTGCGGTGCAGTAGTTCCGGAGAGCACGTCCGCGTCCGTCTCCTCGTGCGCAAGAGCCCCGAATCGCCGTTTTTGTCCGGTTTGGCACGCCGGGTGCACATCCTTTGCTTGGAGGTGTTCGTCATGGCGGACGACGTCATTCGAGATGTTCCTACGCGCTTCCCCACCATGGGTGCGCGCTTGGGCGAACGCTTTGTTTTGAGCCGGGTCTCGTGGGGCGCGATTTGGGCCGGGACCATGGTGACCTTGGGTCTGGTGGCCTTATTCCTTACGTTCGGCATCTTCATCAACGCGTTGATTGGGGGATCCACGGTCTGGTCCGCGATCTGGTACCTGGTGACCATGGGCGCGTCGTTCTACGCCGGCGCGTGGTGCGCCGCGCGGATGTGCGATTCGCCGGGCGCGGGGCGGATGCACGGCATCACGACCTGGGGGCTGGGGACGCTGGCGACGGTGATCCTGTTCGGCGCGCTGGACTTGCTGATTCTTTCGATTATCCGGGCGAGCGGCGGGTTTCTGACCCTGAACTTACCCGGCGTGTGGGCAGGCCTGATCTGGGGCGGCGTGATGCTGAGCCTGATCTGTGCTTATATCGGCGGCGGCGCTGGTGTGCCGAAGGCGCCGCGAGCGACGGCCGTCGAGCCGGAAACGGGTACAACGCCTTTGCGGCGAGCCGGATAGCGGCTTCCAATCAGCCCAGCGGGCGTCTGTGAGGGCGACCTGGCGGAGGAAGAGGGATTCGAACCCCCGAGCGACTCGCGCCGCTAACGGTTTTCAAGACCGCCGGTTTCAACCGCTCACCCATTCCTCCGCTCTCATATATTATAGGTTGCCCCCGGCTTCGGCGCCGCTGCGATCGAGCAGGAGATCCAGTTTCGCGCGGAGATCCTGGAGCGCCTGCATTACGGCTTGGTGCTCCACCTCGTCCTGGGGCGGCATTTTGCGCTTGATGTAAAAGGTTCCACCCGGTTCGAGGACGCAGCGTTCCACCTCGCTGAGGCTGTCGAAACCCTGGCGGTGGAGGACGGTCATCAGTTCTGCGCGCGTCAGCAGCTCGCGCGCCATCGCCTTCTTGATGATGTGCCCGTGCTCGATCAGGACGGTCGGTTTGCCTTCGAAGAGCTGGTCGAGGCGGCGATGGCGGAAAAGAAAGCGGACGACGAGGTAGTTGGCCGCAAGCAGCGCCAGCGCACCGATGAGTCCGCCTGTCAGCGAATTGTCGTTGCCGATAATGGCGTTCTGAACGGTATTGCTGAGGCTGAGCAGCACCACCAGGTCGAAGGGGTTGAGCTGGGCCAGCTCGCGCTTGCCGAAGACGCGAAGCGCCACCACGAGAAAAACATAGACCAGAACGGGCCGCAGCACCTTTTCCGCGAGCGGCGCTCCCATCACGAAGACATCCTTCCACATTTCGTTCGAACCCAGCCAACCAGCCATCCGCAATCTGCTCCTCTCAGCCCGATTATCTCCCGGTGGGCACGGTGGACGGCCGAGGCGCGCGGGCCGGACCGGGGAGCCGTCCCGGGCATGGCTTGCGCCAGGAAGTCCGGGCGCCGGTGAAGGTTCGTGGAACGCGCCGCGAGGATCGCGCGGGCTGCCGGGGATGTGTGGAAATGCTGTGACAATCCGGTGAATGAGGTGGAAAATCCCTGCTGAAGCGTTCATTTTTCATCACTTCCGTGGAATCGGGCGACGCGGGCGGGCAGTCTCGATATCCATAGGCTATCCTGCTGAAAAAACAGCTTAAAAATTCGAGGCTGCGCGGGCGGCGGCTTGCCGTTACCCTAGGGAGTTCATGTCCTCGGGCAACGCAATCGAGAAGGGGCTTCCGGTAAACCTGGATGCCGAGCGGTTCGTCCTCGGCTGCATCCTTCTCGACGACAACCTTTACGTGCAGGCGGCGGCGACGCTCGAAGCCGACGACTTCAGCGACGAGCGGCACCGGCGGATCTTCCGCCGCATGGGCGAACTGCAGGACCGCGGCGAGCGCGTCGACCGGGTCACGGTGGCGAACGAGCTGATGCGCTACAACGAGCTCGAAGCCTGCGGCGGGCTCGCGTATCTGGTTTCACTCGATGATGGCCTGCCTCACATCCCCAACCTGGACGCATACATCCGCGCCGTAAAGGACAAGTCCGTCCTGCGACGGATCGTTTTCGCGTCGCAGAACATGATGAACCGGGCTCTGCTCGGCGAGGAGCAGCCAGACGAAATCCTGGCGGGCGCCGAAGAGACCCTGCTCAAGCTGGGAGAAGCGCGCGTCAAGAGCGGGCTGGTCAACGCCGCGGATATCCTGGAGAGCTACGACGGCGGGATCAACGCGTTTCTCGACCCGTCGAAGCGCATCAAGGGCATCAGCACCGGCTTTTTGAAGTTCGATGAGTACACGGGCGGGCTGCATCCGGGCGATCTGTTCATTGTGGCGGCGCGGCCGTCGATGGGGAAGACGGCTCTTGCATTGAACATCGCCCAGCACGTGGCGCTGAAGCTCAAGCAGACGGTGGCGATTTTTTCGCTCGAAATGTCGCGGGAATCGCTGCTCACGCGTATGTTGTGCGCGGCGGCCCGGGTCGATAGCCAGAAGTTCCGCCAGGGGTACCTTTCGCCGGACGAGCGTCGCAAGCTCAGCCACGGACTGCACGAGCTGGTCGAATCGCCGCTGTATATCGACGACACTCCCGGCGTTCACCTGATGGATATGCATGCCAAGCTGCGGCGGCTGCAGTCCCAGACGGGCGGGGTCGGGCTGGTGATTGTCGATTACCTGCAGCTCATGAGCGGCCGCGGCCGTTTCGAGAACCGCAACCAGGAGGTCAGCGCGCTCTCGCGCGGCCTCAAGCTGCTGGCCAAGGAAATGAATGTCCCGATGATGGTGCTGTCGCAGCTCAGCCGCGCGGTCGAGCAGCGGCAGGGCGACCACCGGCCGCAATTGAGCGACTTGCGCGAATCGGGCTCGATCGAGCAGGACGCCGACGTGGTCGGGTTCATCTTCCGCGAGGAGGTTTACCACCGGGACCGGGAGGACCTTCGCGGGCTGGCGGAGCTGATCATTGCCAAGCAGCGCAACGGGCCGGTCGGCACCGTGAACCTGGTCTATCTGCACGCCCAGACGAAGTTCGAGAACCGGGCGGAGGATACAGGGGAGATGGAGGAGTAGCGGGGGTTTTCGTTCACCGCAGAGACACAGAGGACACAGAGATTACGCGGAGAAATCTCTAAAGGTTTTCTCCGCGATGCCTCCGCGTCCTCCGTGCCTCTGCGGTGAAAGGAAGGCTTCATCTGGTCACGTACAACTCAATTTGCGCGATACCTCCCACCCGCATCTGGTCGCGCAGGGTGCTGAAGCGCAGCCGGCTACTGCCGGCGGCAAGGGCCTCGGCGGCGGGCGTGGCGAGGACTGCCGTGAAGCGGTCGGCGCGGTCGCGATAGGAATAGCCGGCGTACTGGAGGTCTGCTGCTGCTGCCGTTTCCATGAGGAGATCCCAGAAGCTGGCGCGCCGGAGCCACCCCTTCCGGGCCGCGGCCTCCCGGGGGATCTCGACGGCCTGCCGCGCTCCGCGCAGCACGGCGCGTATGCAGCGAGCGGCGGCGAAGCGGCGGGCGGGGTCGGAATCGGGGAAGGTCGCCAGCAATTCGCGCAGGCTTTCGGCATCTACCTCCCAGCCCGCCCAGCGGAATCGCGATGCCCCGCTGACCAGCGTGCCGCGCAGCAGGAGCTCGCGGATACGGGTTTCGTCCTTGCCCGCGACGGGCAGCATGTGCTCGATGAGGTCGCGAAGAGGGAGGTCCTGTACGACCACGGGCGAGATCGAAATAGACTCTGCCGCCTCCGAGCTCAGCTTCACCCTGACGGTTCCGGGTAACGCCATATCCGCTCCCACGCTACCATAGGTGCGTGACGCCTCTCGAGAAGGTCCTGGCCGAGACGCGGCGCTACGAGCACGCGCTGCTCGCCTTCTCCGCCCGCGAGCACAACGGCGGGATCGAGCTCGTCATCCGGATGAAAGACCCCGGCCTCGGTCTCCACACCTATTACGCTCCGATCCATGAGCGGGATATCGAGCATCCGCAGTTCCCGTGGACGTTCCAGCGCTACCTTTACGACTGCATGCACGACTATCTGGTCGAGATGTTCCTCCGCACACCGCAAAGCCGGGACGGGCAGCCGTGACGCCCGCGGCGGAGATCCTTGCGGAAGAGATCCGGCGCGGCGGCCCCATTCCCTTCCGCCGCTTCATGGAGGTCGCGCTGTACCACCCGGAGCACGGCTACTACCGGCGCCGGCCCGACCCGTTCGGCGCGCAGGGGGACTTCTATACCGCGGAGCAGATCCAGCCGGTGTTTGGGATTCTCATCGCGGCGCGAATCCGGCAGCTTTACCGCGAACTGGGCGGGCCGGCCGATTTCACGGTGGTCGAGCTCGGCGCGGGACGGTGCGAGATGGCGCCGCACTTTGCCGGATGGCGCTACATTCCGGTCGAGGTGGGGCAGGACGATGCGCTGCCCGATACGTTCGCCGGGGTGGTCTTTTCGAACGAATTCTTCGATGCACTTCCAGTGGACGTGGCAATTTTCACGGGCGGGGCGTTCCGCGAGGAACTCGTCGGATTCCGCGACGGACGTTTCGAGTGGACGCCGGGCGGCGAGGTGTGTGATGAGGCCGAGGACTACATTCGCCGCTACTTTCCTGAGCCAGCCGAGGGCTGTCGCTACGAAGTGAATCTCAGTGCTCTCCACGAGCTCGGCCGCGCGGCGCGCTTGCTCAGCCGCGGCTTTGTGTTCACCATCGACTACGGCTACACGCGGGCGGAATCGGTGCGCTTCCCCGAAGGCACGCTGATGTCGTACCGCCGCCACATCGCCCGCACGGATGTGCTGGAGGATCCCGGCGAGCGCGATCTCACGGCGCACGTCAATTTCACGGCGCTCGAGGAGTTTGGCGCGACGCGGGGGCTGGCGCTCGACCGGTTCGAAACCCTGGCCCGGACACTGCTCACGGCTGGCGAGGCAGACCGGTTCGCCGCCGCGTTGGGCGAAGGCGAAGGCGTGGAGGGCGCGGAAGCGCTCCGGCGCCGCATGCAGCTCAAGACGCTGCTATTCGGGATGGGGGAAACATTCCGCGTGCAGTTGCTGCGGAAGGAAGAGCGGCGGGCATGAGGAGCGGCGCCGGCGGGAATCGGGAGGGAAATATCCAGAAAATGAAAAAGGCCCCGGAAAACCGGGGCCTCGGAGTGAATCCTTTGGTATCGCCCTTTGCGGGCGCGCCCAAGCTACTTCTTCTTCTTCGGAGCAGCTTTCTTCTTCGGGGCGGCTTTCTTGGTTGCGCTCTTCATCGATTGATTCTCCCTAACATCAAATTTTGCGACTTGGAAAATCGCAATGTGATTCATATATAAAGTTGTTCGAGAGGAAAGTCAAGAAAAAAATGCATTCCCGGGGCTCTTCGGGCTTCCATTTGGACCTCGGCCGCGCTTCGACGGAGCGACACAGAGTCGCGGAGACAAACCTGCGATTTCCTCTGCGCCTCTGTGGCTCTGCGTCGAGGGGAGCGCCCGGACCGCAGCGTGAACTCCGGCACGAGGCCGCGTTGCGTTAAAATCGCCATAGCTGTTCGCCGCCACCTCCCATAGGAACTGCACTGTGAACCGAGCCCAGGAATTTCGCGATCGACTCTCCCGCCGCGTGCTCGTGGCCGATGGCGCCATGGGCACGATGCTGTACTCGCGCGGCGTGTTCATCAACCGCTGCTTCGACGAGCTCTGCCTTTCCGCGCCGGATATGGTGCGGCAGATCCACCAGGAGTATGCCAAGGCCGGCGCCGAGATTCTGGAGACCAACACCTTCGGCGCGAACCGCCCGCGGCTGGCGGCCTTCGGTATGGCGGAGAAGCTCCGCGAGATCAACCGCGCCGCGGTGCGGCTGGCGCGCGAAGCCGCCCAGAGCGTGCCGAAGGGCGACACGGCGTTCGTGGCCGGCGCTGTGGGGCCGCTCGGAGTCCGTATCGAACCTCTCGGTCCGACATCCTTTGCGGAAGCGCGGGCCGCGTTTCGCGAGCAGATCGAAGCGCTCGCGGAAGCCGGCGCGGATCTGCTGATCCTGGAGACGTTCGGCAACCTCGAGGAGCTCCGGGAGGCGGTGTTCGCCGCCCGCGAGGCCGCCGGCGACGATCTGGCCGTGGTGGCGCAGGTTACCATCGACGACTTCGGCCACCTCCCCGGCGGCACAGATACCGAGACCTTCACCCGGCAGATGGATTCCTGGCCGGTGGATGCCATCGGCCTCAACTGCTCGGTGGGTCCCAAGGCAACGCTCGAAACCATCGAGCGGATGATGCAGTTTTCCTCCAAGCCCATGAGCGCCATGCCCAACGCGGGCCTGCCCATGCGCATTGAAGGACGGAATATCTACCTTTGCTCGCCGGAATACATGGCGCAGTACGCGCGCCGGCTCCTGTGGGCGGGCGTGAAGATCGTGGGCGGCTGCTGCGGCACGACGCCCGATCACATCAAGCTGATCCGCTCGGAGACCCGCTCGCTGCAACCTGGCGCCAAAGCCCTGGCCGTGACGGTGGAGGAGCCGCAGGCGAAGGCACAGGCTCTCGCTCCCGTGCCGATGGCCGAAAAATCGCGGCTCGGCGCGCGGCTGGCGGCCGGTAGGTTCGTTTCGTTCGTCGAGATTCTCCCGCCGCGCGGCGTGGACGCCTCTCGCGAAATCGACGGCGCCCGCCGCTGTGCGGAAGCGGGCATCGACTGCATCAACGTGCCGGACGGGCCCCGGGCCTCGGCCCGCATGAGCGCGCAAGTGACCTGCCAGCTTATCCGGGAGCAGGCCGGCATCGAGCCGGTATTGCATTTCTGTTGCCGGGACCGGAATATTCTCGGTATCCAGAGCGAACTGCTGGGCGCCCACACCGTCGGTGTCCGGAATCTGATCTGCATCACGGGCGATCCGCCGCGCATGGGCGCGTATCCGGACGCGACCGCGGTGTTCGACGTGGATGCCATCGGCCTGGTCAACATCGTCCGGAACCTCAATCACGGGCTCGATATCGGCGGCAACCCGATGGGATCGCAGACCGCCATGCTGATCGGCGTCGGCGCCAACCCTGGGGCGCTCAACATGGACGAGGAGATCCGGAGGTTCGAGTGGAAGGTCGAGGCGGGTGCGGAGTACGTGGTGACGCAGCCGGTGTTCGATCTCGATCTGCTCGAAAAATTCCTGCGCCGGACCGAGCACGTCCGCATCCCGGTGATCTGCGGGATCTGGCCGCTCACCAGCTTCCGGAACGCCGAGTTCATGGTCAACGAGCTGCGCGTGCCGGTTCCCGAGGAGTTCATGGAGCGCATGCGCCGGGTGGACAACGCCGAGCGCGCGCGCCAGGAAGGCGTGGCCATTGCCCGCGAGATGGTGGTTCGGGTACGGCACATGGTGCAGGGGGTACAATTGAGCGCTCCGTTCGGCCGGTACCAGATGGCGCTGGATGTGGCCGAGGCCATCGAAGACGACTCGGCCAACGCGACTGCGCAGTGAGGTGAAGCCGCGCCCGTCATGCCTACTGACCTGGTCGAAATCAATCCTGATGATCCAAAGCCGGAAGTGCTGGAGCGGGCCGCCGCCGCGGTGCGCCGCGGGCGCGTGGTAGCCATTCCCACCGATGCTCTCTACTCGCTGGTGGCGGACCCCTTCAACCTGCGCGCCGTGAGCCAGGTGTTCCGGGCCAAGGGCCGCGAGCCGCACCGCTCGCTGCCGATTCTGGTGCGCGATCTGATGATGGCAGAGGAGTTGGCCGGGGAAATGACCAACCGGTTCCTGGTCCTGGCACGGCGGTTCTGGCCGGGCCCGCTGACCCTGATCGTGCCGGCTTCGGCCAAGATCCCGCTGAAAGTGACGGGCAATACGGGCCGGCTGGCGCTGCGGCAGTCCCGCGCGACGGTGGCGCAGCGGCTCATCGAGATGCTGAATGCCCCGCTGATCGCGACGAGCGCCAATAT
Source organism: Bryobacteraceae bacterium (assembly GCA_035293845.1). GTDB lineage: Bacteria > Acidobacteriota > Terriglobia > Bryobacterales > Bryobacteraceae > DATGMB01. Next base: position 88,358 of record DATGMB010000251.1, read on the forward strand.
TTCGAGCCGCCCGACGTGCCGCAGCGGCATCGAAGTGTTCGGCATGATGGATGGCCGCGTGGATCTGATCCTGGATGGCGGCCTGTGCTCGGGTCCGGGCGCCACCACGGTCGATATCACCGAACCGTGGTGGAAGATGATCAAGCAGGGCGCGATCGAGGAAAAGGAGATCGCGGAGTGCCTGCAACCGTCGTAGACTGCGGGAACCTCGCGGGCCGTGGGCCCGCGCCGCCTACACCTGCCGCAGCCGCTCGGCCGCGGCTTCCGGCGTGATGTCGCGCTGCGGCGTTCCGAGCATTTCATAGCCCACCAGGAATTTGCGCACGGTCGCGGAACGCAGCAGCGGCGGGTAGAAGTGCGCGTGGAGGTGCCATTCCTCGTGCGGCTCGCCGTCGGTGGGGCGCTGGTGAAAGCCCATCGAATAAGGAAATGGCGTCTGGAACAGGCGGTCGTAGCGGGCCGTGATGCGCTTCAGGATATCGGCCAGGCCGTCGCGCTCGGCATCCGAGAGCTGGTCGATCGCGGTCAGGTGGCGCTTGGCGATGACGATGGTCTCGAACGGCCAGACGGCCCAGAACGGAACGGCGGCGAGGAAGGCGTCGTTTTCCTCGACGGTGCGCTCGGCGGCATCGCGCTCGATGCGGGCGTATTCGCAGAGCAGGCAGCCGCCGCGGGCGGCGCGCCATTGCTCCAGCGCGTGCTGTTCCTTGGCGGGCTCTGTGGGGATGGTGTACTCGGACCAGATCTGGCAGTGAGGATGCGGGTTGCTGGCGCCCATCATGGCCCCGCGGTTTTCGAAAATCTGGACGTAGCGGATGAACGGCTTAGACCCGAGCTCGTTATATTGCTCGACCCACACGTCCACGACGCGGCGCAGATCGGGGAGGTCCATGTTGGCGATGGTCAGGTTGTGCTTGGGGGAGAAGCAGACCACGCGGCAGATGCCGGGCTCGCCGGCGGCAATCAGCAGGCCATCGCGCTCGAACCGGTCGGGCGGCGTGCCGGGCTTGAGGGCGGCGAAATCGTTGTCGAAGACGAAAGTGGAGGTGTAGTCCGGGTTGCGCGCGCCGCCGGCGCGGCCGTTGCCGGGGCAGAGATAGCACGCGGGATCGTAGGCGGGCGCCTGCGGCGCGGCGGCCGGCTCGACCTGTCCCTGCCAGGGGCGGTCGGTCCGGTGCGGCGAGACCAGGATCCATTCTCCGGTGAGCGGGTTGAAGCGGCGGTGCGGGTCCTGTTTCCAATCGAACATCGTTTTCATGGTAGCCCGGCAGCCCGCTATCCTATGGGTTCATGCCCGAGGGCTCGTTCCTTTACTGCGATGTCAGCCTGCCGGTTCCGCTCGATCAGCCATTTACGTATGCGCTGCCGGTGACGCTGCGGCATCGCGTGCAGCCGGGCAGCCGCCTGCTGGTTCCGTTCGGGCCCCGCAAGCTGACGGGCGTGATCCTGAGGTGCCATGACGAGCCGCCGGCTATGGCGACGCGAGAGGCGCTGCGGCTGCTCGATTCCGAGCCGGTCCTGAGCGGCGAGCTGCTGGCGCTGGGCCGCTGGATCGCGGGATATTACTGCGCGCCGCTGGGCGAAGTGCTGCGGGGAATGCTGCCGCTCGCGGCCGAGATCCGCCGCGGCAAGGTCTGGAGCCTGACCGATGCCGGGCGCGATGCCGCGCGGCAATTGCTGCTCGATGCCGCGCCGGACGATCCCGTGGCGCAGGTACTGCGCATGCTGGAGAAGCGCCCGCTTTCGGCGGCGTACATCGCCAAGGCGCTGCCTCTGGCGGACAAAGCGATCCGTTCGATCGAGCGCAAGGGCTTCATCGTGGCGGAGCAGGTACAGGGGGAGCGCGATCCTCTGCGGGCGCCCTCCGAGCGATTGCGGGTCGAGCTGGCGTACGAGGAGGCCGAACAGGAACCGAAGCTGAACAAGGCGGAGCGCGAGCTGCGGGCTTTTCTCGAGCTGCATCCCGGTTCGCACAATCTTAAGGAACTGGAGGCGACCGTCAAAGGCGCGAGCGGCGCGGCGCGGTCGCTGGCCCGCAAACGGCTGGTGGTGCTGCGGCCGGAAACGGCGCCGATGCTGGCCGGGCCGGTTCGCACGCGGCACGATCTCAACCCGGCGCAGGCGGCAGCGTACGAGCAGATCCGCGCGGCGATCTGCGCGCGGGAATTCCGTACATTTCTGCTGCATGGCGTGACGGGTTCCGGCAAGACGGAAGTGTACCTGAATGCGATCGAAGCGGTGCTCGCGCAAAAACGCGGGGCGCTGCTGCTGGTGCCGGAAATCGCGCTGACTCCGGCAGTCGCGGGCCAGTTCTTCGCGCGCTTCGGGGATCAGGTCGCGATTCTGCACAGCGCTTTCACCGATGTCGAGCGCTCCGAACAGTGGCGGCGCATCCGCTCCGGCGGCGCCACGGTGGTGGTGGGGACGCGCTCCGGCGTTTTCGCGCCGGTGCGCAACCTGGGGCTGATCGTGGTCGATGAAGAGCACGACGGCAGCTATAAGCAGGAGGAGACGCCGCGGTACAACGGGCGGGACGTGGCGATCGTGCGCGCGCAGCACGCCGGTGCGTGCGTCGTGCTGGGCTCGGCGACCCCGAGTCTCGAGAGCCGCTACAACGCCGAGCGCGGAAAGTATACGCTGCTGGAGCTGCCGGGCCGCATCGAGGCGCGGCCGATGCCGGCCGTCGAGCTCATCGACATGCGGCAGGAGTTTCTCGAAACCCGCAAGCAGGCGACCTTTTCGCGCAAGCTGATCGAGGCGATCGGGGAGCGTCTGGAGAATGGCGAGCAGACCATCGTGCTGCTCAACCGGCGCGGCTTCTCAAGCTTTGTGGCCTGCCGGGCCTGTGGCGAGCGCGCCGGGTGCATGAACTGCTCCCTGACGCTGACTTATCACAAGCGCGATCGCCGGCTGCTTTGCCACTATTGCGGGTACGCGGAGAAGGTGCCCTCGACCTGTCCTAAGTGCGCGAGCGAGCATATTTACTTTCTCGGGCTCGGCTCGGAGCGCGTCGAGGAGGAACTGCACCAGGCGTTCCCGGCGGCGCGCATCGCGCGGCTCGACCGCGATACCGTCAGCGGCAAACGCCAGTACGAGACCATTCTCAACGATTTCCGCGAGGGCAATTACGATCTGCTGGTGGGCACGCAGATGATCGCCAAGGGGCATGACATACCGAATGTCACATTAGTCGGCGTCATCTCCGCGGATATCGGCCTCGGCATGCCGGACTTTCGCGCGGCGGAGAGGTCATTCCAGTTACTGACGCAGGTCGCCGGCCGCGCGGGGCGCGGGAATGTGCCGGGGATCGTGCTGATCCAGACGATCAATCCCGATCACTACGCGGTTCGGCTCGCCGCGGCACAGGATTACCAGGCGTTTTACGAGAAGGAGCTGCATTTCCGCCGCATGATGCATTACCCGCCCTTCAGCGCCATGGCGAATGTGCTGGTGCGCAACGAAAAGAAGGAAGTGGCGATGCGCATGAGCACGGAGTTGAGCCTGAAGCTGCTGCCGGCGCCGGAGAAGATCCGCGTAATGGGCCCGGCGGAAGCGCCCGTGCCGCGGCTGAAGAACGAATATCGCTACCAGTTTTTGATTAAGGCGGCGAGCCGCAAGGCGCTCAATGAGCTGCTACAAGGGGTCCGGAATTACGCGCTGGAGCACAAATGGGGGGCGACGGCGCTGGTGATCGATGTGGATCCGTTGACGCTGATGTGAAAGTTCGCCGGGCAGTTGTCCCTACCGCAATCCGGCTAACAGCCGTGATCGCTGCGGTGTTGGCGGAGAGCGCCGAGAGCTCGCTGTTTCCTCCCGATCTCGCTTTCAGCCTCCTTGTCGAGTTCGAGCGCAAGCTGCTGGTTTCCGGCGGCGATGGCGTCTGCGGTGGCGTGGGCCAGTTGCGCGATGCGCATCAAGCACTCCTGGACATCGGTGGCGAGTCTATGTCGATCCGGGCAAACCGGCGCCGCAGGGCTTTCCGACATCACACCCTCCCTTGCTATTATTTCATCAACCGCGAGGCACTGTGCCTCCGGCTAATAGCCGCTTAACGGATGAGCAGCAACCCTCTTGATTTTCCCTTTTTATTCGCCCACAATAGATCCAGGAGCATCGCATGGCACTCACCAAGCGGCAGAAGCAGGTGCTCGATTTCATCGCGGGCTTCGTCGATGAGAACGGGTATTGCCCGAGTTACGAGGAGATCGCTCACGGGCTGGAGTTGGCCTCCCTCGCGACCGTTCACAAGCATATTTCGGTGCTGGAGTCGAAGGGGTACCTGAAACGCGGGTTCAACCAGAGCCGGTCGCTCGAACTGGCGCCGAAATATCTGCAGGAGCAGCGCCGGCCGAAACCCGCCGGGCTCGAAGTGCCGCTCGTGGGCCGGATCGCGGCGGGGGCGCCGGTGGAGACTGTGGAGCAGCGCGAGGTCCTGAATTTTGCGGACTTCGCCGGCAATCGCGACACGTTTGCCCTTGAAGTCCGCGGGGACTCGATGATCGAGGATCACATCTGCGATGGGGACCTGATTCTGGTCGAGCGCATCGAGGAAGCGCATGACGGCGATATCGTGGTGGCGCTGGTGCGCGGGAGCGAGACCACGCTCAAGCGGCTCTATCGCGAGCCGGGAGATATGATTCGCCTACAACCGGCCAACGCGGCATTGAAACCAATTGTGGCGCCAGCGCGCGATGTACAGGTGCAGGGCCGGTTACTCGCCGTGTTACGGAAATATAAATAACTTCAGCGGCGGGGCGGCCGGCTAACTGGCCGCCACTGCCTTTGCGCGGAGTGCCTGCTCGGCGCGAAGCCAATCTTCTTCTGCCGATCCGCCCTGGCAGCCCCGAGCCTGCCAATAGGAATAAGCGAGCTGCGCAATCTCCTCGTGCGAGGGGTGCAGAGCTGTCACGACAGGCTGTTCAGGCGTAATCGGATCGGTTTCCGGCGCCGAAGCCGCCAGGGTTTCAGCCGGCTCAACCGCGCGGCGAGTGCGCGTTCTGGTAGCCGTCTTGCGCCGCCCCGTCACAGCGGGCATGGACGGAGATACCACGAGATCGTTTTCAGTTTTACGCTTCGTAGTCATGTCGATTGGTTTTGGAATCTTCCGGATCGATTCCTCTCTATTTTATCCGAACGTGCGGCAATTACTCATAAAAAGTTTCAATCCACCGGATTAGAGCGCCGCACCGTGGGTGATTTTTCAAACCGATTGGCTGCCTTAGAATTAAAGTAGGGCCGGGTACCGCCGGCCGAAAGGCGAACGTGCAGGGAATCGCCAGAATTACGGTGGCATTCGGGCTGGCCGCGCTGATTTGCGCGGCCGCGCCGCCGGCGGTCTTCGTCAATGTGGATGGCGTGGTCCATCCAGTTACAGCGGAAATCGTGGGCGCGGCAATTGAGCGCGCAGCTGCCGAGCATGCTTCGGTGGTCATCGTCCGCCTGAACACGCCCGGCGGCCTCATGGACGGAATGCGCGAAACGATCGAAAAGATCGCGGCATCGCCGGTTCCCGTCGTCACGTATGTTTCACCCGCGGGCGGGCGCGCGGCATCGGCGGGATTCTTCCTGTTGGAAGCGGGCGATATCGCGGCGATGGCTCCCGGCACCAACGCCGGCGCGGCGCATCCGGTGGCCATGACCGGCCAGATGGATGCGGTGATGCAGGAGAAGGTCGTGAACGATGCGGCGGCCTATCTGCGCAGTATTTGTGCGAAGCGGGGCCGCAACGCGGCGCTCGCCGAAACTGCGGTGCGGCAGAGCAAATCCTTCACCGACCAGGAGGCGCTCGACAATCACCTGATCGATCTGATTTCCCCGAATGACCACGACCTGCTGACGGCCCTCGACGGCCGCACCGTGACGCGCTTCGATGGCCGCAGCGTAACGCTGCACACCGCCGGAGACCCGGTCGAAGTGTACCGGCCCTCGCTGCGGCAGGACGTCCTTGAGGGGATTGCCGATCCGAACATCGCGTTCATTCTGCTGGTCATCGGCGCCCTGTTGATTTATGTGGAGTTCAGTTCGCCGGGAATGATCGCGCCGGGCGTGTTCGGCTCGATCCTGCTGCTGCTGGGCCTCGCGGGACTTTCCGTGCTGCCGATCAACTGGCTGGGCGCCGCGCTGCTGGCGCTGGGGCTGGTTCTGTTCGCGCTGGAGGCGAAATTCACGACGCACGGCGTTCTCGGCGTCGGCGGCGCGATCGCCATGGTGCTCGGAGCCGTTATGCTGGTGAAGAGCCCGATACCGGAGATGCGGATCCATTGGCTCACCGCGCTGGCGGTAGTGCTGCCATTTTCGCTCATTACGGCGATGCTGGTTTCGCTCGCGGTACGTGCGCGGCTCGCCAAAGTGGAGACCGGACGCGAAGGCATGATCGGAGAGGTCGGCTCGGCGCTGACCGATCTCGCGCCGGGAGGAAAAGTATTCGTGCACGGCGAGTATTGGGATGCGGTCTCATCCCGGCCGGTGGCAGCCGGCGCCGGCGTGCGCGTCACTGCGGTGGAAAAACTCCGGCTCATGGTCGAGCCGGTCGACCCCGCGGCCAGCCGGCCGCTCGCTTCGTGAACGTTCGTGAGGAGATGCCATGCCCGATATTCCGAGTCTCGGCGCCATCGTAATTTTCATCGTCATTCTGTACCTGCTCAGTTCGATCAAGATTCTGCGCGAATACGAGCGCGGCGTCATCTTCCGGCTGGGGCGCGTGCTGGCGCAGCCGAAGGGCCCGGGAATCATCCTGGTGTTCGCGCCCATCGACCGCATGGTGCGGGTTTCGCTGCGCGTGGATACGCTCGAAGTTCCGGCGCAGGACGTAATCACGCGCGATAACGTGACCGTGAAGGTCAATGCCGTGATCTATTTCCGTGTGGTGGAGCCACGGCTGGCGGTGGTTGAAGTATCGAACTTCCTCTATGCTACGTCGCAGTTGGCGCAGACCACGCTGCGCAGCGTGCTGGGCGAAGTGGAGCTCGACGAACTCCTCAGCCAGCGGGAAAAGCTGAACCTGCGGCTGCAATCGATCCTGGACCAGCACACGTCGCCCTGGGGCGTGAAAGTGACGCTGGTCGAGGTCAAACAGGTGGATCTGGCCGAGCAGATGATCCGCGCCATCGCACGGCAGGCGGAGGCGGAGCGCGAGCGGCGCGCCAAGATCATCAGCGCGGAGGGCGAATACGCCGCGGCGGAAAAACTCAGCATGGCGGCGGAAATTATCCAGAAGCAGCCGGCGGCGATCCAGTTGCGGTACCTGCAGACGCTGATCGATATCGGCACGGAAAAGAACACCACGATCGTGTTCCCCCTGCCGGTCGATATAATTGCATCAGTGGGTCGCGCGCTGGAGCGCCTCGGAAGCGACGGCCAGCCGCCCTCTAAAGCGTAACGCATGCGAAACAACGAAACCGGCGAATTCGAATTAGTGGTGGGAAACCGCCAGTTGCTGAGCGGCTTCTTCATCGTGGTGCTGCTGTTCGCGGTCGCCTTTGCGATGGGGTACGTGGTGGGGCAGAGCTCTCCGCGCTCGAGCAAGGTCAGCGAGACCGCCGCAGCCGCACCGGCGCCCGTCGTGGATGCCAACCGGCCCGCCCCTGCGGCGAGTGCCGCCCCTCCGGCCGCCGCGCCGGAGACACCCGCAGCGCAGCCGCCCGATGGCGCTGCCGCTACGGCGCCGCCCGCCGAATCCGATCCGGCCGCCGCGGCTGCGGCGCCACCCGCGCCGGATACTCCAGCGCCCGCGGACAGTTCCGCGGCCGCCGCCCCGGCGCTCGCGCCGGGCACCTACTGGCAGTTGATGGCCGTCAAGGATGTTCACGACGCGCAGGTCGTGGCAACGAGCCTCAAGGACAAGGGACTGCCGGTGGTCGTGACTCCCGGCACCAAGAACCTGACGCGTGTGCTGGTCGGTCCCTATGGCGACAAGCAGGGCTTGGGCCGCGCCAAGACCGACCTCGAAAATGCGGGGTTCCACCCCATCCTCTTCAATTTCAAGTAGCGTGAACGATTCCCTGGTCCAGATCGGCAATCCCGTGCCGCCCCCGGCGCGCCCGCGCCTGCCGGAGTGGGCGCGCAAGGGGCGCACGCATTTCGAATCGCTCCACCGGCTGAAGACCGGCCTGCGAGATCTCAACCTCCATACGGTGTGCGAATCGGCGCGCTGCCCGAATATTCACGAGTGCTTCCACCGCGGCGCCGCCACCTTCATGATTCTCGGCAACCGCTGCACGCGCGGCTGCGGGTTCTGCTCGGTTCCGAAAGGGAATCCGCGGCGGCATGACATGCAACTCGATGCGGCCGAGCCCGCCAATGTGGCGCGCATGGCTGCGGCCATGCGCCTTCGCTACGTCGTGATCACCAGCGTCAACCGGGACGATCTCGCCGATGGCGGCTCCCGGCACTTTGCCGAGACCGTGCGGCAGGTGAGGCAGGCGCTCCCGGAGGCGCGGGTGGAAGTGCTGACGCCGGATTTCTGCGGCGATCTCGACGCCGTGGCGCGCGTCCTCGACGCCGGGCCGCACGTCTTCAACCACAACGTCGAGACCGTGCCGCGGCTCTACGCTCGCGTGCGCCCGCAGGCGGATTACCGGCAGTCGCTTGAGGTGCTTGCCTTTGCTCGGCGGTACGCGCCCGCGGCGCTCACCAAGTCCGGCTTCATGGTGGGGCTCGGAGAAACGGAAGCCGAAGTCCATGCGCTGCTGGCGGACCTGCACGCGTCCGGTGTCGCCATCGCGACCATCGGCCAGTACCTGCAGCCGACCCGCCGCAACCTGCCCGTGGCCGAGTTCGTCACCCCGCGGCAGTTCGAGGCGTATCGCGAATACGGGCTGGCGCTCGGCTTCCAGGCGGTCTTCAGCGGGCCGCTGGTGCGCAGCTCGTACATGGCGGACCGGGTGAGCGAGGAAGCGGGCGCGGCCAGATTTTGACTCCCTCGGTGAGATCGGATGCGCACCGGCTGTGGCCATTGCCCGGGGATGCCGTATGGAACTGGGTGCTGGCGCTGGCGACGGCCGTCCTCCTGGTGCTCACAGTCCCGCGCTTCCAGATCGTCTGGTTCGCGCCCATCGCTCTCACGCCGCTGCTGGTCGCGGTGGCGCGCGAGCCGCGGCCCGCGCGGCGCTTCCTGCTCGGCTGGGCCGGGGGCGTGGTCTACTGGTTCGGCGTCTGCTATTGGATTCAGTTTGTCCTCTCCGTTCATGGCGGCTTGGGCGAGATCGCCGGGTGGGCCGTGTTCACGCTGTTCGCCGTCACCAAGGCGCTGCACATGGCCCTGTTTGCGCTGCTGGCCGGCATCCTCATGCGCCGTTGGTGGGCGATCCCCGCAGTGGCCGCGCTCTGGGTTGCAATCGAGGTGACTCACGGACCGCTGGGCTTTGCCTGGCTCACGCTCGGCAACGCCGGGATCGATATGAGCATCCCGCTCCGCCTCGCGCCGTACACCGGCGTCTACGGTCTTTCTTTCGTTTTTGCCGCGACGGCGGCCGCTCTGGCTGTGGCGCTGCTGCGGCGGCCGCGGGTCGAACTCGCCTGGCTACTGGCTCTGCCGCTATTGTTCCTGCTGCCGGCCATGCCGCCGGCGGAACGCGGCAACGATAGCGCGGTGCTCTTGCAGCCAAACATCTCCGAAACCGAGGACTGGACTCCGGTGACGCTCGATCGCGCCGAGCGCCGGCAGGTCGCGCTGACGCTCGAATCGGCGCTGCGGCAAACCGCTCAGCGGCCAGCGCTCGCGGTTTGGCCGGAAGTGCCGGCGCCTTTTTACTATTACGAAGATCCACGCTTCCGCCGCTACGTGGACGAGCTGGCGCGCACCGCGCACACGTGGCTGCTGGTCGGCGTGGTGGCGCATACGCCGGAGGGCGCGCCCCTGAACTCGGCGGTGCTGGTCTCGCCGGATGGCTTTCCCGTGAGCCGTTACGACAAGGTGAACCTGGTGCCGTTCGGGGAGTTTGTGCCGTGGCCGTTCGGCGTGTTGGCGAAGCACATCTCGACCGAGGTGGGCGATTTCGCTCCCGGCCGGCAGGTCGTGGTGTCGCCGGTCGGGCAGCACAAGCTGGGTACGTTCATCTGTTACGAATCGGTCTTTCCCAATTTCGTGCGGCAGTTCGCCGCCCGTGGCGCCGAGGTGCTGGTCAATATCTCGAACGACGGATGGTTCGGCAAGAGCGCCGCGCGCGATCAGCACCTTTCGATCGTGCGCATGCGCGCCGCCGAGAATCGCCGCTGGATTCTGCGGTCGACCAATGACGGAATCACCGCGACCATCGACTCCGCCGGGCGCCTGCGCGGGGCGCTGCCGCGGTACACGGAGGCGGCTTCGTTTACAGGCTTCAGCTATGTCCGCGAGCAGACGCTGTATACGCGCTGGGGAGACTGGTTTCCGCTGCTGTGCGCCATCCTGGCCGGGCTGGCGCTGATCGTGCAACGCGCGGGGCTGTGACCGCCAGCCCTCCGCCTCTTACGGCTGCGGCTTCTTGCGGTGCAGGAATCCGTTGCGAAAGAACTTATCGTGAATGTCAGGCCAGAACTCGGCCATCAGGTTGCCGGTTACGTCGCTAAACAGGCTGGTCTCGATCCGCCCCGCCATCACGATCCCGCGCCGGCTGCTGCCGGGATAATAACTATTGGAGGCGGCGATCCCCAGCGCCATCCCGCCAATGCCGGAAGCATTGAACGTCGCTTTTCCGGAATCCTGGTACGCCACAAACACCCGGCTCAGCGAATACAGCACGCGCTTGCCCACTGAGGCTCGCGGGCCCATGCGGAAGTACCGCGGATCCTGGTGGAGCACCGTCGCCAGCAAGCCCGCGCTGAAGAAATTCTGTGTCGTGGCGTCCGCCAGCGCGGCGCCGAACCGCTCGCCGAAAGCTGCGCTTCCCACGCCGAATTTCGGGGTTTGATTACCGGCCTGAGAAAATGCCGCGCCGAGTCCGGCGCTGAAAATATTGAACGGGTCGACGGACTGTTTGTACGCCAACTCCCACTTTTGTCGGACCGTCAAAGGTGGCGCCGAACCATTCACCGTCTGGTAATCAGGGATAACCCCGAGAATACGTTGCTGGTTGAATACGCTCGCGGGTTTGGAAACCGGGGCGACCGGCAGCGGGTGCAGAACCAGATCGGGCTCGAACGCAGGATATTGCGGAGCGGGAAGTTCCTCCCCGCTGGCACTATCGGTTTGTGCGCGCAATCCCGGAGCGGAATACAGGCAGACCGCCAGCGCGATGGCGCAAAAGGTACCAACCCTCCGCTGAGCCGAAGCTCTCACTACCGAAGAGGACGCACGGTTTCCGGCGCGCGTTACCCATAGCTCCAAAGAGCTACGGCGGAGGCGCATCCGAATGGAGACTTTTTTACCGCGGTAAGGGTTATGGAGAGTGAACAGTTAGTCCCCACTAGATGGCGGGCCGCCCGAGGGTGTGCCCGCTTTTTTATGCCGGTTCATATATATCGACCGTTTCCGTCCGATAACCCATATATGGGGTGGGAAGAGGACGACCCGGCCGAACGGGAGCTTACGTTACATCGGTTCGACCGGCTGATCACGGAGATCCTGCAGGGCGGAACCCGCCGAACCGCGTTTCAATCCTGGGAGGTGGAAATTCTGCTCGATATTCACGCCTGCCGCCTGGAAGAGCCGCAGAAGCAGCGTGTGCTGCGGCGCTATTTACGCGCCGTGCGGCGGCAAATCGAGCGCGGGCCGGGCCCGCCCATGAAACTCTCCGAATTTCTTCAAATGGAAAGCACGCGGCGGCCCTCGATCCGGTAGCGGCCGGAGAGCACGATGCGGATTGCTTCCGTGTAGACGCGGTGTTCCTCGGCCAGGATGCGCGCCGAGAGCGTTTCGACCGTGTCGTCGTCTTCGACCGGAACCGCGCGCTGCAGGATGATCGGGCCGGCGTCGAGGTCCTCATCTACAAAGTGCACGGTGCAGCCGGTGATCTTGACGCCGTGTTCCAGCGCCTGCTGCTGGGCGTCGAGCCCGGGAAAGGCCGGCAGCAGGGAAGGATGAATGTTGAGAATCCGCTGCGGAAAGGCGCGAATAAATCCGGCGCTGAGCAGGCGCATGAAGCCGGCCAGGCACACCAGCTCGACCTGGTGGTGTCGCAGCTCTTCGATCAGCATGCGGTCGTAAACCTCGCGGTCGAGGCCGCGGGACGGAAGTGAGACCGCAGGGAGTCCGCGGCGGCGGGCCGCTTCGAGGCCGTGCGCATCGGGGCGATTGGAGATGACCACCGCGATCTCAGCGGGCAGTTCACCGCGAACGATGCGATCCGCGATGGCTTCGAAGTTCGAGCCGCGGCCGGAGATCAGGATGCCGAGACGGCTCACCGGTATTCCACCCGCGGCCGGCCTCGCTGGTGCGCGATCACTTCCCCGATCTGGAATGGCCGCTCTCCCAGGCTCCGCAGCAGCGTTTCCGCACGCCCCGCGCCGCGCGCCGGCACCGCGAAGATCATGCCTGCGCCGAGATTGAACGTGCGGCGGTAATCGTCATCCGGGATGTTACCAATACGGCGCAGCACCTCGAAGAGCGGTGGAATCTGCCAGGCCGAGGTATCGATCGCGGCGGCCAGCCCTTTCGGCAGCATGCGCGGCGTGTTATCGGTGATGCCGCCGCCGGTGATGTGGGCTGCGCCGCGCAGCAGGCCCGCATCGGCCAGGGCCCGTAGCGGTTTCAAATAGCTGCGGTGCACCGCCAGCAGCGCATCGCCCACGGACGCGCCGACGTCGGGCAGCAGCGTCTTCGGGCCGTAGCCCGCGACTTCGAACAGCAGCTTGCGCGCGAGCGAGTAGCCGTTGGTGTGAAGTCCGGTGGACGGCAGTGCGAGGAGCGCATCGCCGGCGCGGATCTTCGCGCCCGTCAGCAACTGGCCGCGCTCCGCCGCGCCCACGATAAAGCCGGCCAGGTCATACTCCGAATCCGTATAGAGTCCGGGCATCTCGGCCGTTTCGCCGCCGATCAGGGCGCAGCCGTTGGCACGGCATCCACGGGCGATGCCGGAGACGACCGCGGCGGCGATGCCGGCATCCAGCTTTCCCACCGCGAAATAGTCGAGGAAGAACAGGGGCCGCGCGCCCTGCACGGCGATATCGTTCACGCAGTGATTCACCAGGTCTTCCCCCACCGTGTCGTGCCGGCCGGTGAGAAACGCGACCTTAAGCTTGGTGCCGACGCCGTCGGCCGAGCTCACCAGCACCGGGCGCCGCATCCCGGCCAGCTCGAAGCACGCGCCGAACGAGCCAATATCGGTCAGCACGCCGCGGGTGAAGGTGCCGCGGGCGAGCTTCTTGATCGAGCCTACCGCGCGATCGGCTTCGTCGATATCGACGCCGGCATCGCGATAGCGCAGTTGAGTCTTCGGAGGCAAATCTCAGTGTAACCGAGAGCGCGCCCGTGTTTTGGGCGCCGCCATGCACGCAAATGAGGTTAAATGATTTTGGGCCGGATCACGCTTATACCGAGCGGCCTCATGGATTCCGTGAGCCGCCCGAACATAGCCTCGTCTTCGTAAGTGCCCACAATGGCGCCTCCGGAGCCGGCGAAGTTCGCGGCCGCACCGGCGCGCCGGGCGGTGTGCACCATCTCGAGATTACCGCGGTCGATCTGATAAATGCGGGAGCGCAGGTCGAAGTTGGCGTCGATCAGCTCGGAAAAACGGCGGTAATTACGCGTCAGGAGACACTCGCGGCCCTCGGCGGCATAACCTGCCCAGGTGTGCATCGCTTCGACCACTTCGGGGTCCCCGCGGCGCCACCGCTCGCGTAAGTTGCTATGAAACACTTCCGTGCCCTCGCTCAAAGAGGTGCGAACCGCCACATAAATATTCGGCAGCAGGCCGGGATCCATCCTCTCGTACTCGCCGTATCCCCGCTGCTCCATCAGCTCGCGCGAAAAATCCATATACATCAGGCCATGAAAGGCCTGGACCACGCGATCCTGCAGGCCGGCCGGAACGTTCAACTCGCGCGTTTCGGTTTCGAGCACCAGGTTGGCCTGGATCGGCAGCGGGATCTCGACGCCGTAGTATGCGCAGAGCGCGCGCAGCGAGGCGGTGATGATGGCGCTGGAACCTCCGAGGCCGAGCCGCTGCGGAATGGTGGATTCGTACTCCAGGGTAAAGTTGCGGTTCGGCAGCTCGATACCGTGCGCGGAACAGTAATCCACAAACCGCACAATCAACGCCTGAATGATGCGGATGCCGCCGTAGTAACCGCGCCAGCGCGTCGTCCGGTACAGGTCTTCGAGATTTTCGAACACCGGCAGATCGGCTTTGGAAGGCTTGATTTCCAGCCGGCCGCTGGGATAAAGCAGGACCCGCGCCCGGTAGTTCGACATCGCGAAAGCAAGCGTCTTCCCAAAGTAACCGTCGCTCGGGTTGCCGAGCACACCGGCGCGGGCATATCCGTAGGTCTCGATCATAGCTTCTTCCGGTCGGCCGAATCGAGCAGCAGCGTTACCGGCCCGTCATTGACCAGGTGAACCTTCATCGCCGCCTGAAAAATTCCGGTTTGGACAGGAACGGGCCCGCGCCGCGCGGCGGCGACGAAATAATCGTATAACGTCTGCGCCTGCGCCGGGGGTGCCGCCCGGTCGAAGCTCGGCCGTCGTCCCTTACGGCAATCGCCGTATAGGGTAAATTGCGAAACCAGTAGTAAAGAGCCGCCGGCTTCCTGAATATCGCGGTTCATCTTACCATCCTGATCCGGGAATATGCGCAGATGGAGCAGCTTATCGAGGAGGTAATCCGCGTCTTCCGGAAGATCATCGCGGGATATGCCGAGCAAGGCGACTAGTCCATACCCGATAGCGCCTACGGTATGGTCACTCACGAAAACCCGGGCTTCCGCTACTCTCTGGAGTACGATGCGCATAAATTTAAGTTAAAAGACTCTACCTATCTTTACACAGACGTGTTATATTGCCGGACAGGTGAAATCATGGCAAGAAGCCGAACTTCCGTAGAAGACCTGACCACCTTACAGATGGCGCTGGTCGGGTACCAGATCGAGAAAGACAGAGTCGAGGAGAAGATCCGCCAACTACAGGCCAAGCTGAAGGGCAAACGTGTGGCGATCGGCGGATCCGAATCGAAGACGCCGCACGTCCGGCGCGAGTTGAGTCCGGCCGCGCGGGCCCGTATTGCGGCAGCACAGAAAAAGCGCTGGGCGGAGCACCGCAAACGCATGGCCCAGGCCGCCAAGGCGCAGCCGAAGGTCCAGGCAGCGGGTTAGCCGGCGCCTGAGCGGACGGCCGCAATCGGTCATCCGCCGCAACGCCGCTCTGCCTGCTCTTTCACCGGCAGTTCCCATTGGAATCGCCGCGCCAGTTCGGCAACGCCACCTTCCGCCGCAATCCGTCCCTGCTCGAAAAATACGGCGCGCGTGGCCAGCGCCCGCGCAAAAGGGACGTCGTGTGTCACCAGGATCTTGGCTTGCGGCAGCCCCTCGAGCAGGCCTGCCAGGGCGCGCTGCCCGGGCGGATCGAGAAACGTGGTGGGCTCATCGAGCACCAGGATCTCTGGATCCATGGCCAAAATCCCGGCAATCGCAACCCGCTTCTTCTCCCCGGCGCTCAGGTGATACGGCGCCTTGCCGGCGGCTGCTGCCATCCCGACCGTGTCAAGTGCTGCATGCGCCCTTCGCGCCGCCTCCTCGGGCGAGGCGCCGGCATTGAGCGGGCCGAACGCAACATCCTCCAACACGGTCGGCATGAATAGCTGGCTCTCTGCGTCCTGGAATACGAGGCCGATCTTTCGTCGCACCGCCGCCAGATTCCGCCCTTCCACCGGGAGCCCGCACACGGTGACGGATCCCTCGCCGCTGAGCAATCCATTCAGATGCAGGACGAAGGTCGTCTTGCCGCTGCCGTTCGGCCCGAGCAGCGCCACGGTCTCCCCCGCTTCGAGGTGGAAATCCACGCCCCGCAGGGCTTCGGCGCCGTCTTCATACCGGAAACGCAGGCCGCGGACTTCGATGAGCGGCGCGGTCATGCGCCCCTCTCGATGGCTACCCGCACGGCAATCGGCGCGAGCACAGCCGCCGCGCCAAACGCCCAATCCGCCGCTCCGGCGCGCAGCGGCTCCAGAGGCTGAAACTGGCCGTTAAAGCCGCGCGCGAGCATGGCCCGGTGGATCCCTTCGGCGCGCCCGTAGGACTTGGCGAACAGCGTGGCTACGGCCCCGGCCGCCGCCTCCATCCGTCCGCTGCGCCGCCGGCTCCCGCCGAACCCGCGCGAGAGCGCCGCCCGATGCATATGCTGCGCCTTCTCCGAGATCACGAACAGATAGCGATAGAGAAACTGCGCGACCATGAGGAGAAATCGCGGCGCGCCGAGGCGCTCGAGTCCGTGCAGCAGACCGGACATGGGCGTGGTGGAAACCAGCAGCAGCACGGCAAACGCGGAAAGATAGCTCTTCAGAATCAGCGAGAGCGCACGCGCGGGATCTCCGGCCAGCCAGCTTATGCCAGCGAATACGGCCGTGAACGAAAGCACGATCCCGGCGCGAGCCGCCGCGGCCGCAAGCGGCAGCCGGGCCGCAACAGCGGTGCCGCACAGCAGGAGGAACCACACGGCGGCGACCAGCGGAAGGCGCTGCCCGGCGGTCGCGACCACAACCAGAAACACCAGGAGCGCTACGGCTTTGAAGCGCGGATCGCGGCGATGCAGCGGGCTCCTCCCGCGGCTCCAGCGCTCCAGTATGACGTGATGCAACTCAGGCGCTCCTGCCGGCCGCCGCCCGGCTGCGCACCGCAAAACGACCGATAACCAGGCAGACGGCGTAGATCAATGCCAGGCCGCCCAGCCCCGCTGCCGTCTTGCCCAGCCAGCGCTCCGGCAGGCCCGCGGCCTGAATACGCGTCAGGTGCTCGATCCCATCGGGAGCAGTGGAAGCGAACAGCACGCCGACCGCGCCCAGCAGCACGGCCGTGACGGCGAGCGCGGCCAAGGCCAGCGGCCGTTCCGCCGGTTTGCGGACAAAATTGGGCTGCATCGCGTCCAGCGCTTCAACCACCGCCAGCGTGATGGCGCCCTCGATCAGCGCCGAAGCGGCGAATATCGCGAGCGAGATGGCCAGCATCGGGCGCGGCATCGGCACCCGCGAGAGCAGCAGCTCGGAAAGCGCGAGTACGGCGCTCGCCGCGACCGAAAGCGCACCGCCGGCGAAGATCGCGGCGCGGCGGCGCCCGCCAGAGCCCCAAATCGCAAACGGCAGGTAACCCGCCAACACGCCAATGATCGCCATATTGACGATATTGGCGCCCAGCGCCAGCAGGCCGCCGTCCTGAAACACCAGCGCCTGGATCGCAAGGACGGCGATCATGACGACGCTGGCAGCGGCCGGACCGAGTGTGTAGGCGAGCAGCGCGCCGCCGACGAGATGGCTGCTGGTGCCGGCGCCCACCGGAAAATTGATCATCTGCGCCGCGAAAACGAACGCGCCCATCACGCCCAGAGCGGGAATCCGCGCCGGGTCGAAGGTGCTCCGCGCGCGCCGGATCGCCACCGCTGCGGCGGGCGCCGCCGCGGCATCGAGCGTGGCCCAGACCGGCATCGAGAGGAATCCGTCCGGAATATGCACGTCGATTTTCACGGTAGCACGTTTTGGAAAATCGTGTGAACGCGCCGCACACTGCCTGCCTGCGCTACCATGTGTCGCATGAGCGGCCTGAGCCGAATTGGCGTGGCAATCGACACCGAACTGCTGGCGCGCTTCGACCGCCTGATCGCGCGGCGCAAGTACACCAACCGGTCGGAAGCATTTCGCGACCTGATTCGCGAGGAACTCGTCGAGCAGGCCGGCGAATCGCCGGAAAGCCGCGTGGTCGGGACCGTCACGCTCGTCTACGATCACCACGTTCGCATGCTGAGCGATAAGCTTACCGATATCCAGCACGACTTCCACCGCCTGGTGCTTTCCACCCTCCACGTTCATCTGGATCACGACCATTGCCTGGAGGTGCTGGTGGTGCGCGGCCGTTCGGCGGATGTGCGCGAGGTGGCGGACCTGCTCATCAGCACGCGCGGAGTGAAGCACGGCAGGCTGACGATCACGAGCGCCGATGGAGCGCTCAAGTGATCGTCGGAACCGGCGTCGACCTCGCGGAAGTTCCGCGCATCGAAGCCTCCATCGCGCGATTCGGCCGCCGCTTTATCGAGCGCATTTTTACGCCGCGGGAGATCGCTTACGTCGAGCGCAAGGCCAACCGCGGCGAGCGCTACGCCGCACGCTTCGCCGCCAAGGAGGCGGGAATGAAGGCCATCGGCACCGGCTGGCGGCGCGGCGTGCGCTGGCACGATTTCGAAGTCGCCAACCTGCCCTCCGGCAAGCCGACGCTGCGTCTCGACGGGATGGCAGCCGAGGTCGCGCGCGGTCTCGGCGTGCGCAATATCTCGCTCTCGCTCACGCACACGCGGGAGTACGGGATGGCGCACGTCATTCTGGAAGATTGACGCCGGCGCGCTACTGCACCGGCTCTTTGACGGAGCGCAACTGCGCGTCTTCGAGCCGCTTGGCTTCCTGCCAGGTATAAATCATGCGGTGCACCACCGTGATATTCGATAACACCGCAATCACCCAGAGCACCTGCGCCATGCGGTTGAACAGCGCGCCGATGATGATCAGGACCACGCGCTCCGGCCGCTCGAGGAACCCGACCTTGCACTTCGGGATCGAATTTTCGGCTCGCGCGCGTGTGTAGCTCACCATTACCGAGCCGGTCATCACGATGGCGGTCAGCACGATGTAAAAGAAGCGGTTGATGGAGGCGTAATACACCAGCAGCCCCATGAACAGCGCCAGATCCGAATAGCGGTCCAGCACGGAATCGAAGAAGCCGCCGAACCGCGTGACTCGGTCGGTGGCGCGGGCCACGCGGCCGTCCACCATGTCGAACAGGCCGGCGCCGATCACCACCAGCCCGGCATCCAGAAAACGGCCGCGCGCAAACAGCCACGCCGCCACGATATTGATCACCAGCCCGAAAAAAGTAAGGACGTTCGGATGGATCCGGGAGAGCGCGAGCCAGCGCACAATCCGGTCGATCGCCCATCCGAAAATCTTTCCGATCAGGCTCGTGTAAGTCATAAACTATCCGGCGTCTTCATCGGCGGCTTCGTGAATGGTGGTGAGCTTCAGAATTTCGAGCTCTTTCAATCCGCCGGGGCTCTGCACACGGACCACGTCGCCTTCTTCCTTGCCCAGCAGGGCCCGCCCGATCGGTGAAGTGGTCGAAATCTTCCCGTTGGCCGCATCCGCCTCTTCGCTGGTGACCAGCTTATAGGTGATCTCTTCCTCGCGCTTGGAATCGAGCACCACCACGGTCGAGCCGAGCCCGACCTTGCCGTGGGGGATTTTCGAGAAATCGATCAGCGACATCTCCGAGAGCCGCTTTTTTAACTGGTTCAGCCGGGCGTTGACAAAGCCCTGCCGGTCCTTGGCGGCGTGGTATTCGGCGTTTTCGCTCAGATCGCCGTGAGCGCGGGCCTTCAGGATTTCCTTGGGCAGTTCCACATGCAGCTCGTATTCGAGCGCATTGATCTCGTCCTGAAGTTTCTTCTTGATATCGGTCATTCGAGAACAGACGGGGATTACACCCCCGTCACATTATAACGGAGAGGGCATCGGGGAGCGCGCCGCGCCGCGGGGCGACCGCGCGCCCAGTCTCACTGGACCGGCAAGACGGACGCTTTCGAACTGACGCCCCCCACGGTCACCGTAACCGCCTGATTGCCCGCCGCGATTTCGGCCGGCACGGTGACGTTCACCTGGTACAGCCCCACCGTCCCCGGCGTCAGCCCGGCGAAGCTCACCGGCGCGTTGGCGCCGCCGATCGTGACCGTCACGGGATTGACGGTGGAGGAAAGCTGCTGCGTGCCGGCCGGGTCGCCCGATGCCGGAGTGTTGCTCACCGGCCCGAGCCCGTTCACGTACAGCGTCACGGCCTGCCCGCGTTGCGCCGGATGGTTCTGGCCGATCACGGTGTAGCTCAGGTCCTCCGCCGCCGCTATCCCCGAGATCTCGAAGATCCCCGGCGAAACCGGCGCCAGCGGCAGCGTGTAGACGGCGCTCTGCAGGCCGCCGATCGTCACCTTCATCTGCGCCGACATCTGCCCCTGGAATTCCCACGGGATCTGCACGTTCACCTGCCCCGGGCTGACGAAGTGAAGGTGCCCCGGCAGGCTGAGGCCGCCGCCATCGAAGCTGACGCTCACCTGAGAGAGCGAAACCGGCAGCGATGCGGTCGATTCCACCTGCAGCGCATCCGCCAGCGCCGTGCCGTAAATGGCCGCGTAGGAACCGGGAGCGAGCCCCTGTCCGTTCTGCCCGCTCGCGGCATTCACCACACCGCCCGTCGCAATCGCCGGATAAGGCCGCGAAACGCCGTCAAATACCACCGAAAAGGGACCGGCTTGCCCGGTAAAAGTGATCTCTCCCGGCGTGGTCCCGACATTGAAGTTGATGCCGGCGTCGCCCAGCCGATCGGGTGCCGTATCGCCCACCGTGATGGTGGCATCGCCCTGCGTCTTCGTGAAGAGAATGGGCGTATTCTTCACCGGGATGCCCGACTGATCGACGACGCGCAGGAACGCGCCCCAGTCCGTATCCTCAAGGCCGGCCACGAACCCCGCGTTGGCAATAGCGAATGCGTCGGCGGGCACGCCGCTCCCTACCCCGAACCAATACGGTACGCGCAGCGTGGGCCCGGCGCCGGTCACCACGATGAAGCCCTCGTACGAGCCCGGTCCCGGCACGGTTCCGCTCATCCTGACGGTTACGCTGGCATTCGCGCCCGGGGCGAGCGTAACGCTCCCAGGCGAGATCCCGAGCAGCGGGTTCGGCGCGCTAAGGCTGAAGTTGAACGTTGCCGTAGCGTTGCCGACGTTAGTGATTTTCAGGGTGGTGCTGACCGAAGGCGCCGAGACGATCGTCGCCGGCTCGAGGATGGCCGCGGCATTCAGCGCGTCGGCCGCGCTGAGTTGCCCCGCGCCCATCGCGTTGACGCTCGCCGGCGCGCCGCCGTCCGTGACGTTCCCGTTTGCCGTATTCACCACCGCCGATTTGAGCTGCGCCGGCGTGAAATTCGGGTGCTGCTGCTTCACGAGCGCCACCGCGCCCGCCACCATCGGCACGGCAAAGCTCGTGCCGGTGACCCCGGCATAGCCGCTGGCGTGATACGCATCGCCGCTGGGGTCAAGTTTTTGCGTCGCCGTGTAAATATCCACGCCTGGCGCGACGATCTCCGGCTTCACCACCGCGGTCGGCGTGGTACCCCAATTGCCTGCCGAGGGACCGCGCGAGGATTGCGGCCACATCACGCTGGCCGTGCTGTCCGCGGCAGTGAAGGTGGGATCGAGCGTCGCCGCCGCGCTGGAATTCGAAGCCAGAAAGTTCTTCAGCACTAAGCCGTCCGCATTGCCGATCACGACCGCCGGAATGCCCGTGTCCTGCACTCCCAGCCCGCCGTAGATCGCGTTCTGCCCCGCGGATTGGTAGAGCACCGCCGCAATGGCGCCCGCATTCTGCGCGTTGCTGATCTTATCGCTGAAGAAGCACGTGCCGCGCTGGATAAGCGCGATCGCCCCGGCGAGCGACCCGGCCGGCAGCGCCGAACACGCGAGTCCGTCATTCCCAAGCTGCGCGACATCGCGGATCGGCGCCGTGATCGGCCCCGGCGGCTTCGGGCCGTCTCCGAACAAGGCCTGGATGTTCGGCAGCCCGTTCACGCGCACGGCTTGGTTCAGCCGGTGCCCGTTCATCGTCGCCCCGACGGTAATCGCCGAGGGCGCCACACCGGGGCTCTCGATCGTATTCAGCGTCTGCGGACGGAAGCCGCTCGCGCCGTCATTGCCCGCGGGCACGACCACCACCACGCCCTGCGCCACGGCCGCCTCGACCGCCTCCGACAGCGTGTCGCACACGCCGCCGCAGCCGCCCGGGCTGTTGTCCGTGTCGAGCGGCCCGTAAAACGCCGTATCGCTCTCGCTCATCGACAGGGTGACGATGTCCATGCCGTCCGTGACCGCGTCTTCGAGCGCCTGAATCACCGCCGAAAACAGCGGATAATCGAGCACTCCCGGCGAGCCGACCACTTTATAATTCCCCAGGAACGCGCCCGGCGCGACGCCTTGAATCGTGGCCGCCGGTCCGGTATTCTGCATGCCGGCGGCGATCATGGCGATGGCGGTGCCGTGGCCCACATGGTCGCGCGGCGAGTAGTCGTCCGGGCGGGAGGTCGCGGGAATATTGCCGGGATCGGCGCCATAACCCACCGCGCTCTGCGCCACATAGCTGCGGGCTACGATCACTTTGTTATTGGTGTAAGGCGTGTTGCCCTTCGGGAAACCGGCGGGCGGCGTGAGGCCGGGCGCCTGGAACCCGGGATGGTTCTGGTCGATGCCGGAATCGATGATCCCGATCTTGACGCCCGCCCCGGCATTAGCCGCGCCGCCGAGCGCGTTCCAGGCCGCCGGAACGTTGGCGATGCTGACGGCCCGGTCGAGATCGAGATGCAGGCGCGGCGCGGGTGTGACGCGCGCAACGCCCGGAATGGCGCGCAGGGCAGCCACATCGCCCGGCGCGGCCATCACGAACACGGCATTCAGAAGGAGCTGGCTGGCGCCCGTGACCTGCAGCTTGCGGCGCTGCAACTCGGCCGTGACGGCGCTCTGCGCCTTCCGGATCGTCTGCAGCCGCTCGCGGGCCGGGCCGCCCGAAAGCGCAGCGCGCAAGGGGATGGTGCGCGCGACCGGCGCATCGTCGATGATTAGGGCATACTCCGCCATCCGGCCGCGCGTTTGGCCGAAGCCCGCAACCGCCATCGCCAGAACCGCCAGGACTTGTCTCATATGGGCACCGGGGTAGACGCGGAAGAAACGTTTCCGTTTCTGACTCTTTAGAGTAACCCCGCAGGGCCGGGCAGGTCCGGCCCGCACGCCGGCATCGCGTTGTCTGTCCCCCCGGCACCTCTGCCCCCGGGGCTGAACAGAGCCGGTTGGCTCTTGTGGGTTCACGAACTCGAGCGCATCTTCAGGTATTCACCGTTTGGCGACACCTGAACCTTCCGGCTGCGGCGCTCCGGCCTGGCGGGAAGAAGTAAGTAATTGACGCCGGCCCCCCTGTGTACTATACGTTTGAGGACCCTTTGACGCTTCGGGTCCAAGTTCCGATCGAGGGTGACGGATGAAACGAGAATGGAAATTGGCAGGTCCTGCCATCCGATGTTTTATTGGCCTGGTTTTAGTGACAAGTTCTGTGCGCGGGCAATCGATACCAGCGGTGGCTGTCGATATCGGTCCGGTATTTGCCAGGCACGGGATCACGGTGATCGGTTGAAACGATCCGCGGTTCCGAACCGCTGTAGAGCAGGTCGCGGGCCCGGAGATTCACGCCAAGACGAACATCCTGGATCCCTATACCTTGGTGCTTAGCAGCAACGGGCCCTCTGATCCGGCCCTGGTTGTGGTACGTTACCCGCGTGTTAACGGGGCAGGACAGATCATCGACGGTCAGATGACCCATATTATGCCACCGGTCATCGCTTCCCGGCAGTTCGTGCTCATGCCGGATAGTGTAAGTTCGGTGGCCGTCAACTCACATGGCAAGCACCAGCCCCCGAATTTCGACTCACTAATCCGCGCCGAATACGCCACGAAGTTCAGCCCACAAATATTTCCCCGGGGAACCGTGTCGCTGGATCTCGTGATCTTCTCGGATGGCGGAGCCATTGGACCGGACCGAGCCGGTATGTTCGAAGTGGAGCAGGGGAAGGCCCAGATCGAGAGCGCAATGCTTGCCAAACTGCGGGATATTTCGATCCCAGATGATCAGATCAAGTCCTGGCTTACCGCTTTAGCGTCAAGGACCGCCGGGGTTGTTGGGCAGGATGGCCGCCCCAACTACCTCAACGACCATGAAGTGGGTACCGCAGGCAATCTCCTGCGAGCCATGAGCATCCTGGGCGGAAGGAAGCAACTCGCGGACTGGTACGCGAAGATTCAGGCAAGCCGGAGGCCTCCGGCTTCGAGCCTTCATCGGCTAGCTGAATAGTAGCATTCGAGAGGAGAAAAGATGATAAGAGCCATCCCACTTGCTCTCGCTCTCGTGACCGTTTTCTGCCTGGCGGCTAACGCTCAGACTTCGCAACCGACTCAGTGCCAATATCTCCCGGACTGCGCTGTATTCACCGCAAGTCAGCCCAACCCGGATTACGAGGCGTACACCGGACCAGTTGCCGATCCGCTGTCGGCATATACGGGCTTCGGCTGCTACAGCCCGAGCGCGCAGTACTACACCCAGCCGCTCTACGTAGGCGCATACGTGTATTGGTCCTGCAGCGATGGTCAGGTCAGCGGGATCGCCCAGACCGGGGCCGTTATCGGGGGAGCTAACGGTTACGGCCAGGAGTCGATGTTCACGCTTTGGGGAAACTACATCTGGTCGCTCGGCCCGGTGTGGAACTACGTCATGTG
Source organism: Bryobacteraceae bacterium (assembly GCA_035293845.1). Taxonomy (GTDB): domain Bacteria; phylum Acidobacteriota; class Terriglobia; order Bryobacterales; family Bryobacteraceae; genus DATGMB01. The sequence continues at coordinate 112,821 of DATGMB010000251.1, forward strand.
CAGCGGGCAATTCAGCGGCGCCAACCTTCTCGACCAGGGGCCAGAACTACTGCTAGCGTAGCTTGGCTCAAGCGCGGGGCCCTGCTGCCGCGCGGCACTGCCCCCGGGCCCCGGCTCAGTACCCGTTGCCGCTCTTGTGGCTCACCAGGGACAGGAACTCGTCGCGGGTTTCCTTGCGGTCGCGGAAGTCGCCCAGCATGGCGCTCGTGGTGGCGTTGGAATGCTGTTTCTCCACCCCCCGCATCATCATGCAGAAATGGCGGGCTTCGCAAATCACGCCCACGCCGAGCGGATCGAGCGATTCCTGGAGCGTCTGCGCGATCTCCTGCGTCATCCGCTCCTGAATCTGCAGGCGGCGTGCGAATACGTCGACCAGGCGTGGAATTTTGCTCAGCCCGATCACGCGTTTGTTCGGCAAATACGCCACGTGCACCTTGCCGTAGAACGGCAGCATGTGGTGCTCGCACAGGCTGAAGAACTCGATGTCCTTCACCACCACCATCTCGTCATATTTGACTTCGTAAAACGCGTTATTGAGCAGCTTTTGAACGTCCGCCCGGTATCCGCTGGTGAGAAACTGGAGCGCCTTTTCGACGCGGTCCGGCGTGCGCAGCAGGCCCTGACGCCTGGGATCCTCGCCCAGCGCGGCCAGTATTTCCCGGACGTGGGGTGCAATGCCTGTCCTGTCCTGCTTCGGCCCGATCACTTTCACCACTGCTTTATTCGATTTCATCTGCTCTGATTTCAAAGATGTTGCGCGCGGTTTCCGCGATGCGGATTTTCTCGAGGCGCGGCCACGGCCCGGGAAATACGGCCGGCCACCCGCGCTTCAGCCGCCGGCAGATTTCGCGCGCCAGGTTCTCGGTGGTCGGCACCAGCTCCCGGAAAGCCGCGGCCTCCCGGTTCAGATTTCGATGGTCGAACGGCGCGAGCACTTCGCGCTCGACCAGCCGGTCCAGCGCCGCCACATCCACCGCCCGGCCGTAAGGATCGAGCGGCCCGCCCGCGCTCACTTCCACCTCGTAATTATGCCCATGGCCGTAGGGGTTGTTGCATTTGCCGTAGAGCCGCCGGTTCTCCTCTTCGCTCAATTGCGGGGCATGCAGGCGGTGAGAGGCGGCGAACCGGTAACGCCGCGTCACGCGGAACACGGCGCGCCTCCGCGGTACTCGACGTACAGGTCGGGCGTCTCGTAAACCCGCACGCTGTGCAGGCTCCGTCCCGGCCGCCGGAGCTTCGGTTCGAGCCGCTGCCAGATATCCCGCGCGATGTTCTCCACCGTCGGCACCACGCGGTCGAACGGCGGCACTTCGTAGTTGAGGAAGCGGTGATCGTAGAGATCCACGACTTCGCGGTTCAGAATCTCTTTCAACTCCTTGAGGTCCAGGACCATGCCGGTGACCGGATCGGGCTCGCCTTCCAGGCTGACTTCGAGGATGTAATTGTGGCCGTGGCCGTGCGGGTTGGCCGCCGGCCCGAACAGCTTCGCGTTCTCCTCTTCGGTCAACCCCGCGGCACGACAGACGTGCGAAGCCGAGAATTCCACTTTTCGCGTAATCAGCATCGTCCCTTTTTCGATGTCTGTATCCGCTTTGGGCTACAATATTCATTATAGTTCGCCGGGAAGTGCGCCCCGATGTTAAAAGAGAAGTCCAAAAGCTCCGCAGTGCCCCACGCGCCGGCGGCTTCGTCCCGCGCGGCCGCTTCCGGTATCGACCGGATGCTGCGGATCGGCATCTGCCTGCTCCTGGCCGTTTTCGTCTACACGATCTACGCCGCGATCCATCAGCGCGTGGTCGTGGCCGGAGACGACGCGCCGAAGTTCTCGGTGCAAACCGATAGCGGCCGGCGCATCGGGCTGCCGGATTTCGGCGGGAAGCTGCTGGTGCTGAATTTCTGGGCGAGCTGGTGCCCGCCTTGCGTGCAGGAGACGCCGTCGCTGAGCCAGTTCGCGGAGCAGTTCCGCGATAAGGGCGTGGTCGTGCTGGCGCTCAGCGTCGATAAGGACGCCAAAGCGTACGAGGCCTTTCTGCAGCGGTTCCGCCCGGCCTTCGAAACGGCGCGCGATTCCCAGGTGCACGAAGACTACGGCACCTTCATGTACCCCGAAACCTACATCATCGACGCGCACGGCAAGGTGGTCCGCAAGATCGCCGAGGGCGCCGACTGGAACGACCCCGCACTGCAGCAGTACGTGCAATCGCTGCTCTAACCCCGTGACGCCTGTTCCGCTCGATCTGCCCGTGCGCCCGCAGGAGGCGGCCGAGCTGGCCCGCCTGATCTTCGCCGAAGCGCGGGGGAAGCGGCTCACGGACGAGCTGCGGAATCGCATCGCTGCGCGTGCGGCGCGGCTGCGCCTCGAAACCATCCGGCCGTGGTTCGGGTCGCTGGCGCGCGAGCCGATTCATGACGCAACGTATTACCTGGCCGTGGACGCGAGCGGAGCGGGCGCGCCCGGGCACTACCTGCTCCACATGGCGCCGCCGGCCGCTCCCACCAGCGGCATTTTCTCCAAGCCGCTGCTGATCGGCCGGCTGGCCGATGCGGTCATCAACGCGATCCCGTTCGGCCCGGCGGACCGCGCCCACATTGCCGCCTTCATCGCGCGCATCGATGCGTCGCTCGCGCCCCGGCCGCTCGGAGCACGCGGCGGGATCGCAGCGGCCGCGGACCTGCCGGCCGCGTTCGAGGTGTTTCGCGCCGTTCACCGGCGCTCGGGCAAGAATGTGGCGGCGGTGTGCGGCCCTGAGCTCGAAGCGGCCGAATGGCACGCGATCCGCGCCGGTTGGCGCGAGGGCTGGTGCGCCGGCGTGGAGCTGCGCGGAAGTCCTGAGGAGATGGAGGAGACCGCGCGGCGCGAGCCGGGGTTCACGCATTTCGCCGTCCATACGGCCAGGCCGGAGATCGCGGCGCGGCTGCACGGCTGCATCCGGCAGGCGCGGTCGGCGGCGCGCCCCATGTCAGGAACGCCGCGGCCGTTCGATTTCGAGCTGTCGCTGGAGGACGCGGAGACGCCGACGGCTGCCCAGGAGCTTGCCGGCATTCTCGAACGGCTCAAGGCGGCGGACCATGCGCCGCAGTGGGTCACGCCGCGGCTGAACGGGCTCGCCGAAATCGAAGAGCTCGCGGTCGTGGCGCGGCGCTTCCAGTGCGGAATCGGCTTCCGGGCCGCGCCGGAGTTCGACGCCGCGGCGCTCGATCGGATCGCGCGCGCAACCGCGGGGCGGTTTTATTGCAAGATGCCGCCCGATGCGGCCGGCGAGCGCGAACGCCTGGAATTCCTCGCCGGACATCTGGTATAAAGGCCGCCGCCTCGCGTACAATGCGAGTACATCCACCCGAAATGTCCACTGGTCTCATCAAGTCTCCCGCTATCGATCCCCGCTACGCCTGCTTCAAAATGGAGATCCGCGAATCGCGGATCCACCGGCGCGGCGTCTACGCGCTGGAGCGGATTCCCGCGCGCCGCAAGGTGATCGAATATACCGGCGAGCGCATCAGCCGGCGGGAAACCAAGCGCCGCGGGCAGGGCTCGATCACGTATCTCTTCACGCTCGACGATTACTGGACGATCGACGGCGCCTTCGGCGGCAGCGGGGCGGAGATCATTAACCACAGTTGCGATCCCAACCTGTACTCGTGCATCATGCGCGGCCACATTCTCTACATGAGCAAGCGCGTGATTCAGCCCGGCGAAGAGCTGACCGTGGATTACCGCTTCTCCGATAAGGTGGACAAGGTGAAGTGCCGCTGCGGGGCGAAGAACTGCCGCGGCGTGATTAATATCAAAGAGTAGCCTGCCTCGTGGTGCGGGCCCATGGCCGGGCGGCCCCTTACGCGCTGCGGTATTTCTCCCGGCACTCCTGCGAGCAGAAGTAAACCACCTCTCCCTTCACCCGCTCCTGCACCGCCGTAGCCGTCGAAACGTAAGTTCCGCACACCGGGTCCTTTTTCAGCTCGCCGCCCGGGGAGACCGGAGGCGGCTGCGGCTGCGGCGGGCGGGCGGTGCGCTGGCCGCCGGCGGAGAGGAATCCGCGCAGCAGATTGCGGAGGAGGAGAAAGACGAGAAGCGGAAGGAGAAACTCGACGATGAGGGTGCGAAACATGGGTTTGGGGCGAAGGACTGCGCCTTCGCCCCGCGATACTTCCTGCGAAACTACTTTTTCTTTTTGGCCGGCGCCTTCTTCGCGTTCGGATCGTTGAAGTTGGTCTGGACGGTGCTGCCGAGCGATGCCAGCATGTCCTTCGAGGGCTGCGCGTATTGGCCGTTGGGCTGCAATTCGAGATACTTCTGGAACGCCTCGACGGTGCCGGGAACCGGCGTGATCTTGCCGGTTGCGGGGTCGATCTTCGCCTGGCCGACCAGCGTCACGCCGTACTGATAGTAGGCATCGGCGTAGGTCGGCGTCAGCTCGATGGCCTTCTTGAACGCTTCGGCCGCGGGCTGCGTCTGGCCGGAATTGACCAGCAGAGCGCCGAGGTTGTAGTAATACTTCCCGCCGTTGGCAGGATCGAGATCGGCGGCCTTCTTCAACTCCGCCTGGCACTCATCGAACTTCTTGGCCTTGGCCAGCGCCAGCGCGTAATTGTTGTGCAGGCCGGCATCCTCCGGCTTCATGGCAAGAGCCTTGGTGTAGGTCTCGAGGCCCTTCTGCACGTTGGTGTCGAACTCGGCGCCGGTCTTGCCCTCGGCGTTCTTCATGTAGGCGTCGGCGAGGTTGCTCCACACGGCGAACTGGTTGGGATCGATAGCGGCGGCCTTGTTGAACGCCTCGATGGCCTGCGCGTACTGTTTGGCGGTCAGCGCACTCATGCCGTCGTTGAAGGCATCGTTGAGCTCCTTATTCTTCTTGAGCTTCTCCGACTGCTCCTTAATCTGCTTCTCCATGGCAGCGATCTGTTCCTTGGACATGCCGCGCTTCATGTCGTCGGTGATCTGGCCGGTCTCGGCGGCCTTCTGCATCATCTGCTGGCGCGTGGCGCTTTCCTGCTGGGCCGCATGGAGGTCGAAGTTGACCGGTATGGGATCGCCCGGCGTGGTGCGCACCTTGGACTGCTTATCCGCGGTCTTGCCGTCGATGATGACCTCCACGTCGTACATGCCCATCGGCAGGCCCATGTAGAGGTAGTGACCCTTCTTATCGGTCTTGGTTTTGTAGTTACCCTTGATGTCGGTCCGGGTGAGGTGGATTTCGGCGCCCTGGACGGGTTTTCCGTCCGGTCCCTTCACGATTCCTTCGATGGTCGTGATCTGCGCGAATGCGCTGACGGCAAGAAAAGCCAACCCCAAGCCGGCAACGGCCAGGTTGCGTAGCGTCATAGAACCTCCAAGAGACAAATGCGTATGAATATCAAAGTATACCCTACCACAGCGAAATTGCCTGGTAGAGCGGCGCACCGCGCCGCGCCAACGAAAAACCGCCCCCCAACAGGCGGTTTTCGCCGGCAAGTCATTGATTTTATTAGACGAGAGCCGCCTGTTACAGGCGGTTTTCCGTGGCCAATGACGGCGCCTCCGAGGGCCAGCCATGGAGTGCCGGCCACGCCGCGGCCATTTTGAGATAATTGTTCCTGCCATCCCGAAAGGAGCTCCATGTCCGATTCCAACCGCCGCGATTTCCTGAAATCCGCCGGCGCCGGCGCGCTCGCCACAGCCGCCGCGTCGTCCGCATTCGCCAAATCGAGCGCCAACGCCCGGTCCTCCGGCCGCGTCATCGGCGCCAATGACCGCATCAACGTCGCCGTGATCGGCTACGGCGGCCGCGGGCGCTATGTCGCCAACCAGTTCGCGCGTTTCGCGCAGAATAACAACGACGCCTGCCGCATCGCCGCCGTCTGCGATGTTTACGAAAAGCGCAAGAAGGAAGGGGCCGATCGCTACAAGGTGAACGGCTACCTCGATTACCGCGAGCTGCTCGCCAAGGAGAGCGACGTCGACGCCGTGATCGTCGCCACGCCCGACCACTGGCACGCCAAGATCGCGCTCGATGCGATGGACCACGGCAAGGACGTCTACCTCGAAAAGCCGATGACGCATACCAATGACGAGGCGCGGCTGCTCGTCAACACCGTCAAGGAGACGAAGCGCGTGCTGCAGGTCGGCTCGCAGACGACCTCCGCCGACATCTGGTGGAAGGCCAAAAAGGCCATTGCCGACGGCATGATCGGCAAGATGATCATGAGCCAGGGCTCGTATCACCGCAATTCCTTCGGCGGCGAATGGAACGACGGCTGGCCGATCGACAAGGAAGCCGGGCCGGACGGCAAGGGCGAAAACTACATCGACTGGAACATGTGGCTCGGCACGGCCTACAAGCTCTCGCCCAAGCGCCCCTACGATGCCGACCGCTTCTTCCGCTTCCGCAAATACTGGGATTACTCGGGCGGCATCGCCACCGACCTCTTCTACCACGTGGTCGCGCCGCTTAACATCTGCTGGGACGAGCCGCAATTCCCGATGAAGGTTGTGGGCTCGGGCGGCATTTACCAGTTCAAGGACGAGCGCGAAGTGCCCGATACGTTCCACCTGGTCGCGGAATACGCCAAGGGACATTCCATGGTGCTGACCTCCAGCATGGCCAACGACACGCACATTCCCGGCCTGATCCGCGGTCATGAGGGCACGATCATCATGGTGGACCACGGAAAGTTCGAGAGCATGGTGCCGTACATCACCGTGAAACCGCAGATTCACCAGGGCAAGCCGATTGGCGGCGAGAAGTACGCGGAGAAGTTCGGGACCAAGGACTTCCAGATTCCGATCGACCAGAAAGACCCGATGCAGCTCCACGTCGGCAACTTCCTCGAGTGCATGCATACGCGCCAGAAGCCGCACCTGGATGTCGAGACCGGCGCCCGCGCGGTGGTGGTGATTAACCTGGCGGTGCAGTCCTACCGCGAAGGCAAGACGCTGTACTGGGATGAGAAGCGGTGGAAGGCTAGCGACAAGCCGGTGAAGGCGTAACGCTCCCGACGGGTCCGCCTCGCTGGTGGGGGGATTGGGGATCAGGGGCGGGGCCTGGGGCGCGCGGCTCGCATCGGCGGGGCCCGTCTCGAATACCGCAAAACAAAAACGGCCGGCGGGATCAATTCCGCCGGCCGTTTGTTTCTGTTTCGAACCCGAGAGATCCGGGGGAGCGGGAGAAGGACCGGAGCGTTACGCCGCCCCAGCCCCGATCCCTGCCCCCAATCCCCGGTTTAGAAGTACCAGCGAAGCGACAACTGCAGGTTCCGCGTGTCGCCGGTCTTGCTGGTGACTTTGCCGAACGTCGACAGGTTATTCGGGTTGAAGCCCGCACCGGCCAGGTTCGGGTGGTTGAAGGCATCGAACGCTTCGCAGCGGAACTGGAAGCCGGTCCGCTCATTGATGGAGAACTGCTTGTATAGGCCCAGATTCCAGTTTTCGAGCCCCGGGTTGTGGACCCAGTAGCGGCTCACCGGACCGGTGGCGAAGGTCCCCTTGGCGGGCGCCGTAAGGATCAGCGAGCCATCGGGATTCTTCGTCTGGAACCAGAGCGTCGGATCCGCGCTGCCGCCGGCCGCGAAACCTTTCAGCACGCTGGGACTGCCGTTCAGGGCCCACAGCTCACCCGTGCCGCCGCAATCGTTCATGTTGCCGTCCACGCCGACACCCGCGTAGTCGGTATTCACGACCGAGCTGCACGGCTGCCCGGTCTGCAACTGCGTGATGCCGCTGATCTGCCAGCCACCCAGCAGCTTGCCGGTCAGGTTGTTGTGGTTCTTGAAGAACGGCAGCTCATACATGTAGTTGATCACCATGACATGCGTGGTGTCGAACGACGAGTAGGACCACAGGTTCTTCGCGTAGTACGTATCGGGAATGATGTCGCGATAGGCCGACCCATCGTCCATGCTCTTGGAGTAGGTGTAAGCCAGACCGAACATCAGGCCCTGCGCCAGGCGTCGGTTCCAGGTGACTTCCAGCGCGTTGTAGCGCGAGGTCGCCACGTCCTGGCTGGAGCGAATCGAGTTGTAGCCTTTGTAGGGCCGCAGCGCATCCAGGTTGACGCCGGGGTTCGCCGCTACCACCGCCGTGGTCGGCTGGTTGATATCGACTTCGCGCGGCAGGTGGAGACCACGGCGGCCCACATACGCCACGCTGGCCACCGACTTCCAGGGCAGCTGGCGCTCGACGGTGAAGTTCCAGTTCCACGCCTCGGGGTTGTCCTGGTGCAGCGGATAGGTGGTGACCGTCAGAGGCAGCAGGTTGGACCCGGTGCCGCCCGGATTATCCACGTGGCCGGCGGTTACATTGGCGGTCGGCTGGAACGGCGGGTTGCCGCCCAGGAAGATCGAGTCGCTGACGCCGTTGAAGGTGAAGAAGCGGCCGATGCCGGTGCGCAATACCGTCTTCTCATTCAACTGATACGCGATGCCGATGCGCGGCTGCGGCGTGTTGTACTGGACATCCGAGAAATACGCCGGACGCACGCCGCCGCGGAAGAGATAGTCATAGATCCCCGCGGTGGATTCCGGGAAGCGGCCTTTGGCTGAGGAGGGCCAGGCGGAACCCGGGATCACCATGCCGTCGTAGCGGTCCGCGCCCGGCCCCAGCGTGAGGTGGCCGTTGGTCGGATCGACGGTCGGCGCCTTCGACGGATCGTAGAGCGACGGGTCGAAGACCGACATGTTCCGCCAGAGCGCCTGGATCGGGAACATGATCGTGTAACGCACGCCGTAGGTGATGGTCAGCTTTTGTGTGGCCTTCCAGGTGTCCTGCGCGAAACCCTCGTACATCTGGTGGCGGAAGATGGTGTAGCCGCGCGGGCCCAGCTCGGAGTACGTATCGAACAGGCCCAGAGCCGCATTCGCCGCCGCCACACCGGTGCCGCCGGCGAAACCGTCGGTGAACGAGAACTGCCCGTTCTGGTTGTTCGTGCAGGTGGGGCAGGCGCTCACGTTGATTTCGTCGTTGTCGTTTTCACCCGAGCGTTCAAAGGCGAAGCCCGCCTTGACGGTGTGGTTCTGATGGACCCAGGTAATGCTATCGGAAAGGGTGTAGATCGGGCCCGACGAATGCGACGGGTAAGGATTGCCGGTCAGGGTGCTGAAGTTGGTGATCGCCGCGGTGGGGATGCGGTTCGGCAGCAGCTTGCCCTGAGGGAAGATGTAGGGATAGTTGATCCCCACGGTGGTGCGGTCCAGGAAGTGCGCCGCGTCCACCGGGATGCCGACGTCGTCCAGGCTGACCGTCGCCAGGAATTCGTTGACCATGGTCGGCTTGATCGTCCAGACGTAGTCGAGCGAGTTGGTCTGGTTCGGCCGGTTGAAGTACTTCGGCGTTTCCGTCGGCGTGCCGTCGAGCGGCTGGTATTCCCAGAAGGCGTAATTGTTGCGGCGGAACTGCAGGCGCTGAGTGCCGGTCAGGTTCATATCGACCGCCAGCGTGTCCTTGCGCTGGTTCTGGGGGTGGAGCGCCGCGACGTAGAAGTTACCGTTGCCGCCCAGCGGATTGCTGGCGAAGTTCGGGAACGGATAGGCCTTCAAAATGCCCAGGCCGCTCTGGCTGAGCTGGCTCTGGGGAATGATATTGCCCGGGAACGGCGTGCCCGTGGTCGGGTCTTTGATTGTGACGGCGCGGCCGTAGAAGTAGTTGGTCGGGCTCAGCAACTCGCTGAAATCGCCCGTCCGCATCAGCGCGCTCGGCACCGTCCAGGTGGCCGTGTCGGTAAACCGGTAGCGCACCCACTCCTGCGCCCAGTACCAGAAGAACTTGCTCTTATCCGAGTTGAACTTGTTCGGAATGTAAAACGGGCCGCCGATGTTGTAACCGAACTGGTTGTAGTGGAAGGGCGGCACGAAGTTCGTCGACGAGTTCAGGTTGCGGCTCCAGGTATTGGCGTTGAGATCGTTATTGCGGAAATACTCGTACGTCGAGCCATGGAAAACGCTGGTGCCGCTCTTGGTGATGATGCGGATCTGGCCGCCGGAGCTGCGTCCGTATTCCGGCGCGTAATCGGCGGTCAGCACCTGAATTTCGGAGGTCGAGTCCACATCCGCGGCGCCCAGGCTGGTGCCGTTGGCGCGGGTGCGGGTGGCCGGCGCGCCGTCATAGGTGATCAGATTTTCCCAGTTCCGCGAGCCGTTGAAGTTGGAGGGCCCCTGGGTGAAGTTGAAGTTCAGGCCCGCGAGGTTGCCGCCGCGCGCGCCGGGCACGAGGCTCGCCATGTAAATCGGGTTGCGGCCGTTCAGCTCGAGCGCATCGATCTGCTGCCGCGTGACATCCTTCTGCACGGAAGCCGAGTCGGTCTGCAGGGCCGTAGCCGTGGCCGTCACCTCGACCGTTTCGGTGGCCGAGCCTACTGCCAGGGTCACATCCACCGTAAGGGTAGCGCTCGGATCCAGCTTGTTCGCCGCGCTATCGAACTTCTTGAAACCGGCGGCTTCGACTTCCACCTGGTAAATACCGGGAGGAACGTTGGTGATGGTGTAGTAGCCGGCTTCGCTGGTGTTGGCCTGCCGTTCCAGGCCACTCTGGTTCTTCACCGTTACTTTCGCGTTGGGAACTACGGAACCGCTCGGGTCCTTCACAAAGCCGTTGATCGTCCCCAGATCCGACTGCGCGAAGGCACAACTTGCCGCCAGCAGCGCAATCGCAAGCGAGGGGATCGCGCGCCTCCAGCCTGTTTGGTTCATGAAATTTTCTCCTCTGACAAACTCCTGAGACTGTTCGTTATGTCCTGGACAGGATCGCCCCTAAAGACCCCTAAATAGATCCCGTCGTTTTTGTGTGCTCTGATAGGATTTATCACAAAAACCGCTGCAAATCCAGCGGTTGAGCATAAATTGCTCGTTACAACAGCGCCCCGTTTCGCGTGTTTGGCGCAGCGTAGTACACTTTCCCAATGACCTCTCGACCGCCCGGCCGCCGCCCGGTTCATCTCGTCGCGGCTGTCCTCGCCGCTTCCTGCCTCTGGGCGCAGTCCGCCCCGCACGTCACCGCTCCCAAGGACTTCCTCGGATTCAATATCGGCGACGATTATCAGGTTGCGAACTACACGCAGCTCGTCGCTTATTGGAAGAAGCTGGCGAGCGAGAGCGACCGCATGAAGCTGGTCGATATCGGCCCGACCGCCGAGGGACGGCGCCAGTACATGGCGATCCTCACCTCGCCGGCGAACCTCAAGAATCTCGAACATTACCGGCAGATCTCCGCCCGGCTGGCCCACGCCGAAGGCCTGACCGAGCAGCAGGCGCATGAGCTGGCGCGCGAAGGCAAGGCGGTGGTGTGGATCGATGGCGGCCTCCACGCCTCTGAGTCGGTCGGCTCACAGCAGCTCATGGAGCACGTCTACGAGATGGTCAGCCGCACCGATCCCGAGACCATGCGGCTGCTCAACGATACCATCCAGCTCTGTGTGCAGGCCAATCCCGACGGCCAGGAGCTGATCGCCAACTGGTACATGCGCGAGTCGGAAGATCCCAACGCGCCGCTGAAGGATCCCAGGCAGCGCAGCATGAACTCGCTGCCGCGGCTCTACAACAAATACATCGGGCACGACGATAATCGCGACTTCTACATGTCGAACATGCCGGAGACCACCAACATGAACCGCGTCATGTTCCTCGAGTGGTTCCCGCAGATCGTCTATAACCACCACCAGACGGGTCCGGCCGGGGCGGTCATCTTCATGCCGCCGTTCCGCGATCCGTTCAATTACAACTTCGATCCGCTCGTGCCCCTGGGAGTCGAGATGGTCGGCACCGCGATGCACTCGCGGCTGGTGGCCGAGGGCAAGGGCGGCAGCGCCATGCGCAGCGGCGCGAATTACTCGACCTGGTGGAACGGCGGCCTGCGGACGGTCACTTATTTCCACAACATGATCGGCATTTTGACGGAAATTATCGGCAATCCGACGCCGATGACGATCCCGCTGGTTGCCGAAAAGCAGCTCCCGCAGGGCGATTGGCCGATGCCTATTAAGCCGCAGGAATGGCACTACCGCCAGTCGATCGAATACGAGATGAGCAATAACCGAGCCATCCTGGACCTGGCCTCGCGCTATCGGGAGACGTTCCTGTTCAACATCTGGCGCATGGGCATGAACTCGATCGAGAAAGGCAGCCGCGATAACTGGACGATCACGCCGAAGCGCATCGCGGCCCTCGAAGCCGCCGCGGCGCAATCGCCTGTGGCTGCGGGCGGACGCGGCGGACGCGGCGGGCGGGGCGGCGCGGCAGCGGAAGCCACCGGCAGCCCGGACCTTCCGCCCGGTATGACGATGGGCGGCCTCGGAGCGCGCACGCTTCCGAGCGAGCTGTACAACACCGTCCTGCACGATCCCAAGCTGCGCGATCCGCGCGGCTACATCATTCCCGCCGACCAGCCCGATTTCGCCACCGCCACCGAGTTCGTCAACGCGCTGCTCAAGACCGGCATCACCGTCGACCGCGCCACGGCGGCCTTCACGGTGAACGGCAAGAGCTACCCCGCCGGATCGTACGTGGTCAAGACCGCGCAGGCCTTCCGTCCGCACATCATGGACATGTTCGAGCCCCAGGACCACCCCAACGATTTTCGTTATCCCGGCGGCCCCCCGATCCCGCCGTATGACATCACCGGCTGGACTCTGGCGATGCAGATGGGCGTGCAGTACGACCGCATCCTCGACGGCTTCGACGGTCCATTCGCGAAGATCGATGGCCTGCTGCCTCCGCCGCCGGCCTCGGTCAGCGGTCCGGCGACGCCCGCGGGCTACCTGGTGAGCCATCAGATCAACAATTCGTTCAAGCTGATCAACTGGCTCCTTAAGGCCAACGCCGATGTTTACTGGTTGAAGAAACCGGCGGCTGGCGGGCAGGAGATGGGCACGGGCGCGATTTGGGTGCCGTATTCGGCGGCCGCGAAACAACAGATCGACCGGGCGGCGAAGGAGCTCGGCGTGCCGGCCCACGCTCTGGCTGCGGCGCCTGCGGGAGAGGCGCTGAAGCTGAAGCCGATCCGCATCGGCCTCTACGATTCCTACGGCGGCAACATGCCGTCCGGCTGGACGCGCTGGCTGTTCGAGCAGTACGACTTCCCGTTCCAGGTGGTGTACCCGCAGGCGCTCGACGCGGGCGATCTGCGCAGCAAGTTCGACGTTCTGGTGTTTACCGATGGCGCCATTCGCCGCGGGGCCAGCGCCTTCGGCCGCGGTGGTGGCGGCGGTCGCGGCGGCTTCCCCGCTCCCGACCCCGCGAGCCTGCCGGAGGAATACCGCAGCCACCTGGGCCGCATCACCGACGAGACCACCATGCCGGCGCTGCGCAAGTTTGTCGAATCGGGCGGATCGATTGTGACCATCGGCAGCTCGACTTCGGTGGCCGATGTCTTCGGCATCCCGGTGAAGAACTACCTGACCGAAAAGGGGCCGGACGGCAAGGACCGGCCGCTGCCCCGCGAGAAGTTCTACATCCCCGGCTCGCTGCTCAAGGTGCATGTGGATAATACCAATCCGCTCGCCTACGGGATGCCGTCGCAGCTCGACGTATTCTTCGATTCGAGCCCGGTCTTCAAGCTGGAGCCCACGGCCGAGCTGAAGAAGACCGCGCCGGTCGCGTGGTTCGAGGGCTCGGAGGTGCTGGATAGCGGCTGGGCGTGGGGACAGCAATACCTGGACGGCGGCGCGGCCGTGGTGGACGCGCCGGTCGGCGAAGGCCGTGTCCTGTTACTTGGCCCGGAGGTCAACTTCCGCGACCAGCCGCACGCCACGTACAAGCTGCTGTTCAACGGTCTTTATTACGGCAGCGCGAAACCGGCGGCGCTGCCGTGAGGGGCAGGGCAGGCGCACGACCTGCCCTGGTAGCTTTATGCTATAAGCAGGTACGAACATGGAAGTGCACTTTACACCGGAGCTCGAAGCCAAGGTGACAGAAGCGGCCGCCCGGGAAGGCCGCGATCCCGATCGGTTTCTGCAGGAAGTGACCGCGCGCTACTTCGACGAGGAGGACCGCTTCATCGAAGCCGTGAAACGTGGCGAGGCAGCTTTGGATCGCGGAGAATATCTGACGCACGCGGAAGTCGGCCACATGGTGGACAAGCGAGTTCTACCTTGACGGCCAATCCACGGCTGGGCAGAGCACGATCTTTACCGGCTACCGGTGGGAGAATCGCTTCCGGCTCCTCCCTCGCGAGCATTGGATCAATCCGGTCCTCTACGTCGAGTTCGAGAACATCAATGGGGCGGACAAGAGTCTGCTCGAGATCGTGAATCACGATGGCAACGATGATCTGGCATCGCCCAACAGCGAGTCGAGGTTTGAGAAACAGCGGGAGATTGAAGCAAAGCTGATCCTCGGCAGCTATTACAAGGGCTGGACGATTGCCGAGAACTTCATTGCCGAGAAGAACGTCAGGCATGCGCCGTTCGAGTTCGGCTACGCCGTTGGGATCAGCCGCCCGCTCGCGCGCGAAGCGCGAGCCCAGCGGTGCAATTTCTGTGCGGAGAATTTTCAGGTCGGCGTCGAGATGTATGGGGGGCTTGGAACATACGGGGACTTCGGTCTCCGGGGAACTTCTCATTATGTTGCGCCGACCGTCGCCTGGACGCTGGCTAATGGAACCGCATTCAAGGTCTCCCCGGGCTTCGGTACAACGGGCAACAGCACCGGCTACCTGATTCGCGCCGGCGTATCCTACGAAGTTGCCCAGCTTGGGCGCGCGGCCCGGAATCTGTTTCATGGAGGGAGCCGATGAACGCTTCGCGAGCCGCATTGATCTTTGTTGCATTCGGAATCGCCGCCGCTACTGTTGGCGGAAGTCTCGTGCAGCGTGTGCCGCCAGCAGCGGCGGACAGGCGGAATCCATTGGAAGGTGACGAGCGCAGCGTGCAGGCCGGGGCGAAGCTCTATGGCCGTGAATGCGCGTCGTGCCACGGCGGTCATCGAGAAGGCGGAAGACAGGCTCCGCCGTTGCTTCAACGGGAGGTCCAGGAGGCCCCATCCGGCACGCTATTTTGGATCTTGCGAAATGGTTCGCTCCATCGGGGTATGCCGTCCTTCGCTCACCTCCCCGAAGCACAGCGATGGCAGATCGTCACGTTACTGAAGAGTGGCGCGGGTCAACGGTGAAGGTATAGCGCTATGCGGCCTGCGCCCTCTCCTTCTGGTACCCGGCAACCAGCACCATTACGGAATATTCCTCCGGCCGCAGCCCCAGACCCGCATAAGCCGCATCCTGCTGTTCGCCCTGCTCCATGGCTCGCCGGGCTGGCCGGCGGCGTGGCGGGATGCGGCCTCGCGCTGGCTCTGCTGCGGGCGTTCCAGGCCCTCGGCCCGGAAGCCCTGCCGCGCCTCGGGGAAGCGTCGATCGACGGCCGCGTGCTCGCCTTCGCCATGGCCGCCGCGCTCGCGTCCGGACTGGCCGCCGGCCTCGCCGCCCTGCGCAGCCCGCGCGGTCTCGAAGCGCTCGGCGGAGCGCGCTCCACGGCACGCCCGCGCGCCTGGCTGCGCGGCGCCCTGGTGACCGCGCAGATCGCCGTCTCCCTGGTGCTGCTCGCCGGCGCCGGTCTGCTCCTGCGCAGCCTGTGGAACCTGGAGGCGGTGCCGCTCGGGATGAACGCCAGCCACGTGCTGACCGCGTCGTTTTCGCTCGGCCGCCAGCGCTACGCCGACCCGGCGCGGCAACTCGCCTTCTTCACCGAGCTCGAGCGGCACCTCGCAGCGCTGCCCGGAGCCGAGGCCGTGGCCATCACCGATTCCCTCCCGCCCACCGGAGGCACGCGCGCCCGCCCGCTCGCCACCATTGAGATCGAAGGCCGCCCGCGCCGCCCCGAGGGCACCGGCGGAATGGTCGCGTGGCGCTACGTCACGCCCGGCTATTTCGCCGCGCTCGGCATTCCGATCCGCCGCGGCCGCGGCTTTACCGAAGCCGACCGCGCGCCCGGCGCCTACAGCATCGTCCTGAGCGAAACCCTCGCGCGGCAGATGTTTCCCCACGAGGACCCGCTGGGCCGCCACGTTCTGCGCCTCCCGGAGGAAAACGGCTGGTTCACCGTGATCGGCATCGCCGCCGATGTCCGCGACCGCGGCCCCGCCGAAGCCGGCCTCGCCGAATATTATGTGGTGCGCAAACCGGCGCCGGACGTCACCTGGAACCAGCAGGAACCACCGATGGGCTGGCGCTCCGCCTTCGCCCTGGTGCGCACGCCGCTCGATCCGCGCGCCGCCTCCGCCGAGCTCCGCCGCACCCTGGCGGGGATCGACCCCACCCTGCCGGTCAACATCGCCACCATGTCCGGCCGCCTCGAAGGCATCACCGGACGCCCGCGTTTCTACGCCTCGCTGCTGGGCGCGTTCGCCGCGATCGGCGTGCTCCTGGCCGCCATCGGCCTGTTCGGCGTGATCAGCTTCCTGGTCGAGCAGGGCCGCCGCGAGATCGGCGTCCGCATGGCGCTCGGCGCCACGCCGCGCGATGTGCTCCGCCACGTCCTCGGCCAGGCCTTGCGCTGGACGCTGGCCGGAATGGCCCTCGGCATCCCCGCCGCGCTCGCCACAGCCCGCCTGTTGCGCTCGCTGCTGTTCCGGGTCGCGCCGTTCGATCCCGGCGCTCTGATTGCCGCGGCCGTGCTCTTGGCCGCCGTTGCGATCCTCGCTGCGGCCGCCCCGGCCTGGCGCGCCGCCCGCCTCGACCCCGCCGCCGCTTTGCGCGAGTGACTGCCCTTTTGGCCCGGATCTTCGTGCCAACCCCCGGCTCGAACCAAAAACCTCGGCGTCTCGGCGCCCCGGCGGTGAGGACGAATTCGCGGACAAGCTCTGTAACCTTTCCCTGCTGCCCCGGTATTCCCATCTGGAGGTTCGGATGAAACCGGCAATGACGAGCGCGGCCTGGATTGCCCTGGCCGTTTCCCTGGGAAGCGTTCCTTCCCTCGCCCAGATGCAAAATAACACCGAAAAACATTTAACCTGCGAGAACGGCGGCTACGATGGCGACCGCGCGCGCCACTGCGAAATCCGCGAGCAGACCGTGCCCGCAATCGGCCGCCTGACCGTGGACGCGAACCGCAACGGCGGGATCAGCATCAAGGGCGCGCTGCGCGGCGACGTGCTGGTGCGCGCGCGCGTCGAATCCCAGGCCGATACCCAATCCGCCGCCGCCGCGCTGGCCAGCCAGGTTTCCATCGATGGCTCCGGCGGCCAGGTGCGCGCCACAGGGCCCGACTCCCTCAACGATTCCTGGTGGAGCGTCAGCTACGAAATCTTCGTGCCCCAGAATACCGATCTCACGCTGACGACCTACAACGGCGGCCTCACCATTTCCGACGTTCGGGGCCAGATCCGCTTCGAGGGACACAACGGCGGCATCACACTGAAGCGCGTCGCCGGCGACGTTAGCGGCTCGACCGTCAACGGCGGCATCCACGCCGAGCTCGCCGGTTCCACGTGGGATGGGCGCCAGCTCGATCTCACCACGCACAACGGAGGCGTGACCGTCTCTATGCCGTCGAATTACAACGCGCATATCCAGGCGGAGACGGGCAACGGCAGCGTGCATTCGGATTTCCCCGTGTCGCTTCCGCCCGGCAACATGCGGCCCAGGCAGTTGGATTTTCACGTCGGCGGCAGCGGCCCGCTGATTCACGTCGCCACCACCAACGGCGGCATCAGCCTCAAGCAGGCCCAGTCCCAGTAAGCGCAGACGCGGCGGTAGCGCTGGCCATGGTCAGGGCCTGCGCCACCGCCGCCGAACTTCGGCGAACGTGACTGCACCCGCCTTCTGCTGCCCGAATTCCCGGCTGCAACACCAGCACAACATAACTAAAGTTGTTCCCATGAATTGCCCTAAAACAGGACAGTAGATTGTTCGCGATCGGACATTCGACGGCGGGGTTGCGTGCTAAAAATAGCCTTCTAAGAAAAGGAGCTATTTTATGCAGCATTTCCCTCCTTTAGGGCCCCTGTTTCGATTTGCTGGAAAACTTCGATCCAGATCCGCCGGATGGCGTCCCCTCCTGATCCTCCTCTCGATCGCCTCCTGCGCATTGTGCCAGAGCCTCTCGGTTACGAATTACAAGGCCGTCAGCCAACAGACGATTCGCGGCACGCTGGTTGTTAGTTACACCGCCGACCTGGTCAATACCGGGGCGGCGCTCGGCGCGGTAACGGCTACACTAAGTAATCTGAACACGTCCGGCGTCCAGGTAGAGCCGGGCGAGAACACGCTGCAGTTTGCGCCCGTTCCGGCCAACAGCCAAGTTACCAGCAGCAACACCTTCACTCTGCTGATTTCCAACTCTCAGCCCGTAGACTTTTCCCAACTCCAGTGGACGTTCCAGGCCGCGGGCATCCTTGTGCCGGCCAATCTTACGATCGCTCCGGGCAGCTCGGCGCCGCTGAATGTAAGCCTGGGATCTCCCGCGCCGGCCGGTGGCGTGTATGTGTCACTCGCCACCGGCAATCCGTCGACGGCCACGGTGTCCCCTTCGACTGTCTTCATTGCGCCGGGAGCCACCACTCCCCGGGCTGCACCGGCCGTTACCGGTTCGAATGCCGGTTCGACCACCATCACCGCCTCGGCCACCGGATATCCCAGTGCCATTACTCAGTTACAGGTAACTTCCGGCAATACCGGTTCCACCGCCATGAGTTTCTGGCCGGGCAGCCTGACGATCCCGGCGAACACCACTCAAAACCTCACGCTCAATCTCTCCGCCGCGGCCTCCTCGCCAATTACCGTCAACCTGAGCTCCAGTAACACGAATGTCGCGACCGTGCCCGCCACGATCACCATCCCGGCCGGAGCGAGCAGTGCGCCGGCGCCGCTGACGGCAGTTGCCGCCGGTACAGCCACCATCACGGCCAATGCGCCGAACCTCGGCAGCGCGACCGCGGGCGTGACCGTCACACAGACCCCATCTTCGGGGATGGTCTTACCCGGCAGTGTGTCCGTAGCGGCAGGGTCCTCGGTCATTTTCCCCGTGGCGTTGGGAGCCGCCGCGCCTTCGGGCGGTGTTTTCATCACTCTCGCGAGCGCCAATTCCTCTGTCGCGGATATCTCCCCGCAGCAGGTCTTCATACCGGAAGGCATGACCACACCCGCTCGCGGCTCGATCGCAGTAACAGGGTACGCAGCAGGCACCACAACGATCACGGCAGCCGCCGCCGGATATGCCGGCGCGAATACGCAGGTCGTGGTAACGGGCGTCACCTCCCAGAACCTCACGATGAGCTGGTCGCCCGGCTCCGTGACCATCAACGGCAGTGCGACCCAGAATCTCACCCTCAGCCTCTCGGCCGCCTCGACGGCGGGACTCACGGTAAGTCTGAGCTCCAGCAATGCCGCCGTGGCAACCGTGCCCGCCACGGTCACGTTCCCGGCGGGCATCACCAGCCTTCCGGTGCCGGTGACAGGCCTTTCGGCAGGATCGGCGACGATTACGGCCACTGCGCCGGGCCTCGCCGCCGCGAGCGCCACCGTCGCCGTTACAGGACCGCCGGCCGGCGGGATCCTGTTGCCGACGAACGTGACGGTGAACACCGGCAGCACGGTGAACTTCCCAGTTACGTTGGGAAGTCCGGCGGCTGCGGGCGGCGTTACCGTGACGCTGGCCAGTTCCAACCCTTCGATTGCTGCCGTATCGCCTCTCACCCTGCTGATTCCGGCGGGGGCTACCAGCCCGCGCGTGCAGCCGGCGGTGACCGGGGTGGGCGCCGGATCGGCAACGATTACGGCCTCCGCGTTCGGTTACCCAACCGCCAGCGCGCCCGTGCAAGTGACCGGGGGCAGCACGCCGCCGCCGCCCTCGTTGAACTTTTCGCCCGGGAACCTCACTATCGCGAGCGGCGCAACCGGGAACCTCGTGTTACAGCTCTCCGCGCCTCTCCCGACCGCGCTCGCGGTGAATTTGAGCTCGAGTAATCCCGGCGTGGCAACGGTAGCAGCAACCGTCAGCTTCGGCGCGGGCGTCACCAGCGTTTCCGTAGCGGTAACTGGCATCTCAGCCGGGAACGCCAACATTACGGCTAGCGCGCCGGGAATTACTGGGACGAATGCCAGTGTAACCGTCGCCACGGTCTCCTCAGGCGCCATCTCTCTGCCGGCCAGCTTCACGGTAGGGGTGAACCAGGCGGCCACGCTCTCGGTGATGTTGAGCACCGGCGCGCCGGCGGGCGGAGTGACGGTTTCACTGGCCAGTAACAACACCGCGGTCGCTACGGTAACTCCCACCCTTTTTATCTCGGCCGGAAATACCTTCGCCCAGACGCCGGTGTACATTAGCGGCGTCAGCGCAGGAACGGCGGTGATCACCGCGTCGGCGCCCGGATTCACCTCCGCCAGCACGCAGGTCCAGGTCTCTTCCGTCGCAGGCACCAGCTTCCTTTCGCCCTTCAGCGGAATCACCATGAATGCCGGCTCGACGCAAGACCTGACACTCAACTTCTCGCCGGCTCCGGCCAGCGGCGTGACCGTGACCTTGACATCGAGCAATCCCAGTGTGGCGACGGTCCCCGCCTCGCTCACCACCACCGCGGGTTCTACCCTCACCATCCCGGTGACCGCTGTGGCGCCCGGAACCGCGACCATTACGGCGACAACTCCGGGATGGGGCTCCGCGACCGACACCGTGACGGTTGCGTCCTTGAGCGGTGTTTCGATCACCTGGTACGGCGCCTGCTGGGCGAATCTGACCATCAACGGATATACCGGCAACTTTCAGGCAATCGATTTTGCGCTGACCACACCGTCGCCGGTCGTATTCAATGGAAGTCTGTTCTTTACGCCAAACTGCGATCCAAGCCAGGGTGTCGACAATCTGAACGATACCGGAGCTCTGACCGGCTCCACCCACATGATCCAGGGCTTCATCCATCACCCCGACGTAATGCCGTCTTCGGCGGTGTACTGGATTGGGAATGCGACCAG
>DATGMB010000252.1:0-18753 GCA_035293845.1 Bryobacteraceae bacterium
AAGGTGGTCGCGGTGCCGACGTCGACGTTCAGATTCGGCAGCGGATGGTTCACGTGATTGAATGCATTGATCGCCTCGGCCCGGATCTGCAGATGAAGATTCTCCCGAACCGCGAAACTCTTGTAAATCGCGAGATTCAACTGCTGGAGCATCGGCCCGGTGAGCGTGTTGCGCGGCACTCCGAATGGGGTGCCGAAGTATTTGTCCGCGGCCAGGTTATTCACAATCCAGTGCACGCTCGAAAAAGACGCCTGCTGCGACGGGTTGGCGAAATTGACCAGGGCGCCATTCAGGAACTCGCCGACCGAGCCCAGCGGCGCGCCGGGACTTGCCAGGAACGGCCTCAATTCCGCGGAGCCGCCGACCAGGGCGACCGCCGCGGCGTCCTCCATTACATTCAGGTTGGTGTTGGCCTGAAGCACCGTCATCGGCCGGCCGGCCTGCGCCACCTCGAACGCGCTGATGGTCCAGCCGCCGAACGTGCGTTCATACCAGTGGCTCGTCCCTTTCAGCCACGGCAGGTTCCAGGTTGCGGTCAGGGAAAAGGCCAGCGGGACATTGTTGTTCGACAATCCGCGCTCGCCCGAGCCCACATTGAAGGGATCCTGCGCCAGCACAATCGAACCGGAGCCGGTGAAAGTGTATACCTCGCTGATGTTGTCCATGGTCTTGCTCCATGTGAACGCGGAGGTGAGCGTGAGCTGGTTCGCCAAATTGCGAATCGTATATGCGGTTTGCAGGCCGTTGTAGCTCGAATGCGCGCTGTTGTCGCGCAGGCGGATTACGTTGTAGGCCGGGTTGACGCGCCCGTTGCAGGCGGCGCAGTTCGGGTTCGTCCCGGGTGCAACTCCGGCCGGCAGCACGTTGGCAAATCCGTTGTTCACGAATCCCGCTACATAGGGATTGCCGTTGCGGGTAGCGAACTGATCGACGCCCTGCGTGCCCACATAGCGAATCTCGATCCCGGTCCTGCTGCCGAACTGGCGCTGGATGCCGAAAGTGTAGCTCTCCGAGTATGGATTCTTGAAATTGCTGGCGAATAGCGTCTGTGCCAGCGTGCGCGGGTCTACGCCGGCCGGAGGCGAATAGAGTTTTTGCAGATTCGCGCCGGTGATATCGGACGGCATCGGCGGGTAACTGCCGGTATTGTAGTTCAGGGTGTAGGCGAACACTACCGGAGCGGCCGTCGCTCCATTCAGAAACAGATTGTAGAAAGCCGGGTCCCAGGCGATGGCGAATCCGGCGCGGAGGACCGTCGCCCGGTTCCCCAGCAGCCGGCTCAGAAAGCCGCTGCCGGAGGAAGAAGGCGTCCAGGCCATGCCGATGCGCGGCGCGAAATCCTTGGACGGCGCAGGGTAGCTCGGATACGTCCGGGCCGTAAGCGGCAGCGCGGAGTTCCATATGGCGGTCTGCGCGTTGTTCTCGCGAGCCACCGTCTCCTGATTCAACAAATTGATCGGCTGGCCCGAATACTCGTAGCGCAGGCCCAGGTTCAGGGTCAGGTCGGGACGGAAGCGAAAATCGTCCTGGATGTAGTAAGCCTGATCGAGTTCGTGCGGCTTCTCCGTGGTCACGCCGGCCGCGCCGGCAAACGTCGCCGGAGTGTTGTTGAGGTATTGCTGAAAATTGGCGTAGGAATAAACGCCGTCGACGTTCGGCAGGAACCCTATCGGGATTTCGTCGTTGATGAACTGAAAGCCCATCTTCAGGGCGTGCCGCCCGAGCTGTTTGGTCAGGTTGTCCTGATACTGATAACTGTTGACCAGCCGGTATTGCGGCAGATTGTAAGCGAGCCCATATCCGAGGTAACCGGTGATCCCGACATTGGCGACGTTTTGCCCCAGTTTGTCGAACCCATACGTGTTGCCGCCAAAGCTATCGAATTCGCTCTTGACGAAGCTGAAGCGGAATTCGTTCACCATGGTGGGTGTGGCTGTCCAGATCCAGCTTCCGCCCGCCTGCTTGCTGTGGCTCGGCGATCCGATGAAGTATCCGGCCTGGCCGTTGCTGGCCGAAAAAGGAGTGGTGCCGATCTGGTCGTAGAACTTGCCCATGAGCTGCATCTTCTCGCTCAGGTGAAAATCGACGTGCGCGCCGGCGTCCCAATTGTCGGTCGGGGTCGAAACGAACCGTTCCAGGTTGGCGAACGGAACGCTGATCGTCTGCCCGCCGGGTGTGGTGATGTTCTGGTTCCGGATGCTGTTCGGAACGATGGAAAGCGTGCCGATGTTCTGGGCGTAGGCGCCATATTTGATGTAGTTGGCCAGAGTGACCGAATCGGGGAAGTATGCCTGCAACTGCTGCAATCCTTCCGGAGTCGGCGCGAGCGTGCTTCCGGTGCCGATATAGGCGGCGTTCTGGCGGATCCATTCGCGCTGCGTCCAGATATTGAAAAATAGTCTGTTCCTGACAATCGGCCCCTCGAGCTGCCCGCCCAGAATCGAATCCAGGTACTTGGGCGGACCCGTCAGGCCGGAAGCCTTTTGGATATTGTCCAGCGCGGTCCAGTTCTGATCGTCGCGCCGGAAATAGGTGCCGACTCCATGTAACGCGTTGGTCCCCGACTTGACGCGGATATTCACAATCGCGCCCGCGTTGCGTCCGTATTCGGCGCTGTATTGATTCGTGATCACCTGGTATTCACCGACCGCCTCCAGATTGCTGAACCCATAGCCTGGGCCGGCGATCGTCGGGTCGTTGTTATCCTGCCCGTCGAGCAGGAAATTGTTCGACCGCGCGCGCTGCCCGTTGGCGGAAAACAGCAGCCCGTTCGAGTTGATGTTTCCGAAGCCGATGACGACGCCCGGCGAGGTCAGCGCCAGTTTGTCCATGCCGCCCTGGACTCCGGGAAGCGATACCACGGCGGCTGCCTGAACGTCCGTGCTGATCTGCGAAGTATCGGTCACCAGCAGCGTCGCGGATCCCTGCACTTCGATGGTCTGCGTCGCGTCGCCGACCTCGACCGTCGCATTGACCACCGGCTCGTGCGCCAGTTCCACGACGATGTTCCTGGCTTCGAAAGTCCGGAAGCCCGGCGCCTGAATGCGGACCGAGTAGGTTCCGGGGATCAGGAAGGCCGCTTTGTAAAGGCCGGCGTCATTGGTCACCAGCGCGACGCTCACGCCAGTCCCCTGGTTGGTCACTTCGACCTTCGCGCCCACGACCACGGCGCCCGCCGGATCGGTGACGGTTCCGGACAGAGCTCCCGTAGTGATTTGTGCCCAGGCCGCGGAAACGCCGAGCGAAAACAACACCAGCCACCCAAAGGCGTTCCGGGACAGGGAATCGCAATGCAAAGCGAAAGACATAGGCTCACCCCCCTGTGAGGCCCATTGGAGCCGGGCTGCTTCCCGGTGCGGTCCAGTATACATCCCGCGCTCTACTTTGCAACAGCAGCGCCCAAGCCCCCGGCCCTGCAGGACTGGCAAATGCCGGAACCGCTGCCGTTGGCGAGAATGCTGGCGCAGCGGCCCGCGAGGCTGCTCAGTTCCCCCACGCTCAACGTCGCCGGTGTGAACGGCGCCTCGGTCACCACAAAAGGTGACGGAGGAGGCAAAGGGAGGCTTGGGGACGCGTGAAGCGTCGTGCCCCACGCAGCCAGTCCGGGCACGAGTGCCGGGGTGCTGGCGGAAGCGGCGCTGTTGGCGCAGTTCGTGCCGGAACCGCCGGGCCCCGCCAGCGTTGTGATGAGGTCTACGGTTACCGAGGCCGGAATCCCGCCTGTCAGAGTGTTGGAGACCAGATCCCGATTCACGCCCAGGTTGATCACTTGATTCGGCGTAACCAGGCAGGAGCAACACGAGATCATCTCCTCCGAAGGGTCGAACGCATAGACATTGACACAAATATTGCCGGCTGCGGCTCCAAACCCGGGTCCCAGAAGCGACGCCCCATTAGCGCCGGTATTGGTCAGGTTGATATACGACTCGCCAGCGGCGAGATTCGTGAAGTAGCGGCTCACGAAAGCTTGCTGGGCGAAGGTTGTCGCAAGCGCAATGGAATTTGGCACCGCGCCTGGGGCATTATTGACGCCAAACGAGGGCAACTCAAGCACCCCGCCGGGGCCGATTCGGAAGATGGAGATGGAATTTGAGAGACTATTCACAGCAAAGAGAAGGTCGCCGGCGTCATTTACCGCCAGCCCGCGTGTGCCGTTGGCCACTGTCGGAAACGGCGAACCCGCAACAGGGACTAGAACCCCATCCTGGCTGGCTCCCCGACCCATTCTAAAGGCTGAAACGCTGCCCGGAAGGGTCCCGCCGTTCCCGGCGTACACGCAGGGACAACCGAAGCCCGCGAAGCCGCCGGCAACTATATATTGCGGCGAGGTGTTTGTGCCCGAGGAAACGCTGCCGAAGACATTCACCGAGCCACCCGCGGCTTGGGCCTCCCAGATTTTTCCGTTGGAATCCGCCACGTAAAGGAAATTGCTCGCTGGGCCCAGGCTGACAGCGGTAATCCATGTGAGGGTTGAGCTATCGATGGGCACAAACCCATTCACGGATGTGAGCTGCCCGTTACTCTCAATACGGAAGGGTTCGATCCCGCCGGTTTCCAGCACATAAGCAAACTGCTGTCCTGATATGGCGATGAGGGCAATCGAGAAGGGACCTCCTACGGTCGCAACTGGTGGACCGTTAGCCGTAAGGTCCCCGGTGGTCTGGTCGATGCTATAAACAGAGACTGAAGTCGAACCGGAATTCGCTACATACAGGAAAGATCCTGTTGCATCAATGATAGCGTCCGTCGGAGTGTAGCCCGTGGGCAGGGATGCCCCATTGTTGGTTGGAGTCAGGGCGCCGGTCACCGGATTAATCTTCCAGCCTTGAACACTGCCGATGGTTAAAATGCCGGGACCTAAATTAGTCACATACACAAAAGGTCTATGGGGGTCGACCACGACGGAGGTTGGAGTGACCGCCGGAAAGGGTGAAGTGGGAAGCGGCGTGAGGTTCGGCGTGAAACTATCGACAAAGTAACCGGTAACATTACCGCTGGCGCTATTCGCGACGTAGGCGAAGTTTTGGCCGCGCGCCGGAATGCAGGCGCATAGGAACGAGACTGTGCTGCAGAAGAATATCCCCGGAACGATCGTGACGGCCCCTTTTGCCGGGTGGAGAATCATACCTCGATTTCTCCGAATAGTGAGACGCTACCACGCCGGGATCTTTGCCGAAATCGTCTGAATGGCGTAATCAACAGGAGTAATCCGGAGGATCATGGATTAGCTCTGAACTGGGGCGTCGGAGGCACGGCAATGAGCGCTCTGGACGGCTTGATTTTCCCCGCATCCTGCTTCCCATCGCGCGCAGCGCCTCCCCAAATGCCCCCCGGCAGGAAAACCGAAACGTTCTAGAATACAGACAGCATGCCCCTGATAGATCAGGTTCAGACCGAGATGGTCGCGGCCATGAAGTCCAAGGACGAGGCGCGGCTGAGCGCGCTTCGCATGATCAAGGCCGCGCTCATGAAGGCGAAGGTCGATTCGCCCAAGCCCCTCGACGAAGCGGGCGAGATGCAGATCCTGAAGCAGCTCATCAAGCAGCGCACCGATGCCGCCGAGATGTTCCGCAAAGCCGGACGCGCCGAGCAGGCCGAAAAAGAAGAGGCCGAGCGCGCGCTCATCGAGAGCTACCTGCCCGCTGCCGCGAGCGAAGCGGAAATCGAAGCCGCCATCGCGGCTGCACTCGCCGAAACCGGCGTCACCTCGCTCAAGCAGATGGGCGTCGTGATGAAGGCCGCGCAGGCTCACCTCGCGGGCAAGACCGTCGACGGTAAAGCCCTGAGCGAAAAGGTGAGGTCGCGGCTCTGATGACGCCTCCCGAAACCCAAACGCGCCGCCACCAGCCCTTCGTGCCGGAAGGCATGAAGATGAAGGAGTTCACCTGGCGCGCCCTGCTCCTCGGGCTCGTCATGTGCGCGGTCCTCGGAGCGGCCAACGCATACCTGGGGCTGCGCGCCGGCCAGACCATCGCGGCTACCTACCCCGCAGCGGTGATCGGCATGGCCGTGCTGCGCCTCGGCCGCGGCACCATTCTCGAAGAGAACATCGCGCGCACCGCGGGCTCGATCGGCGAATCCGTGGCCGCGGGCGCGGTATTCACGCTGCCGGCGTTCTATCTGGCCCGCGTCTGGATGCCGCCCACAATCTCCAAGGACCTCAGCTCCTGGGCGCGGCTCAAGGCGCTGGCCTTCGACCCCAATTATCTGAATTCCACTGCGCTGCTGCTCATCGGCTCCGTGTTGGGCGTGCTGTTCATCTCGCTGATCCGCCGCGTTCTCGTCGAAGACCCGGAGCTGCCATTTCCCGAATCGGTAGCCGCGTCGGAGATCCACAAGGCCGGACAGGCCGGCGCCCGCGCCGCCAAGTTCCTGTTCTATAACATCGGCTTCGGCGCGCTCGTGTACCTCGGCGGCGCCTTCGGCCTCTTCGCCACGGATCGCGATTTCTTCTTCCACGTGGGCCAGCTCGGCCAGAGCCGCCTGCGCCTCGGCGGCGCGAACAGCCCGCAGGTGCTCGGCGCGGGCGGCGTCACGACCGTAGCCGCGCCCAGCGTCAGCACGGCGCTCATTGGCGTCGGCTACATCATCGGCCCGGAGCTCGCCGCGCTCAATTTCTCCGGCAGCCTGATCGCCTGGGGCCTGCTCATCCCGGTGCTGATCTTCTTCCTCGGGCCGCAGCTCCAGGCCTTCATGCCCGCCGGCGCCGCCAATGACGCAAACTGGCTGGGCACGGCCAATGCCGTGTGGAAATACATCGTCCGGCCGATTGCGGTGGGCGGCATGATGGTCGGAACCGTCTACACGCTGTTTCGCATGCGCAAGAACCTGCTGGCCGGCCTGGGACGCGCCTTTGCCGAGGTGCGAGGCCGCGGCCCCGCGCCCGAAACCATCAGCCGCACCGAACGCTACATGAGCTCGAAAACCGTCTTCGGCCTGATCGGCGTCACCTTCGCGCTGATGTGCATCCTTTACATTTACCTTTCCGGCCTGATCACCGGCGGCGTCGCGGCGGCGCTCGTCATGCTGGTGGTGGGCTTCTTCTTCGCCACCGTTTCGGGCTACCTGGTCGGGGTGATCGGCTCCTCGAATAACCCGATCTCCGGGCTGACCCTCTCCACGCTGGTGATCGCCGCGCTCCTGATGGTCTCGCTGGGCGTCAAGGGCGTGAGCGGCGTGCTGGCCGTGCTCGGCGTGGCTGCGGTGGTCTGCGTATCTTCGGCGGTCGCGGGCGAGCTGCTGCAGGATTTCAAAGTCGGATATATCCTGGGCGGCACCCCGCGCACCATCCAGATCGCCGAGTTGATCGCCGTGGTGGTGGCGAGTATCGTGATGTACTTCCCGCTGATGATCCTCTACGAAGGCAACATCAACACCGGCGGGACCGGTTTCGGCGATCCCAAAATTCCCGCGCCGCAGGCCGGACTGATGGCTTCGCTCGCGCAGGGCATCGTGGGCGGCGAAATGGCCTGGCCGCTGGTGGCCGCCGGAATCATGATGGGGATCGCGATGATCATGTTCAAGGTGAAGAGCCCCATGCTGGTGGCCATCGGGATGTACCTGCCGTTCGCCACCACCGGCGCGATTTTCCTCGGTGGCGTGATCCGCTGGGTGACGGACGGCGCCCGCCGCCGGGGCGGCTACAACGACGCGCAGACCGCGCGCATCGAAAACGTCGGCGTGCTGATCGCCTCCGGCATGATCGCCGGCGAAGCTCTGGCCGGACTGGTCACCGCCACCTTCAACTTCCTGGACGTGCCGCTCCCGGAGGTCTTCCGCCAGCCGTCTTACCTGGGCGGCATCGTCGTCGCCGCGATCATCGCCTGGGCGCTGATCCGCGTCCCGCTCGCCAACGCCGGCGACCCGAACGAGCCGGCGCCGCCGGTTGCGATGATGTAAGTATGTGCCCGGAAGACACCAGCCCGGAAGCCTGGAAAGTTTATCTCGAGATCCAGCGGCGCATGACGCCTGGGGAGAAGCTGGCGCGCGCGCTGGAACATTCGCGGTTTGCGCGGAGTCTGGTGATGGCCGGGCTTCGCCGCCGGCATCCAGAAGCGACCGAGCGTGAGATTTTCCTGATGTTCGCACGCCAGACGCTCGGCCCCGAACTGTTTGAAAAGGTCTATAGTGAGTCCGCTTAAGCAACTCGTCGAAATCCTGGACCGGTTTGGCATTCCCTACCTGATCGGGGGCTCGCATGCGTCCTCCACACGAGGACTGGATTATCGCTACACACAGGATGTCGATCTCGTGGCCGCGATCCTCCCGCAGCAGGTGGAGGGACTCGTATCAACTCTGGGTAAAGAATGGTATGCGGATCCACAGCAGATGCGAGATGCGATCGTTCGAGGACGGGCCTTCAACTTCATCCATATCCGATCGGCCGAAAAGTTCGATATCTTTCCGGCCGCCGGAGCATTCGAGCGTTCACAACTGCAGCGAGCCACGCCGGAGGCGATCCAGTTCGCCGGCGATCCCGTCGTCTGCAATGTCGCAACAGCCGAAGACATCCTGCTCGCCAAGCTCCGCTGGTACAAGGATGGCGGCCAGACTTCCGAGCGCCAATGGCGCGACATCGCCGGCATCGTCGCGGCGAACCCCGCCCTGGACCTCGTCTACCTGGAGCAATGGGCATCAACCCTGGGCGTTTCGGAATTGCTATCCAGAGCCCTAAAGATCACACCATGAAAATCACTGTTGAAGATATCAAAGCCGGCTACCGCCGGATGTCCGACGAAGAACTGCTCTCGCTCAACCGCGGCGAACTGACCGACCTCGCGCGCAAGTGCTATGACGAAGAGGTCCAGGCGCGCGGCCTCGAAGAGCCCGAGAACCAGTCCGAAGACGCGGTGCAAGATCGGCCCGAAGCACTGCCGGATGAAGAGATGGTGGTCGTGGCGGCGCCCCGCTACTTCGATGCCGCCCGCGAGATGCAAGCAACCCTGGAGTCCGCCGATATCCCGGCCGGCATCCGGCGTCCCGAAAGCGGGGGATCCGCATTCCAGGTGATTGTCCCTGCCAGCCTGGCAGACGATGCCCGCCGGCTGCTGGACGTGCCGGAAGTCGAAGCCATCATCGTCACCGCCCGCTACGAGAACGGCGTGTTCAAACCGATCGAGGAGGTCGATATCGCGGAAGGCACGGTGGTCGAAATCCACGTGCCCTCCGCGGCAATCGGCGCCGGCGAAAGCTAAACTTTTTCCGGCACCACGAACGGCTTCCGGTAATTCCGCGTGAACATCGCGGTGGCTTCCTTATCGCCCTTCGCCGTCCAGGTCGCTTCATCGAAATAGATCGTGCGGCCGAGCCGGTAGGAAATGTTCGCCAGGTGCACCAGCACCGTGGATGCCGCGCCTTCCTCGATCTCGGCATTCAAGTGGCTGCGGTCGCGGCTGCGCACGGCTTCGATGAAGTTGAGGTAGTGGTCGCCGCCGCCCTTCGCTTCCGGCCCCGGCTCTTCCTTCCAGCCGCTCTTGCCCTCCGGCGTGCCCAGCCAGCTCTTATAGCTGGAGTAGCTATCCACGTTGAGATAGCCCTTCGAGCCGTAGAACAGGTCGCCGATGGCATTATTCCCGCGCTCGCGAATGGTGCCCTCGCCGTTCGACATCCAGTGCCGCACCTCGAACTCCATCAGCTTGCGCTTGTTGTTGCCGTCGAACTCGAAGGCGCAGTTCAGCGTGTTCGGCGTCTCCTGGTCGTCGTCGAACATGAAGTGGCCGCCGATGGCGCTAACCTTGATCGGGTAGCGCACACCGAGTCCCCAGCGCGCGATGTCGACTTCATGGATACCCTGGTTGCCCAAGTCGCCGTTGCCGGTGTCCCAGAACCAGTGCCAGTTGTAATGGAACCGGTTGCGCGTGAACTGGTGCATCGGCGACGGCCCGGTCCACAGGTCGTAATCGACGCCCGCGGGCACCGGCTCGGGCGGCGCGTGGCCGATCGTGTTGCGCCACTTGTAGCACAGCCCGCGCGCCAGGTACACTTCGCCGATCAGCCCGTCGCGCATCTTCTGCACCGCCTCCTGCACCGCCTTGGACGAGCGGATCTGGCTGCCCTGCTGCACCATGCGGTTGTACTTGCTCGCCGCCGCGACGATCTGCTTCGCCTCGAACATATTGTGCGAGCACGGCTTTTCCACGTACACGTCCTTGCCCGCCTGGCAGCCCCAGATGGTCATCAGGGTGTGCCAGTGGTTCGGCGTCGAAATCGAGATGGCGTCGATATCCTTGTCCTCGAGCAGCTTGCGTACATCCTTGTAGGTCTTCGGCTCGGGCTTGCCGAGATTCTTCAGTTGCTTCAGCCCGTTCGCGATATGGGAATCGTCGATGTCGCAGATGGCCGCGATCTCGACGTTGTCCAGTTTGCTGTACCCGCCCAAGTGGTCGCGGCCGCGGCCGCCGATACCGATCGAAGCCACCCGCACGCGGTCGTTGGCCGCGCCGAACACCGCCGACGCCGCGCCCAGCGCGGCGGCCGAACCCATCAGAAAATGCCGTCTATCCATTTCGTGCTCCTGGTCGTGCCGGTTTCTCTACCAATGTACAATGATCCCCGCCGCGCAGGGCAGGAAGGGCAATACCAACCCAAAACCGCCGAAGTGTGCGGCGCAACCCATAACCGCGGAAAACGTGCCTCTGGATGCCGGTACAATGATCTCGCCTGAGGAGGCGGTTATGACAATCCGAAATGCTAGTAACATTGGTAAACGGCGCGGCCCCCGCGGCATCGTCCTGCTCGCGGCGCTCACGCTGGGCTCCGCCGTCGCATCGGCCGCGACCTTCGGACCGGGATCGCAACTGGTCGCCACCTTCACCATGAAGCCGAACTCGGCCGACCTTCTCTGGTTCTTCGACAATGACGTGCCGGTCATCACCGGCTCGCCGACGGTAACCGTCAGCGTTTACGACGGCCAGACGCTGCTCGGGACCGCCACGTCCACACCCTTCGTGAACGGCAGCGCCGGCTCGACGTTCGTGGTCGGCTTCAAGGCATCCGCCGCGGTCGCGCCGGGCAACGCCATCATTCCCTTCGCCACCATCAACTCGGGAGCGATCAACGGCCGCATCGTTGCGACCATCAACGGCGGTTCGGTCACGAACCTCAACACATCCAACATCGTGATTTATGACGGCAAGTCCACTTCCGGCGGCTTCACCATCCTCTCCGACCTGACCGTCACGGGCCTGACGCTGAATCCGCCCGTCACGTCTTCCCTTCCTCACTTCGTCTTCGGCGGCGGCTTCGTGATGGATTTCTACGCCTTCAACAACAGCGACCAGCCCGCCTCCTTCACCATCAATTTCTACGACGACTCCGGCAACCCGGTCTCTCTGCCCTTCATCACTGTCGGCCCGACCGCCACGCTCACCGACACCCTGCCCGCGCGCGCGTTACATTTGCACGAAGCCGGCACGTACAGCGCCGCGCTGGTGGAAGGCTCCGCGATCGTGACCGCGAGCCCGTCGGTCACCATACAGGCGCTGATGCGGCGGCAGGGCTCCGATGGCAGCTTCTACGAAGCGGCGGTCGCGCCCGCGGCGGGCTACAAGGAGTTTCAGATTCCCTTCGAGGCCACCAAATTCTCCGCCACCGGCGACCAGATGTACACCGGCTTTGCCATCGCCAACCTGGATCCCGTCAATGCCGCCGCGATCACCTGCACGGCCCGCGATGCAAACGGGAATTCGATCGCCAACGCGGTCCCCGTTCCGGCGCTGAGCCCGCTCGGGCACTGGGCCAATGCTTCGTTCCCGCTGCTCGTCGGGCTGCGCGGCACGCTCGATTGCACTTCGACCACAACCGTGGGCGCGATCGCCATCCGCGCCATCGGCACGAATGCGATCTCCACCCTGCCGGTCGTTCCGGTGCACTAGCCGACTACGTTCACCGGCTTGCCGGCCAGGAAGGCGGCCACGTTCTCGATTGCCAGATCCATCAGCCGCGTGCGCGCCTCGCGCGTGGCCCAGGCGATGTGCGGCGTGACAAGGCAGTTCCGCGCCGAAAGCAGTGGATTGTCCTCGGCCGGCGGCTCGATCGACAGCACGTCCAGCCCCGCTCCCGCGATCTGTCCGGCGTTGAGCGCATCCGCCAGATCGCGATCCACCACCAGCGGCCCGCGCGACGTATTGATCAGAAACGCGGTGGGCTTCATCGAGGCCAGCGTCCCCGCGTGGATCATGCCGCGCGTCTCCGGAAACAGGGGCGCGTGCAGGCTCACCACGTCGGACTCGCGCAGCAGCTCATCGATCGCCGCCCAGCGGAACGCCGGTAAGTCCGGCGTATCGCCGCGGTACGTATCGTGCGCGATCACCCGCATCCCCATCGCGGCGGCAATGCGCCCCACCTGCCGCCCGATACGCCCGAAGCCGACGATGCCCATCGTTTTGCCATCCAGTTCGACCAGCGGCGTCTTCCAGAAGCTCCAGTCTGGACTGCGCGACCATTCGCCCGCCCGCACCGCGTCGCCGTGCAGCCGGACGTTGTGGCATAGCTCCAGCAGCAGCGCGAAGACGAACTGCGCCACCGAGGCCGTGCCGTACGTCGGAATATTCGTGACCACGATGCCCCGCGCCTTCGCCGCCTCGACGTCCACAATGTTGTAGCCCGTGGCCAGCACGCCGATATAGCGCAGCGCCGGCAGTTGCGCGAGAACCGCGCCCGGCAGCGGCGTCTTATTGGTGAAAACGAGTTCCGCTCCGGCGGCGCGCTCCACCACCTGGCCGGCCGGCGTGCGGTCGAACACTTCGACCTCGCCGAAGCGCCGCAGCCCATCCCACGAAAGGTCCCCCGGATTCAGGCAATATCCATCCAGCACCGTCAGCTTCATCGTTATTCCCTCTCGAAATCGTGCACCAGAATCCGCATCCCCGCGGCCGGCGCGGCGGCGGCCGCGGCATACTCCGGCCCCGCATCGACCGGCTCGATCGTCCACTCTCCATCAATCTCCGCGCCGAGGCCGTAGATTCCCACGCCGAGCGCCTTGACCGCCGCTTCGATGCGCGTCCAGCGGTGAAAAAAATCGCGGCCGTCCGCGACCAGTGCCGCTTCCGAAGGCGGAAAGAACCGGTCGGCGATCTCGCGCCAGTCCGGCATCGGGCGGATCCGCTCGACGTCCACCCCGATCTCCACCCCAAGCGCCACTCCGACCAGCGCCATTTCCCCGGAGTGCGAAAGATTGAACTGCACCTCGGGCGCCGCCGGGAGATACGGTTTCCCGTGCGGGTTCACCGCGAAATCGAGCCGCGCGCCGGTGTACCGGCCCAGGATAGCGCGCAGCGCGCCGTGCGAGCGCAGATAACGGCGCTGGAGATCGGCGGTGCGGAAGCGCGCCGCCCGCGCCGCTTCGCCGGGCGTGGGAGGCGGCGTTTCCGCCCCGTCCAGGCGGACCCGCCACAC
The DNA here is from genome assembly GCA_035293845.1 of Bryobacteraceae bacterium. Classification (GTDB taxonomy): domain Bacteria; phylum Acidobacteriota; class Terriglobia; order Bryobacterales; family Bryobacteraceae; genus DATGMB01. The sequence continues at coordinate 13,396 of DATGMB010000252.1, forward strand.
GTGAATCTCCCCGCGATTCATGTCAGACCCGCCTCCCCTGCGCCGCGGAACAGCTCCGAGCCCTCCCGCGAGCGGAAGAGGCCGCCTGCGAACCGCGCATGCGGCCCGTGCGGCAATCGCGTGCCGGGCTCATCCGAGGTCCTCCTCCAGCGCGGCGCGGAAAGCCTCGGCGTTCTCGCGCAAGTAGAAATGTCCCCCCGCGAACCGCCGCACGGCAAACGACGCGCTGGTCTGCGCGCGCCAGCCCTCCAGATGCTCATCGAGAATGTGCGGATCGTCCGTGCCGCCGTAGGCGCGGATCGGGCACTCGAGCGGCGGTTCTTCGGCGTAGACGTAGCTGCGGTACAAAGTCGTATCCGCCCGCAGCGCCGGGAGGAACGCATCCGCCAGCTCGGCGGGGATTTCGAGCGCCTCCAGCAGCTCGCGATCGCTCGCCGGCGGATGCGGCACGTGGTTCCGGCGGAACTGCGGCGCGCGCGCGGCGGACGCGATCAGGATACCCGGCAGCCGCAGGCCGCGCCGGCGCAGCGCACGCGCCAGCTCGAACGCCACCACCGCGCCCATGCTATGGCCGAAAAACGCGAACGGCTGCGCCGTGTACGGCTCGATCGCGTTCGCCAGAGCCTCGACCAGCGGCCCCATGCGCTCGAAGGGCGCTTCGAGAATCCGCGATTCCCGCCCCGGCAGCCGCACGCCGATCGCGCGCGGGCCCATCGCGCGCGCGTGCAGCGTGCCGCCGCCGGCATGGGGAAACCAGAACAACCGCGGAACCGGCGCCGACTCGATGCCGGGAAACCACGCCGCTGAAGGCGCCCGCTGCCGCAGCCGGAGCGCGAGCAGCCGCCGCTTCTCGGGCGAAAGCGCCGCCACCCCCGAGCCGCCGGCCCGCTCCGGCGCCGCGGCGGAAGCCACCCGCGCGCCTTTCGCCTCCTCCAGCAGCGCCTCGAACGGCTCGACGCTCAATCCTGCCGCGTACGCCAGCGCCGCCCGCCGCGATTCCCGCGCGATCTCGCCGTAATGCCCGCGGTCCTCGAGCAGCCGCGCCAGCGCCTCCCGCCACGGGCCGACGTCCTGCGGCGGCACCTCCGCCACCGGCACCATCTGTTCATCCACTTCCGGCCGGTACTTCGCGATCGGTTTCACCGGCAGCAGGTACGGAACGCCGAGCTTGGCTTCCGGAATGCCGCCCACGTCCGCCGCCATCACCGGAACGCCGCGCAGCATCGCCTCCACGACGATGCGGGACCGCGCCTCGGCCCACAGCGAGGGCACGAGCAGCACGCGCGTGCGCCGCAACAGCTCGTCGATATCGTCCACCGGATCGAGCAGCCGCACGTTCGGCCGCGCCGCGAGCGCCGCGCGGTCGCGCGCATTGGTGCCCCACGTCGGCACGGCGGCAAAGGCCGTCTCCGGGAAGGCGTCCGCCAGCGCCAGGAAGATGTCGATGCCCTTCACCGCGCACGGATTCGCCAGGGTCACGAATTCGTTTTCGAAGCGGCCAAGCTCCGGCCACGGCCCCGGATCGAGCAGCGAAATCGGCACATGCACCGCGTCGATTCCGGCGTACCGGCGGGAATATTCCGCCACATAGCGGCTGACTCCCACCACGCGCGCGGCGGCGCGCAGCCGCTGGGTCTTCGATTCGCTCGGAAACGCGCAGTCCGGGCCGAAGGGCACGGCCAGTGTGGCGCGCGCCAGGTAGACGACCCAAGCTTCCGACTGGCGCAGCGCAGCCTCCAGCAGAAGCTGCGCGGGATCGTCGGTTGAAGCCAGGATGATCTCCGGCCGGAATGCCGCGGCCTCGGCCTCGAAGGCCGCGCGGAGATTGGCGTCCGTCACCACCCGCACCGCGACGCCATGGCGATCGAAGCGCACCGTCCCGCTTTCGGCCACGGCCGCGACACCGCGCTGCGCCAGTTCCGCCAGGTATTGCTCCTGCTCCCGCGCGCCGAACACCGGAATGCGCGCCACCACGCGGCATTCGTGCCCGCGCGCGGCCAGCGCTTCGATCAGCAGGCGGTTGCTCTTATCGCCTCCGCCGTGCGCCGGATAATACAGCGAATTCTGCGCCAGCAGGATGCGCATTACCGTCCCGCACGCCTCCGCAACCGTTCGAGGAGCAGCGCCCGTTTTTCCGGCGAAAGCGCTTCGATGGCGGTCTGCGGCGTTTCCGCAGCCTGCTCGGCGGGGCGCAGGCCCGCGAGGTAGCGCTCCATTTCCGCCCCGTCGATGGCCGCGACGAACGCGGCAGCCGCCGCGCGGGACGCCGCCGATTCGCGCTCATACGCGGCGCGGTCCCCCAGCAGCTCCTCGATCGCCGCGGCCCACGGACCCGCATCGTTAGCCGGCATCACCGGCCGCGGCATGGCAAGTTCGTCGAACACCGGCTCGTAACGCTCGATCGTGCGCACCGGGATGACGTACCCCGTGCCACGCTTGGCCTCCGCCAGCCCGCCCGAATCGCTCGCCACCACCGGAACCCCGCGCAGCATCGCTTCCATCACGATCAGCCCGAAACCTTCGTACCAAAGCGAGGGAGCAAGCAGGATGCGGGCGCGGCGGAGCAGGTCCTCGATATCGCGCGCAGGCGGTACGATCGTGACATTCGGCAGAGCCCGCAGCGCCGCCAGATCCTCAGACGTCGTGCCCCAGCCCGGGACGGCCCCGAATTCGACGTCCGGCATGCGCCGGGCGACATCGAGAAAGATCGAAATTCCCTTTACCGCGCAAGGGTTGATCATGAGGACCACGCCCTCGCTTGCGGGCCATCCGGATAAGTCACGGACAAGCGGGCCCGCGCCACATGCGCCGTAAATCGGCGGATGGATCACCGCCGCGGGCCGGCCCAGCGCGCGCTCGATGTACTCCGCCATATGGCGGCCGATGGCGACAACTCCCGCCGCCTGCGCCACCATCTCCGCCGCGCGCGGCTCCGGGTTCCAGCTCGCCGGGCCGAAGGGGAAAAATTGCGGCGTATGCGCCAGGTAAACCACGTGGCCGGGCGCCGAATGATGCGCCTCGCGCAGCAGGCTATGCCCGAGATCTTCGGAAGACACCAGCACCCAGTCCGGCCGCATGGCGGCGATTTCGCGCCGCAGGGCCTGGATGCGCTGCGCCGGGTCGGCCACCGCCACGATCGCAATGGACTCGTGGACGGGCATCTCCGCGCCGGGCGCCCCGGCGCCGCACACGACCCGGCACGCATGCCCGGCGCGCGCCAGGCGGTCCAGCCACGCGAGATTGCTGCGCGTGGCGCCGCCGCGCGGGGGCACATAGGAGGCCGTGGCCGCCAGCAGGATGCGCATCGCCTAGAGCGCGTCCTGCTCGGCCGCGAGCATCGCGCGCGCCTCTTCGTCCGAAAGAGATTCCATCTCGCGCAACAGGTCCTGGTAATCGCCGCCCGCCTGCTCCAGCTCTTTCAATTCGATGGCCCTGGCCAGCTCGGCCACGGTGAATTCGCCGCTGTAGACTACTTCGAGCGAAAGCTCGACGCCGTACTGCTGGCGGACGCGGGAGAGCAGTTGCACCGCCAGCAGCGAATGGCCGCCGAGCGCGAAAAAGTTGTCCCGCACGCCGACCGCCGGAACGTTCAGCAGCCCGGCCCAGAGCGCCGCGAGCTCCTGCTCGAGCTCGCTCGCCGGCGGCGAAGTGACCGCCGGGGCGGGGCGGCGCTCCGCCGCGCGGATCGCTTCGAGGACGGCGGCGGGAGTGCGGAGCTCCGTCGCGATGCGAACGTAGTCGATCCGCCGGGCAGGCAGAGTACCGGCGCGAGTTTCGCGCGCGGGCGCTTCATGCAGCCGGGCTACCGAATAGCGCACCGCGGCAGCCTCGGCCGCCGTGAGAAAATTCGATGGCAACGCGCCGATCGATTGCAGGAAAATCTCCGCCAGCCGGTTGCGTGGCCCTGGGACAAAACGAAAGCACACCGCCTTCAGCCCGCGCTCCCGCGCGATCTCGCCCAGCCGCGCCACCATGCGATGCTCCACGCCGCGCCCCAGCGCGCGGCAGCTCAGCAGGAAGGTGTCGACCAACAGCGCATCGCCGGTGGGCCGCACGATCATGACGCCGGAGAGCCCGTAGCTGCCGAAGCGGTCCTTCACCTCCGCCACCAGGACCTCGTGATCCTTCAGCGCCCGGATCTCCGCCTCGCTGCGCCGCACGAGCGTGGCGTTCATCTGGTTGGTGCGCTGGGTGAGCTGCGCCACCCGCGCCACCTGCGAAGGCTGCATCGGCGCGATCGAAACTTCCAGTTCGAGCCCGGCCAGGAACTCCTCCAGGCTGCCGGCGGCGCGTTCGGCGCGCGCCCGCTCTGCCCGTTGCTCATAGAGGCGCGCCCGCTCGCGGTCTTCCGCCGTGACGCGGGCGCGATCGAACGCCCACACATGGCGCAGAAATTCCGGGATCTCGGCGGGCTCGGAGGGCAGCGGGAGAGCCAGCACTTCCGGCGCGGCGGCCTGCGCTTCGGTGCACTCCTTCGGGTTATCGTCCACCAGGATGAAGCTGTCGAGCCCCAGCCCCAGTTCATCGGCCAGCGCCGCCAGGTTCGCGCTCTTGCTCTCCCAGTTCACGCGGCGCGCCGCGAAATCGCCCAGCGCGAGCGGCATCTCCGGGTGCGCCTCGAAGGTTTCGATGACGTCGGCTTCGTTATTCTTGCTGCAGAGCGCGAGCAGCATGCCCTCGGCGCGCCGCGCTGCCATGAACTCCTGCAGCGCGCGGCGCGGAGGATCGAGCGTCACGCCGTGCGGGCCGTCCTCGCCGCAGATGCCCGCCCACAGCGTATCGTCGCAATCGAGAGCGATGGCCTTGTAGCCGGGGCTGGCAATGGCGTGGATTTTGCGCGCGATCGCGGTGGCCAGCGCCGCGAAAAACTCTTCCGTGTAGGGCAGGTGCCCGAGCCGGTTCGCGTGCGGATCTTCGGCGCGCTCCACCGGATAGAGCGATTGCACCTCGCACCCCGTGAGGACATGCACGGCCGTGAGGCCCTCCACTCCCGCGCGAACGATCGCCTCCGCCGCCGCATGGGCCGGCGGACACAGCCCCAGGATCAGCGCAGCGCCCGACACCGATGCCGCGCGCACCGCATCCACCAGCCGCCGCGCTTCTTCTTCGATCCCGGCCTGGCGCCAGTCTTCGAAACGCACCAGGGCCACATTGAACCCGCGATTGCGGGCGAACAGCCCGCCCGGATCGAGCAATTGCTGGAAAACCTGGTTATAGCCGGCAAAGCGGATCGGGTAATCCCATCCCAATTCTCCGGCCCAGAATGCCAGACCCGGCTGCAAGGCCTCCGCGGTAAAAGTGGCACTGATGGCGATCGCCCGATCGTCGAGGGACATGAAATTCCATTATGACCGAAAG
>DATGMB010000253.1:0-16283 GCA_035293845.1 Bryobacteraceae bacterium
GAGGGTGGAATCGGCGATGGCGATCGGGAACGCTCGCGCCTGCCGCAGAAATCGGTGCGAGAGGCTGTCGATCTCCGGCGCCGAGGGCGGCGGACCGTCGATCGTGACCAGCGGAAGCCCGATCTGGTCGGAGAGCGCCGCGAGCATGTCGCGCTGGGCGACGAGGCCCATATCGACCAGGATCTTGCCGAGTTTATCGCCGCGCTCCTGCTGGAGCTCGAGGGCCCGCGCGAGGTCGTCCGGTCCGATCTTGCCGCGCGCGATCAGGATTTCGCCCAGTCGCTCGAAGGCGCGCGCGGGGGCCTCGGGCTGGCCAGTTGCGTCCGGCATGGGCTGGGCATCGCCGGCCCCGACGGGCTCGGATTGCGGGAAGGCGGACACGGTTATTGCTCTTCGACCGTAACGTCGCCGCTGAGAGCCGATTTGCGGTCGGCCCTCATCAGGATCATGGCGGGCAGGCCGGAAGTGTCTTCCCACTTCATGTAATCGAGGCGGACGGCCAGCACGATCTGCTGCGTATCCGGCACGCCGGCCAGGCTGCTCGCGGCGGAGCGCAGGATCTCCCGCATCGTGGTCCTGAGGACCGGTAGCCGCTGCAGTTTCTTCTGGTGGACCTGCAGCTTCTCCTGCGGCGTGATGGTGGGGTGAAACGGGTAAACGGCGGGGGGCGTCACCAGACCGACTTCGGAGGTGAAGACCACGCCGTAGCCATCGAGATACAGCCCACGGGTGGCGCCCAGGATATCCACGGTATTGGGCTCGCCGATGCCGCGCAGGCGGTCGTCGCACGCGCGCTCGATGGTGTAGAGATTGCTGATCGAAACCCGCTGGGCCGCGACGCCGGCGGCCGGCGGGACAGCAGCGCGTGATGCCATCTGGGCGCCCAGCGGCAGAGCCAGGAGGGCGAGGGCGTAGAACCGGTGGGGGGCTTTCATCGAATTTCTCCTGTGCCGTGCTGCGGCGGGGCGTACAAGCCGGCGCTGATCATCGCGGAGGCTTCTTTCTTATGGTTGTAATCGTATTCCTCGGCGGCCAGAATCAGGCGTTGACGCGCGCCTTCGAGATCGGCCTTAACCTGGCGCATCTCGGCTTCGTGGCGGACTTCCATCGGCGCTACGGCCTTGGCCACCGCGGCATCGATGCGCGCCTGAATCGCCGCCTCCGAAACCGCCGGCGCGGTGACGACTGCCGGTGGAGCCCCTGCTGCGGCCACCCTCACCACCGGTGCGGGAGCCGGCCGGACGAGGGCAAACACGACGAGCGCCGCCGAGAGCATGGCGGCCGAAGCGAACCCGAGCCGCGGCCCGGAATTCCAAAACGAAGCCAACGCGCGGCGCCACGGCGAGGGCTCGAAGACCGGATCGGAAACGAAGCCGATCCGCTGCGGAATCTCCTCATCCCGGAGCGCGAAGAGAGCATGTTCCGTCTGACCCAGCCGGTCCAGCTCTTCGCGGCAGGCCGCGCAAACTCTGATATGCGTTTCCACCTGGAGCCGCTGCGGGTCAGCCAGCTCCCGGTAAAAATAATCTTTGAGATCGAATGGCGAGCAACTCGGGGCACTCATGACAAACCTCGTGCTTTCACGGGAGCCAGCTCGGCCTTCAACAGCTCGAGCGCCGTATACAGGCGGGACTTGACGGTGGATACCGGGCAGCCCAGGATTTCCGCCATCTCCTCGAACTTGAAGCCCTGGTAATGCTTGAGGACGACGGCTTCGCGCTGATCGTGCGAGAGGCGATCGAGCGCGGCGGCCACCGCCAGGCTGAGTTCGATGGGGAAAACGGACGTCCCGGCGACGCTGACGCCGGTTTCGGTGGCTTCCGGTGTGACCTCTTCGTGATCGCTCTCCGGCCGGCGCTTGCGAAAGAGGGAATAGGCCTCGTTGTGCGCGATGCGGTACAGCCACGGAGCGAACCGCGCCGGGTCGTCGAGCTTTTTGAGGTTCTGGTAAGCCTTGAGGAACACGTCCTGCGTCAAATCCAGAGCATCTTCGCGGTTGCGGGTGAGGCGCAGGAGGTAGTTATAGACACGTTTCTCCCACCGGGAGACGAGGAGGTTGTAAGCCTCCACGCTGCCCCGGGCCGCCTGGCGGATCAGGTCGCTGTCCTCGACCGCCCGAAAGATCAAGTTCTCTGGCTCCTGGTGGGTAGACGCAACTCGGCCGCAAAAAGACGGTTGGCGCTTTCCGCGGCTCAGACTCTAGTGTAGCCTGCGGCGGCACAGTAGCCATTCGCAACCCCATACCCTGGCATCTAAGTAGCTTGACAAAATGGAAAGTTTGCTTTACAGTTCGGCCAGGAGGATTTCATGGCAGACGGCAACCCTGGAAGCGTACCGCCTGGCGATAACACGGGCTGGCCCGCCAGCCTGATTCTCGGATGGGGAGTGCTGGGCTCGGATCCGGCCGGACGGCGCTACCGAAGGCGCTGCGCGATCGCGCTGGGGGCGTTGGTGATGGGAACCCTTGGCGGAAGCGCGCTCAACCTCAGGCCGGTTACCGCGATCGCTCCCGGCCTGGCGATCCTTTATATAGCCTCCGAGTTTCGGCGCTATCTGGCCGCAGTGGACGAATTCACCCGGAAGTTGTTGCTGGAGTCCGTGCTCTGGGCGTACCTGTTCGCCGCGGTCGCGATGATGTTCGCGATGGGAATCATTCTGGCCTACGATCTCAGCGTTCATCCCCTGCTGGTGATTTGCGGTCTGGCGTGCGTGGAGGGCCTGCGGGGCACTTTTCTCTATTTCCTTGCGCGGCGGCACCGGTGACGAACGAGCTTCGGGTGCTGCGTGCCCGGCGCAACTGGTCGCAGGCGGATCTTGCCGCGCGTCTGGGAGTCTCGCGCCAGACGGTCAATGCCATCGAAACGGGCCGCTACGATCCGAGCCTGCCGCTCGCGTTCAAGATCGCGGCGGTTTTCGGCGAACCCATCGAGAAGATTTTCCGGATGGAGAACGGTTCGGGCGGGCCGGCGGCCACTAAGTAAACTGAGCATGCATAGAGACCGGCCACAGGAACACAATCGACGCAGCGGCGGAACTGCGGGAACGGGCCGGGGAGGCAAGCAGCGCCGTAACACGCAAACCGCACGCACCGCGTACCAGCTTGCGGCCGCGCGTGCTTCTGCGCGGCTCCGCCGGCTTAGAGGGAAGGTCCGATTTTCTCAGACCGTCGCTGAGCTGAAGGCCGGCCGGTGGTCGCGGCTGAGTCGCCGATCTGCGGGGCGACCTGGTTGCGGATCCCGACCTGCCGGGAGAACCCCTTGGCCCGTCGTCAGGTTGTGATGGTACTCGCGGCCCTCGCGGAGGTTCTAAGAGATCCGCCACTTGGCCGGTTCGCGGGGAACTCTAGGCTAAAATGAAGTTGCAAATTCATGAAACAAAAGATTCGGTCGACGACCGTCCTGTGCGTGCGCCGGGACAATAAGGTCGTAATGGCGGGCGACGGGCAGGTGACGCTCGGGCACGAGGTGCTCAAGGGCTCGGCGCGCAAGCTCCGGCGGCTGTACAACGACAAGATCCTGGCCGGGTTCGCGGGCTCCACGGCCGATGCCTTTGCGCTCTTCTCGCGCTTCGAATCGAAGCTCGAGCAGTTCAACGGCAACCTGTCGCGCTCCGTGGTCGAGCTGGCCAAAGAATGGCGGACCGACCGCGTGCTGCGCCATCTGGAGGCGCTCCTGCTGGTCGCGGACAAGCAGGCCACCTATCTGGTGAGCGGCAACGGCGATGTGATCGAGCCCGACGAGGAAGTGGCGGGCATCGGCTCCGGCGGGCCGTTCGCGGTGGCCGCGGCCACGGCGCTGCTGCGCAACACCAAACTTTCGGCGCGCCGCATCGTCGAGGAATCCATGTCCATCGCGGGCAAGATCTGCATCTACACCAATGAGAACGTGACGTTCGAGGAGCTGGGCTGATGGTCATCTATCTTCCGGGCCAGTCGGTGGACGAAGAACCGTTGCTGGACGAGCTGACGCCGCGGGAAATCGTCCGCGAGCTGGATAAGCACGTGGTCGGGCAGGCGGAGGCGAAGCGCGCGGTCGCCATCGCGCTGCGCAACCGCATCCGGCGGCAGAAGCTGGCGCCCGAGATGGCCGATGAGGTGATGCCCAAGAACATCCTCATGATCGGTCCGACCGGCGTCGGCAAGACCGAGCTCGCGCGGCGCCTGGCGCGCCTCGCCAATTCTCCGTTCCTCAAAGTGGAAGCCAGCAAGTTCACCGAAGTCGGCTACGTGGGGCGCGACGTGGAGTCGATGATCCGCGACCTGGTGGATATCGCGATCGACATGGTTCGGGAAGAGCGGCTGGATGAAGTCGCCGACCGCGCCGAGCTGAACGCCGAGGATCGCCTGCTCGATCTCCTCATGCCGCAGACGCCGGAGACGAGCGAGAGCGCGGAGCGGACGCGCGAAAAACTGCGCGAGCGGTTGCGCGAAGGCAAGCTCGACGAGCGCCTGGTCGAGCTCGATGTCAAGGACCGCGCCCCCACGCTCGAAGTCACCACCAACACCGGCATCGAAGAGATGGGGATCAATCTCAAAGACATGCTCCCCAACCTCTTCGGCCAGAAGACGCGGCGGCGCAAGATGCGCGTCGCCGAGGCGCTCGACTACCTGGTGCAGGAAGAAGAACAGAAGCTGATCGACATGGACCAGGTGACCCGCGTGGCTCTGGAGCGCGTGGAATCTAGCGGCATCATCTTCCTCGACGAAATCGACAAGATCGCCGGGCGCGAATCCGGGCACGGGCCAGACGTCAGCCGCGAAGGCGTGCAGCGCGACATCCTGCCCATCGTGGAAGGCACCACCGTCAACACGCGCTACGGCTTCGTGCGCACGGATCACATTCTGTTCATCGCCGCCGGCGCGTTCCACGTTTCGAAGCCCAGCGACATGATTCCGGAGCTGCAGGGCCGCTTCCCGATCCGCGTCGAGCTGAAATCGCTCTCGGTCGAGGACTTCATCCGCATTCTCAAGGAGCCGAAGAACGCGCTCGCCAAGCAGTACACGGCGCTGCTCGAAACCGAGGGCATCAAGCTGGTCTTTACCGACGACGCCCTCGAAGAAGTGGCCCGCTTCGCCGCGCAGGTTAACGAGAGCTCGGAAAACATCGGGGCGCGGCGCCTGCACACGATTATGGAGAAGCTTCTCGAAGAGGTCTCGTTCGAAGGGCCGGACCTGAAGAAAAAGACCGTGCGGGTGGACGCGGCTTATGTGCGCAAACAGCTTGCCGAGATCGTCAAGGATCAGGATCTGAGCCGGTACATTCTGTAAATCCCGCCCGCCGCACCAAACGCCGGCAAACAAGCCGCAACGCCGGCGACTATGACAGATTCGTATCTCCAGCTTTGGTGCTGCATAACACTCTTCCGGAACTTGGTACCATTTACAAGGGAGTGTCCTGTGGCTCATAGTACTTCTGTCGTTCCAGCTACCGGCCCAGATTCCGAAGGCCGCCCGCAGGCACTTAGCGCTCTGTCTCTCCAGGATGAACGCACGGGAGGAACCGCGAAGATGAGAAGACGCGCAGTTCCGGGACCACGGCCGCTATACCTACAAGGGCTGCCGGTATATCAAGGTCGAGGTCGACTTCGAGTCGGCGCCGAATTCGGCCGGCATTCTTCGCTCTCCCGACGACATAGTTACGGCGGTCTCAAAGTTGTTTATCGACTATCCGGTAAAGGACTGACATATGCGCCAGCAGCATCATCTTCCAATGAGCGCCGGCGTTGCCCGAGATTCGTTCCGAGGTGTTTTCCATGCCTTCGGTCGGGCACCTCGGGATGGGCTAGCACATACAATGCTTAAGAGAGGGCACACGATGATCAGTACCTTGCTTAGAGTCGTGGCATTGACGGGCCTGCTCTGGGTCCCTCACACTCTGGGCGCAGACTCGGGAAAACAAGAAGCCCAAGGTACGGGTCGAAAGCGTCACCATGTCGCCCGCTGTAATACACTTGGATGCGCAAAATGGCCCAACCTGCTCGACAGCGGTGGTTCGGGTGACGGTGGCTGGCTCACAGGGCCCAGGGCCTACGAAGCCAACCCAATTTCGGGTCGCGGCGAGTTCGAGCTGGCGTAAATGACGAGGCGCAAATATGGAAAGGGCTTGCTCTTGGCCGGTAGCGGCGATATACGCTTATGCGCTGGCTGCCGCCGCAGGCGCGCAATCAACGGCTACGCCAGCCGCCATCGGGCGCGAAGTCGCCATCGCCAGCCACTTGCAAGACGGCGGTGAGTTCCGCGAGCCGCTCGCCTACCTCCTGGACTATGGCCGCTCCGTCTTCACCGCAAACTGGACCACTCAGGAAGGCCAAGGTCGGCCTTTGCTCAAGGGGACCGGCAAGCCACTCTCGGACGCTACATCCCCGCTGGTCTTCCCACGGAACATGAATCGGCTCTCCGGCCCCGAGGCCAATTCATCCGCGGGGTGCCACAGTGTCCCTATCGCCGGCGGCGCAGGGGATATCGTAGGCAACGTCTTCGTGCTCGGCCAGCGCTTCGATTTCGCGACCTTCGATCCGGCGGACGGGATTCCAACGCGCGGCACCCTGGACGAGCGCGGCCGACCCGCCAACGCGCTGAGTTTCGCGAATTCACGCGCCACGCCGGGCATGTTCGGCGCAGGCTACTACGAGATGCTCGCGCGGGAGATTACTGCGGACCTTAAGGCCATCGCCGCTTCGATTTCCCCGGGCCACAGCGCCTCCCTGGTATCGAAGGGCATCTCTTTCGGCGTCCTTGCCCGAAACGCCGATGGCACATGGAACACCTCCGGCGTCGTGGGCCTGCCGCCTCAGGCTACCGCCACAACCGGAAACAGCCCGCCGAGCCTGATCCTCCAGCCATGGCACCAGGCGGGCGCCGTCGTTTCCTTACGGCAGTTCACGAACAACGCCTTTCTTCAGCACCACGGCATGGAGCCCGAGGAACGGGTTGGGCTCGGCGTGGACGCGGACGGAGATGGTTTCAGCAACGAGCTGACCAGGGCGGATATCAGCGCTTCCGTTCTGTTCCAGGCGGCGATGGCCGTTCCGGGCCGCGTCATCCCGAAAGACTCGACAGGAACGGGATGTATACGGAACCGAATCCTTACAATCCCGCGGGCAATTTGCAGATCGGGCAGGCGCCAACCTACACGATGGATTTGACCGCGCAGGGGCTGCCCGAGCCGCGCCTGCACCCGGTCAATGGGAATGCGACTACTATCGACGTGCCGCTGTATACTGACTTTAAGCTGCACGACATCTGCGGCGGCCCGAGCGATCCGAATGCCGAGCTGCTTAACCAGAACCAGCCCGCAGGCTCGGACAGCTTCTTCGCCGGCAACCGCCTCTTCCTGACGAAGCGCCTCTGGGATGTTGGAAGCAAACCGAACCACTATCATCACGGCAAGTACACGACGATCCGCGAATCCATCCTGGCGCACGCAGGTGAGGCGGCGGACGCCGAGAAGACATTCGCCGGGTTGAGCGCCTACGATCAGGACTCCATCATCGAGTTTCTCAAGTCGTTGAAGGTCCTGCCGCCGGGGGCGCGGGCGCTCGCCATTGACGAGGACGGGAATCCGGTGCAGTGGCCGCCTAAGTAGATTTAGCGGAAACGCCGCCCAGCCCGGCGCCTAACGATACCGGCGTTCCCACTGCCAGCTAAGGCACAGATGAGATCAACATATTGTCGCGCCGTTTCCATAGATCCCCTTATCCAAAGTCAACCCTCGACCCGCTATCCACCGCCTGTATTGCTCGCCACGAAACTTAGGCGTATTGTCCATTCATGCAGCGCAAGAATTGCAAAGTCTGTCTGGTTGAACACGACGAGGAAATCCACGCGGCCACGCTCCGGCTCCGCGCGTGGTTGCGCGAGCGTTTTCGCGAACCCATGCCCGAGCCGGTGTCCGAAGAAGCAGCTGCCAGCGCGGCCTGAGGCTCAAACCGCGCGCCGTCCGCGGGCGAAGTGCACGATCAGGAAGATAATCGCCAGCACGAGCAGCAGATGTATGCCGCCGCCCACCAGGTGCAGCGCGGCCCATACGATCAGCCACACAACCAAAAGAAGGATAAAAAGCGCCAGAAACATGCGGACCTCTCACTCCGGAAGGAGCACGTAAGCGCCCACTCCGCGGCGCCGGTCCGCTCCCGCACTCATTGCGCGGGGCCGTAATATCCGGTGCGGTACGAGGTGTGCAATTCCGTGGCGTTGGGAACGTGCAGCACAACCTTGACGTGCCGGTACTTGCCGTCGCGCGCCGCATTCGTCGGGTAATAGCCCAACAGATATTGGCTGTGCAGCTCGCGGCCGATCCGCTCGCTGATTTCGGGCAATTGGTCGAGATCGTCCACCGGGAAATGGCGGCCGCCGGTCAGCGTCGTCAACTCGTCCAGCAGCGCGGGGCCGTTGCGCTCTTCGATCGAATGGTTGTGCATGTAATCGAAATCGAAGATGCCCATCGCATAGACTTGGACATCGGATTCGAGCAACAGGTCGCGGATCTCGGCCAGCGAATGCCGGCTCCAGTTGTCGCCACCGTCGGAGAAGATCACGAGCGCCCGCCGCTGGTGGCGAGCCGACCGCTTCATCTGCGCGCAGCCCAGATAGATGGCGTCGATCAGGCTCGTGCGTCCCATCGGGTGCGTACGTGCGATCTGGTTGAAGATCTCGCCGGAATCGGTCGTGAACGGCACCACCACGTGGGCGCGGTCGGCGAATTGGATCAGGAAAAATTCATCGTCCGGATTCGAGGTCCGGAAGAACGCGGCGGCGGCCTCGGCGCTCTTGTGGATCTTCGGCCGCATGCTGCCGCTGGAATCGAAGAGAATGCCCACCGATACGGGCGCGTCCTCGGTGAAGAAGCTCGCAATGGTCTGTTGGGCGTCATCTTCGAAAAGCTGGAAGGCGTCGCGGGGCAGACCCGTCACCGTCCCGCCGGCTGCGGTAGTTACGTGCACGGGGATGAGCACCAGCGAGCTGTCCACCCGCAACAGCGTGGGCGGCGTCCCGCCCGGCGGATTCGTCGCGCTGGCGCGCGCACTGAGCGGCCCCGCGGGCTCCGCCGCGGTGTGTTGCGACGCAGCAAAAATCGTAACTCCGGCGGCCAGCAGGAGAACCGCGCATACGGAAGCGCAAATCCTCATGCCGCGATTCTATAGCAACCAGTGTCCTCGTAATCGTGACGTAACGTGCCCGGTGGGCAGGAACCGGTACGGACTGCACGTACCGCGACACAACGCCCGCCGCTCTGCGCCCGCGGATACATGGACGGCAAGCCGATACTGGTGCCGGAACGACGCCGGCCGCCGGAAAAGCCAGAGCAGGGCTCCCCGGCATTACGCCGGTTGCCGCTAGGGGGCAGTGGCCGTACTGGACTCAGCAGCTAAATTCGGAAGCTTCGGAAAGCAATACCGGGCGAGCATGTCATCGAGCTGCGGCTGGCCGCAGCAACGCTCAACGATCCTCTTCACAACCGGGAGATAGTGCTGAACGTCCTCCTTTTTAGGCGCCCTCGGCAGAAACCCGTGCTCGTACTCGCATTTGTTTCGCGTATTTGATAGACCGTTCAACAGGCCGAGATCGGCCCCGTCGAGGCGATGCGGTGCAAGTGTGGCCAGAAGTTGAGCGCTAATGGTGAACATTAGGGGTCCGTTAAGCTCACGACGTGTATAGTTCTTCCCAATAAGCGCTTTGCCAACTTCATCGAATCTTTTCCAATCGATCTTCTCCTTGACGTACGAATAGTCCGGCTGCTTATCGTCGAGGCTGTATTCGATTCGGAGGCACAGCCCCATGTAGCGTTCCACGGCCGCATAGAGCAGTAGCACGGCAAGGCTGGTCTTCTCCGCGTCCATCATCCGCTGTGCCTTGGCGACATACCAGATCACTAGAGGAAGCCCCTCTTCGATCGAAGTCGGCTTCTGGGGGAGACCGGCGACGGTATTCAGGGATTGAAGGTTTGCGGCAAGGGTGTCGCGGACGTTTCCGGCCCAACCCCAGTTGCCGGAGTTTGTGAACGCGGCAAGGATCCGTTTCGCCTCGGTGAGTCGCTCGCGCGCCTTTTCGAAGTTGAAGCGGTCCCACGCGGCGTACCCTCCAGCCAGTTCCGTCAGCGCCTGGGCCTCGCGTGGCTCGTAGAGGCGCTCCGAGAGTCTCCGCGCTAGCCGCTCCGCTTCCTCAAAGTCACTCCGATTGAATGCAGCGAAGATATCACGCAATTCCAGGTCGCCCAGAACCTCGAGCGGATTGGTTAGCAGGCGGGGGTATTCGGTCCCGGCGATGGGGATGCGATTTTTTTCGTGGTACTGGGTATAATCCACATACACCAACGGCGTTCCGGCCAGGAACCCGGCGAGCGCCGCGGATGCTGACATGGATTTCTTCCCCCCGGTTGGGTCAATGAAGACCTCGCGATGCGGTACACCAGAACGGAGAAAATCGCGCACTGCACGGTAGATGTCGGTTTCTCCCGAATCGGGCACTCGAGTGCTCTCGATCGCATCCCGATCGATACCGGCCACTCGCGCGATCAGGGAAAGAACTCCTTCGCCCGCGACAGTTGCGCCCAATGACTCCTCGGTCCCAATCACCAGCATCCGCTCCGGCCGGCACCAGGCGGCCATTAGCGCAACGGGCTGCCAGGACAGACCGAGGATGCTCACCAGAAACCGAGGCTTTTTGCCGGCCATTGAGGCGGGAGCGCCATGGAGCGGTAGATCAGCGAAAAGCTTCGCAAACGGCGCCGCGAATTCCTTCGCGTACAATGCATCCTGCTCCGTGCGAGGGAGTCCACGCCAATGTTGTTGAACTGCTTTCAACTCGGCGGGAAGTGATACCTGGGCTATGTCGGTCATTTTTTTGTATCTTTCGGTGGGCGCAGCGTCAGTGTGTAACCCTGGGGGCTCACATTGGCGATCCATATCTCAGCAGACTGGCCAATGGCCACGGCCGGCGGTTCCTCGCCCGCGAAGTGCCCGGGGAACCCGTCGTCTGCACGAAATTTGACCTTACCCTTGCCGCTTGGGTCCTCAATGCGTGTTACGGATACGCGCTCGCCCCGTTGATGTCGTGGGAGCTGCCGCGCAACCGGCGGCCCCGAGGATCTGCCAGGAACGGCAGTGCCGGTTTGGTCCTGTGCGACCAGTCTGCCGTATCCTGCGCTCGTCTTACCGCCGATGCCCCAATTCGCCAGCGCATCTCGAAGCAGGCGTCCCGCGAACAGAGTCCAATCCGGCGGTCCGGATACGGCCAGCAGCAGCCTGGCGCCGGGGCGGACGGTAAGAAACGCGACGGGGTTCGGGCTGTCGTAATCGTTGGGCCAATGTTGGCCCGAGGTATCGTAGTAACTCTTCTGATGAACTGTCAGGACATCCGGGGCGAACGGCTGGTTTTCCGGAGCGCTGCCCGGCACGTATAACGCATCGTGGAATAAGACCAGCCCTGCCGAGGCGCCGGCATCAAAACCACGCTCCCGCATCAAGGCATCGTCTTCTGCGTCCGGGGCGCCAAACAGGTTTCGATAGACTGCGCCCGGCCCGCGCCGGATACGCGCGCCGCGCCAAACATTGCCCTGATAGTCAGCGCGCAGCTGCTCGTCCCCGGGCTGCTCCCACGGTGGCCGCGTTGGGTCATTTGGCCCGTAGACCGCGTCGACGTAATGCGCGAGAAGTCCCTTCAGGGCCGATCCCGGTATCATCGGGACCCCCCAGGTGTGGTGTACCGTGAGCCCGACACCCGTGGCGCTTGGGTTGCCGTGGCCCACAAGCAGGCGGCTCGCCAGCTGGAGCTCGAAAGTGCGATCTCCGGAGTTCTTGAAACTGGCCTTCCATAACCCAAAGAACCGCGCGTAGTCCGGGCTGACGCAGATTTCGGCGAGCTTCTGAAGCCACCCGGCTCGCGTGTCGTCCGCTACTTTCCCGTCGTTAGCCACCGGGGCCCATGTGTCGTAGGCGAGTCCAAGGTGGTCCGGTTGGATGCCCGATAGCGCTTCCAAGGCTTGGCGCATCGTTAATCTCCGAAAGTGGCCTGGGCCGCGCGCTTGAGCCACACTGCCACCAGAAGGATCTCGCGAGTGGCGACCATGTATGCCTCGGTATTCAGCTCGCTCACACGCCGCGGCAGATCGTGTGCGTTAGCATCCTCCAGACCCGGCACGCTTGCGCCAGCGAGGTGTTCGAGGAGCAGCTTGCTGCCCTCGCCCCGGCGCTGGACGGCTGCCAGGGCGGCACACAGACCGCCGCGCATGATGTTTGCGCCGAGATCGTTCACCGCGATCTTGTAGTCCCGCCGAGCCTCTTTCTGGACGGCCTCGACGCAACCGTACGCGTGAAGCGCCCGTTCCTGATCACGCATCAGCATCCCTTGCGGCCTACCGGGTCGGCTCATGATTTGCATGCTCCTCGAGGAAGGGCGGGAATCACCCGGCACCGGCCGCGGCCCGTCGAAGCCTTGCCGCCGAATTGAAGAGTCTCTTCACCTTTAAGGGCGAAATCCAGAACTTCATCTGAGTCCATCGCAACACCCTTGCGACGGCTCCGATCCGCTGCGAGCAAACCGATCAGAAGCGTCTCGGCCGGAAGGCTCTCTTCCAACCACAGGGCGCCGGACGCCACGGTTCGTGTCGACCCGTCCAGCCGCACGCGCGCATCCACTTGGGTCGCCGTTTCCCAGAGGAACGTCATGGTCTCGTCGTCCACAATTGCGAACCTTTTCGTGAAGATATCGACATCGGGAAAAACGAGCGGCGCAAGAAGGCAAGCCCACGCTGCCGGCTCCGCGGATTCCTCGGCGGGGAGATCCAGATCCTCCAGGTAAAGATGACTGTTGAAGATGCAGTCTCTTGCGGCGAGTCGCGCCCCCCGTCCAGGAATCTTCGGGATGGGGGGATTGCCCGAACCGTCAAGATCACGCTTGGCCAGGGCCAGGAGCAACGGGGACGTAGCCCACGCAAACGTCCCCCGAAAGCTGCGAACTGGCAGGGCCAGCAGTCGAGCGTCCCCAACCACCAGCGCGCCGGCATGGTCCGATGCGCTCCCGGTCTCCGGTCCGAAAGCGGCCAGAACGCGGCTGACATCTCCGGCCTCAGTCCTTCGCACGTCACGCAACACTCCTTTGATCGAGGAGCCGGGCACGAATGGAATGCCGGTGGCCTTCATTCGGGCTGTGGGCAGGTCGATGACATCGGCCGCATGCCCGGTACCCGCATGCAGGGGCGACAAGGCGTGCAGCAGGAATGGTCGTGTCTTCATTGGTTGCTCCTCTTTGGGCTCCAAACTCCCGGAATCACGTAGCCGAACCCCTCCTCAGTCCGGGCGCCGATGGCAGAAAGCCACAGCGCACGGGCCTCGTTTTCCTCAAAAGGACGTCCATCTACGCGCTCAAAGAAATAGACTGCGCCCGGCGCCACCATACGCGCCGTTACTTTTGGCGTGCCCGCCGCCATGTCCCAGCCGGAAATGTGCATTGGCCGCGGAACGAATGCCGCACGCAGAATCACTTCACCGAGTCCCGCCACTCGACCTCGATACTCGTTGCCGTGCTGAATCAGACCGTCGGGCAACCAGCCCTTCTCGAAACAGGCCGGCGTTACCACGACCATGCGCAGCCCGGCGCTGCCCTGGCGAAAAGCAGCTAACAGCTCATCCGGCGGGTCGAACAGGTTCTTGGGTAACGGTTCAATCCGGATTGGACGGGCATCCGATCCAAGCGTAGCGACGGGGGGAAGCGCATCGCCCGGAATGCTGGCTTCAACCCCAATTGCCCACTCGGCCTGAGGTTCGATGGTCTCCACCACGTCGTGCGAGAACAAAGCGCCACCATCAGCCGTGAGTTCCTCACTGTGGATGCCAATACGCACTTGAAGGCGCCGGACCAAGCAGAGCGCCGGCCTCGCCGGCGCGGGCACCGGCTTACCTGCAAGCCAGGCGGCCATATCCGCATTGGACCACCATCGCGGCAGTTTGACTGGTTTTTCACTACGTGCCGGCGACGGCCGCCACAACGCCTCTCGAGCTGCATCGTCCTCGCGCCCGAGCGTGGGCAGTTCCGGCGGCTGAGGATTGAGCCTGTGCAGCTCGGGTTCCTCCTCGAACCAGACGGCATCGAGCGGCACGGGCCACGTTACGTGTTCGGATTGCCAAGCGGCCGCGTGTGGACGCCGGAGAGCGAGTATCCGGCCGAGTTGGATCGGCGCCGTGCGGGTCAGCCATGCGTTGGGATCAAAGGAGGTATTGGCCCGGTCCTCCTCCGCACGGCCCCAGGCGGTGCGGATCGAGCCAAGGATCGTCGAGGGCCATGGCCACTCGATCCCGTGGCCCCGGCCGGAAGCGCTCGTAAACCAACCGCGTCCGTCCTTGCAGAAAAATCCATCGCGTGGAAGCAAAGCGACATGAACCCTGGTCATGCGGCGGCCTCGTTGGTCTTGCTGCGCGGCCGGGGCACGGACCGGGCCAGCACTCGCGCGATCAAAACCCGATTTACCCAGGAGCTGACGCGCATGAGCAGGTCCCCATAGTTGTCGTTGTCGTTCAGATCGAGGCCGACCTCGCTGGGGTTCAGGCCACCTTCGCCCACGCGGGACACAGCTCGTTCGATCTCGCGTGCCAGGATCCTCGCCCAACGCGGGTCCGATGAATCGGCGGGCAAGCGGCGAACAATGCTTGCGATCTCATAGACTTTACGCGTGGAAAGGGAATGTTCGATGTAAGTCACGCTTCGCCGGAGAGCGCCGGCCGGATCCTCCTCCCATCGCGCGCACCAGGTCCGCCGGCCGCCCGAGCGCGTCTCCACCAGCACCGCGAGCGAATTGCGCTGCCGCTTCGCCTCCCGTTCGGCTTCGCGGCCGAGGTCCAGCAGATCGCCCATGCCCTGCATGACGTGCCCAATCCCGATGCCGGCAGACAGAGTAGGCCGAAGGCCGGCAGGCAGTGAGCCGCAGGCGGGGCTAATTTCCGACTCGAATGCCCGGCGCAGCTCCCCGGCGCACGACATGGCTTCAGAAAGTGGCAGAAACGCGAGCACGTCATCGCCGCCGGAATAGATCAGGGCGCCATGGTAATTCTGCTCTACGATCGTCCGCGTTTGCGCGGCAAAGTTTGAGAGCGCCCGTGAGAGCCTGCGGTGCTCTTCCGCCGAGGGCAGCCGGTCAAGAGCGCGTCCCATGCGGTCGCCGTCGGCAGCCAGGCATGCGACATACGGATACGGCTCAGACATGTTGTTCAGAAGCGGCCCGACGTAGGTGCGGCCCCACGACTGGGCGTTGCCCTCGATCCCCTGCTCTTCAAAGACGTCTCCCCAGCGGCTCTGCAGCAGAATGCTGGCATCGAATGGGAATTGCCCGGTCCAGCAAAGGTCGCGTCGCTCCACGCGAGAGATCCCCGCCTCACGACACGCCTTGCGAAGGTTTCCGATCTCAGGAGCACACGTAGAACCGGCCACCTCTATCCAGTTCGACAAAGCAATATTGATGACTGGCACAAACTGGTCTGGCTCGCCCCCGGCGCGCTTGACCAGCGCGACGGCATCCAATTGCTCGCCATCTGGAATGCGGTATTTCCGGGCGAGCTGGCGATCGCGCTCCCCCGGTACCCGCAGCACGGTCTCGCGCCCACCATCGAGGCTCGATTTGGGCACGCCGCCGCGTGCTTGGCGCCACGGACTGAAATCCCGTAGATTTTTTCGACCAGCAATGGCGCCCTCCACGGCGCGGCGCGTTTCCGAATACTCGTTTAGCGGGGCCCATGTCGCCAGGACCTCCACGAGCGTATTAATCTGCTCGGCCCAGATCTCCTCGATGCGCGGCGCGAGTACCCCCCTGCACTTTTTCTTGACGGGCGCAGCAATGCCGTCGCGCCAATGCTCCAAAACGGAATCACGAACTGCGCGTGCGAGTTGCGCCGGGTCCACCCCGGGCGGTACGGCGGCAAGCAGCTTATTGGGAATGTTGAGGGGCGGCTGTCCGTTCTCGCGTAGCGGAGCAAAGCATGGCTCCAGTTCAGGGTCCCCCGCGTCCAGAGCCGGAAACACAAGCCGGGCGCCGCCGGCCGCGAGTGACCGGGCGGCCGCACGGCCGAGTTCGGAGAGCAAATGGCTGCCGTACCACAGGTCGCGCGTGCGCCGGGCTTGGGCGATAAATTCTTGCACGGGGCCCACCGTAACCAGCAGCAGATGCTCACTCATGCAGCCACCACTGTTGTTTTATATTTGGCATGCAACCAATCGAGAAAAGCTTCGCGCAGAGTCTGTTTCCCGTTAAGCGCCGCGAACCGCGGCGTGTCACCCGGAGCAGCCAGGCGGTCGAATG
>DATGMB010000254.1:0-36316 GCA_035293845.1 Bryobacteraceae bacterium
CGATGGGCACCGCCATCATGAAGAAGGCCATCGCGCGGGCGCGGCGGGCGGGCGGGACCAGATCGCCGATCCAACTCGTCGCCGCGGGCGCGCACACGGCCTCCCCGATGCCTACACCGAGGCGCGTGGCCAGCAGCGTCGCGTAGCCCGCGGCCAGGCCGCCGAGCGCCGTCAGGCCGCCCCAGACCGCCACGCCGAGGGCCAGCAGGCGCTTGCGGCTTCCGCGATCGGCGAGGCGGCCGAGCGGGATACCGGCCAGTGCGTAGACCACGATGAACGACGTCGGGATCGCGCCGAGCTGCGCATCGGTGAGGTGGAACGCGCGGCGCAGCGGCTCGATCAGCGCGCCCAGCGCCTGGCGGTCATAGATGTTGAGGACGTTGACCAGGAAGAGGACGGTGAGCGCGGAGCGGTGCTTGTTGGGGGTTTGGCTCAAAACTTCACCAGTATGTTCTGCATGGGAAGGGCGTTCTCCTTTTTGCCGGCGTTCGGTCCGCCGAGCACCTCGAACGAATCGATGTAGTACGGCAGGCCTTCGTTGCCGAGCGGTGTGGGTCCGTCCATGACCTGGAAGTGGAGGTGCGGCTCGGTCGAGTTGCCGGTGTTGCCGACCAGACCGATGACTTGGCCGCGCTTCACGCGGTCGCCGGGCTTCACTCGAAGGCTGCCCGGCTGCAGATGGGCGTACATGCAGTAATTGCCGCCGCCGAGATCGAGAATGATGTGGTTGCCGGCGATGGTTTCGAGGGTGATGGGCACGGCGCGGGAGTTCAGGCCGGGAATGTTCTCGGGGATGCCGTCTTGGATCGCCGCGACGGTAGCGTCGGCGACGGCCAGCACTTCGGAGCCGTACGCTTTGTAGTTGCGGTTGTCCTTCGCATCGCCGGCAAATGTCGCGCCGGGGGTCTTCATTTGCACCCAGTCGATGGCGAAGCGCTGCGCGATGACGGCGCGGCCGGCGATGGGGATCAGCGCGCGGCGGTGGGGCGAGCGGTTTCCGGGCCCATTGGCGGCGAGCCAGCTTTCACCGCGCAGCGGCGGGCCGATCGCGATCGGGGCAGCGGCGCGCAGCGGGACGGGCGCGGTCTCGACGGTGGCGCCGCTGACCGTGAGCTTGTGCCGCAGCACGCGCGGGGCTCCGGAGACCGGCACCGGCACGTCGAGGTAAACGACCGCGTGGAGGCCGGCGCCGATCGTGCGCGGATCGTCCGTCTTCACACCCGGACGCGCAAGCAAGCCGGCGAGCTCGGCGCCTTCATAGGACGCGAGCGGGCCGGAATCGCCCAGCACTTCGAGCCGGGCGAGGGTCTGGTCCGCTGCGGAGAAGTTGGTGAGGTGGAGTTCGTAGATGAGGCGCGACTGGCCGTCCGCGCCGCGGAAGGCGGTGGGCGGCATGGGCACGCGCACGTCGACCGGCGGGCCGAGCGGGCTGGCGGCAAGCGCGGGCGGAGTGGATTTGGCGCCGGCGGGGGCTGCGCTGGAGCGTCTGAACGTCAGCGCCAGCGGTGTGCCCTGCGACCATGTGCCGGCGATGGCGGAGCCATCCGCGCTCAGCTCGCCGGTGAAGGCGCCGTTGACCAGGGGGAATTCCAGTTGGACCTTGCGGCCGTCGACGGCGGCCTTGCCCAGCGGGATTTCGGCGTTGCCCTGATCGAGGCTGACGACCTTGCCGAGATAGATGCCGTCGGTGGTCCGGGTGATGTGGAGGGCGAGGCGCAGTTTGCCCGCGCCGGTATCGAGTGTGCCTTCCCAATCGCCGGCAAGGCCGGGCGTCTGCGCGAAGACCAGGGCGGCCCAGGCCAGCGCGGTCAGCAGCAGGATAGCTCGATGCATAGCCTCACCGTGGCAAATGGCCGCGCGGAATGCAAGCGGCGACGGCACCGTCATGCCCGGAGCATCTCCCGCGCGCAGTTGTAGCCGGGGGCGCCCATGACTCCGCCGCCGGGGTGCGCGCCGGAGCCGCAGAGATACAGGCCGGGGAGCGGCGTGCGGTAGCGCGCCCACCCCGCGACCGGCCGCATCGTGAACATCTGGTCGAGGCTCATTTCGCCGTGGAAAATGTTGCCGCCGGTGATGCCGAACCGGCGCTCGAGATCGAGCGGCGTGAGCACCTGGCGGTGCTCGACGATGGAGCGGATGTTGGGCGCATATTCGGCGATCAGATCGATGACGCGGTCGGCGAAGGGCTCGCGAAGCTCGTCCCAGGTGGCGTTGCGGAGCGTGTACGGCGCGTACTGCAGGAAGATCCCCATGATGTGCTTGCCGGGCGGGGCGAGCGACGGGTCGTAGATGGTGGGGATCGTAAGTTCGAGCAGCGGCCGCTCGGAGGGGCGGCCGTACTTGGCGTCATCCCAGGCGCGCTCGACGTATTCGATCGACGGGCAGATGTGCATGGTGGCGCCGTGGTGCGGGCCGGGCGTGCCTGGATAAGCGGTGAATTCGGGGAGGCCGGAGAGGGCCAGGTTGATCTTGCAGCTTGTGCCCTCGATGCGGAAATGGCGGATCGCATCGAGAAATTCGGGCGGCAGGTGGGCGGGCTCGACCAGCTTCAGGAACGTGACCTTGGGGTCGAGGTTCGAGGCTACCATCGCGGCTTCGATCTCCTCCCCGCTTTCGAGCACGACGCCCGAGGCGCGTCCGCCGCACACGAGCACGCGGGCGACGGGCGCGCCGGTGCGGATCTCGGCGCCTTTGGCGCGGGCGGAGGCGGCGATGGCTTCCGAGACCGCGCCCATGCCGCCGCGCACGAATCCCCAGAGACCGCGGTGGCCGGCGACGCCGCCCATGCAGTGGTGCAGAAGGATGTAAGCCGTGCCGGGCGAGCGCGGGCCGCCGTTGGCGCCGATGACGCCATCGGTCGCCAGCGTGACCTTGACCTGCTCGGATTCGAACCATTCGTCGAGGTAGTCGGCGGCGGATTGGGTGAAGATTTTGACGAGCGCCACGGCATCGCGCGCGCTGAGGCCGCGGAGGCGGGCGGCGAGGCGGAGATAATCGACGAAATCGGGGAGGCCGCGCGGCGGAAACTGCGGCGGCGTGGTGAGGAGCAGGTCCTCGACGACCTGCGCGATGCGCTCGAGCTGCTCTTCGTAGGAGGGGTAAGCTTCGGCATCGCGCTGGGAGAATTTGGCGATTTCCGCGAGGGTGCGGGCGCGGTCCTGCCACATGAAGAAGTGGCGGCCGTCCGGGAAAACGGAGAAGAAGGCGGGGTCCTTGGCGTCGACCTTGTAGCCGTAGCGCGGGAGCTCGAGTTCGCGGATGATGCGCTCCTGCATCAGGCTGGTGAGATACGCGGCGGTGGAGACGCGGTAGCCCGGCCAGATTTCCTCCGTGACCGCGCACCCGCCGACGAGCTCGCGGCGCTCCAGAACGAGGACGCGGCGGCCGGCGCGGGCGAGGTAGGCGGCGGCGATGAGGCCGTTATGGCCGCCTCCGACGATGATGGCGTGGTATTGGGGCATTTTTACAAAACGAAGCCAAGATTACCGGTAAGCAATTGAAACCAGAGCATATCGGCGCTAAAAAAACGAACCCAAGAACGAAGCCAGCA
Organism: Bryobacteraceae bacterium; assembly: GCA_035293845.1. Taxonomy (GTDB): domain Bacteria; phylum Acidobacteriota; class Terriglobia; order Bryobacterales; family Bryobacteraceae; genus DATGMB01. The sequence continues at coordinate 3,551 of DATGMB010000254.1, forward strand.
TCGGGGATTTACCTGAGCAGGTGCCATGGGCCAAGGCGCGGCGGAATTTGCGGAACGAAGCCAATTTCGGGTGTTCTCCTCATCCGGGTAGGCGGACCGGCATTACTGTGATAGCACACGCAGCTGGGCTCTGGAGCGGCGGGGAGGACGTAAGCAATTGATTCGGCTTGAAATGTTTCCTTCAGCGACCACAGGACCGATCCTGCCATTCCGAACGGCTTGCGAGGAGTGTGGATATCTGTTATTTGTTTCTTTTCGAACATCCGATGCCAGATTTCGCATTGCTGTGGCGGACATGGGAGGGCAGTGTGAATGCCGCCGAGGCCAAGGCTCCCGAATGGCCCCAAGCGGGATTCGCAATCGAAGGCGACTTCTCCGGAATTCAGAGGTTCGTGTTGAGGCCTGTGCCCGGCGCCGGTGGGGCGGCCAGGCGGCTGCGCGCCCGCTCGTTCCGGGTCCTTGCGATGACGAGGCTGGTAGCTGATTGCGTCGAGCAGGCATTCCGCGATGCTGGCGCACGACTCTTCTACGCCGCGGGGGGTCGATTTCTCGTCGTAGCGCGACCGTGCTCCGACGGCCCGTCCCGGCTCGCCGCCCTGCAACGCGCACTCGACGACGATTTGCTGCGCGAGCACCGGGGTGAGCTTGCTTTCCACCTGTCGGGCGCTGATTTTGATGACGGGCGCGTGCCTTGGGCGGCGCTAATCGAGTCGATGTCCCGGCGGAAGCATACGCCATTGGGGGAGCCCTTCGGGCGCAATCAGGATGGTTGACGGACCGCTTCGTTTCCCGGCTGGAGGGCGCAGGACGTTGCGATGGTTGCGCGGGAACCGAAATGGTGTCCATGGCGGGTGACGAGCAGCTCTGCCGCTCTTGCATTGCCGACCGGGATCTCGGCGCGCGCCTGCTTGGAAGCGGCCCCCACCGCCTGGCCGAGGCTGATGACGGCCCGCTCTGTTTGATTGGCAAGCGCTGGTCGGTTTCGGCGAAAGGGGCGCTGGAAATCTCCTCTGTCACTCACGCCCCGATGCAGAACGGACAGCTGGCCACTTTCGAGCAATTGGCGTCCAGATCCCACGGGCGGCCCTATCTCGGTTATCTCAGGATTGATGCCGACCGGATCGGCGCAGCGTTTGAACGACTCGAAAATAATCCTTTGAGAATTTGGGGGCTGAGCCGCTTGCTGGACGCTGGTTTCTCGGCGGGGGTCGATGAGTTGCTCTCGGACCGGTTCCCGAATGTGTACCCCGTCTATGGCGGGGGCGACGATTTGTTCGTGATCGGCCCGTGGCAGGACGTGCTGGCGTTCGCGTCGGCGTTCCGCCAGAAGTTCCGTGCGCTCACGGGGGACCAACTGACGTTTTCGGCCGGCATGGCGCTGGCGAAAAGGAAACAGCACATCCTGACCAAGTCGGACGAGGCCCAGGATGCGCTGAACGAGCATGCAAAGAAGGAGCGGGACAGCATTCACGCCCTTGGCGCCACGATGCGCTGGTCCGAGTTTGATAAGGCGCTCGACATCGGACAGAAGCTGGCCGGGTTCCATGCGCGCGGCCAGATTCGTAGCGCCATCCTACAGAACATCCTGGACCTTCACGGGCGTTGGAAAGGCGGGGATGCGCGCTGGCATTCCCTTCTCTACTATCAGGCCCAGCGCAACCTGAAGGATGATGAGTCCCGCCGTTTCGTGCAGCAGGCTTTTCTGAAGCCCGGCGGCATGTGGCCTCAGGCCGACTTTGCTGTGCGGTACGCAATGCTGGCGGCTGGCGCGGAGCATTAAGGAGATTGAGCGATGCCGGATAGGGAGGGAAGCGGCGACAACCCGTTCCCGCCAGGCTACCCCAGCTATTTCGGGACCGACGGATACACCCGGCCGGAACTGCTCCTGAAAGAAGCGGAGGATTTGGCCGCACGTTTCGATCGCGACGGCTTGAGGCGGAGTCAATTAAGGGCCTTCTACGATCACGCCAAGAGGCAGCTTCAGCGACTTCAGTATGGCGCGCCTTTTGCCGACGTGCATGCGGATATAGCGAAGTTAAGCGTGGTCGCGGCTGACCGCGCCCAAAGAGCGGTGGGCAAATTGCCGGCGTCGTTCAAAGAATTTATTGATCGTAACGTGAAGGCGGCTTCGGATAGAAAGAGCTTCGAGAAGGGTTTCATGCCGCACTTCGAGGCCGTGGTGGGTTACTGTGCCCGCATAAAGGAATGAGTAACTATGCCCAACAAATGGACACACGTAGTCGAGATGAAGTTTGAGGTTGAGATCCTGGACGGAATGCGCATCGGCGGGGCCGGCGGCAGCCTGGAAATCGGTGGAGTCGACCTCCTGCCCTTGAAGGATCCAATCACTGGGGAGCCCTACATTCCGGGGTCGAGCCTCAAGGGCAAATTGCGGAGTACCCTCGAAAAGCAGCAGGGCCGCACAAATGGTTCGGAGCCTTGCGTCTGTGGTGAGATGAGTTGCCCGGTTTGCCCCATCTTCGGCGCGCACAAGAAAACCAAACCCCCGTGCGGAGCCTCGCGGCTGACGGTGCGGGATGCGCGGTTCACCGATGAGTATCGGGCGTTCTGGAATTCGAGGGGCGAAAAGGGGCTTCCACAGTGGGAAACGAAAGCCGAAGTAACCGCTGATCGTCAATATGGCGTCGGCAGCAACCCTCGATGGCAAGAACGCGTACCCGCGGGCGCGGTGTTCGCAGGCGAGATGGTGCTGAAGGTGTTCGAGGGCGACGACGATGGCAAGATGCTCGGGAACATCAAGAACGCCCTCGCCATCATCGAGCGCTTTGATTCGCTTTGATTCGCTCGGCGCGGGCGGCAGCCGCGGCTCCGGGCGCATTCGCATACGCAATTTCCGATCCCAGAAGATCGCGCTGGCCGGTCTGACCCTACGAACACGTGGCGAATCCGGATTCGCCCCCGGTCGCCGTGGGCATCGCCCTGGCGGTCGGACACGATATTCGGCTCGATTTGCTGGCGGTGGAGGGAACTGGATCCGCCGGGCTTCGAAAGCATCATCGAGGAGTTTCAAGCCGGAGGCGAGCCCCCGTTTCTCGTGTCGGACGCTTGGCCCGGCGATTTACTGCCGCTGCCGGCCCATGTGCGGCCAATACCCGAACCAAGCGCAGCACGCAAGAAATGGAAGCCTCCGCTGTACGTTCCCGAGCCGTCCTTTCGGCGTATCGCCGCCGGTCAGGATCGGTCCGCTAATGATGTGACCTCGGCCGCCGTCATGCGCCTGGCACGAGTTCAGACTGCAATCGACCGCGAGACCGGAACGGCCGCCGCCGGCCAATTATTCGAAACCGACTGCCAGTTTCTCGGAGCCGGACAGGATTCGTTGGCGGTCTATGTCCGGACCGGCAGGCATATCGAGATGCTGGCCGCGTGCTTCCGCGCGCTCTCGTTGACGGGGTACGGCAAGAAGTGCAGTAGCGGCCTGGGAGCGTTCGATCTGCTTGGGGAACCGGAACACTGCGGATGGCTCGACGCGGTTCCGGGCGCGAACGCCTTCGTAGCCTTGAACCACTTCATACCGGCTGCGGCAGACCCGCTTGAAGGCCTTTGGCGCACACACGTCACGTTTCCCAAGTTCCACTCCGGCTCTGTAGGCAACGTATTCAAAGGGACTATGTTGATGCTGACGCCAGGTTCCGTATTCCGGATCAGCGGCCCTCCCCAATCCTGGTACGGGTCTGTGGTCCCGATGCCGTGTGCCGAGATGCCGCGGGCGATCCATTACGCGTTGTGTTTCCCGGCTCCGGTGATTTGGAACGGGGCTGCGGGATGAAAGTAGCCGCGCTGTTTCCAGTCGGCACGAGCAGCGGGGGGTGCATCGCCGCCATTCGCGAGATACTCGCCCGCGAAGAATCGGTCGATGTCTATTTGTTACATGGCATTCTGGCCGATGGTCAGCAGGCTCCGGACCCGGCCGACATAGCCGTAGACATCGCGGCTACTAGTGATTTCGGTGGCCGCGCTGCTTTTCGATCGATCGAACCGATACAAACGTTTGACCTCTCCTCCGCGTACAGGACGGCGCGCGCCACTGTTCGCAGGATGGCCTCTGAACATTACAGCCGTGTGTATGTGGGAATCACCGGTGGTGCCAATCCGCTCGTGGCTTCGGTTTTTCACACTGCAATGACGTATCTCGCGACGGAGGTGGTGCCAATTTACGCGCAGGGACAAGGCACACAAACAGAGCGGACGTTCGTCGCGCCCGACATACGGCTGGAGATGCTCGCTGAAGAAGCGGTGAATACCGCCCGTTCCGGTCAGATGCGCGTGGCGGCGCAACTCGCCGCTCGTCTTCCGGACACCGGCGAATGGTCATTTGCCCGCGAGTCTCTTGCAGCCCTCGGCGCTTGGGATGATTTCGACTACGCGAAGGCGCGTGACATCCTCAGGCGTCAGATGCGGCATTGCGCCGCGCACCAATCTCACCCTATGTTCTCCGGCCTTGCCGACGCGGTTGAGCGGCTGGCTGCGGTGGCAGACCGGATGGTAAACATCACAAAGGAGTTCCGTGAGGTTGGGCGCTTCGAAAAGCTGGCTGCGGCCTCTGACTGGCCGTCCAGGGCCCGCGAGTGCGGCGGATTGCTGGTGGCGGACGCGCTGGCAAACGCGAAACGCCGCCTTCAGGAAGGGCGCTACACGGATTCGGTGCTGCGGTCTTACCGGGCCGCGGAATGTGCTACGCAGGTGCGTTTATACGAGATCGGGATACATCCGAGCAAGCCGGCCGCCTCCAGAACGGCATTTGAGCGAGTTAGCGGAATCATAGATGGGGAAAAGAACCTGGCTTTTCGCGCCGGCCTGGACTTGCTGTGCCAGATCGGGGAGATCACTTACGAGGGCATCTCTATGAACGTGAATGCCCTGGGCCCGATGCGAAACAGCACATATCTGGAACATGGATACACCCGGGTCGAACAGCATCAGGCGGAACAATGCCTGGAGCACGCTCTCATCATTTGCCGATGCCTGTTGGGGCAAGAAGCGGTCGCCAACTGGCCAGATCTGAGCATGCGCCTATAGCAACCCACCCTGGCGGCGCGCACGATTGCGCCGCTCCGGCGCTATCGGGTCGCCGCGATCATCCATTCTCACCCGCCCGCCCGTTCGCGGCGCACGCGCCGCCGGGTTTCCTCAACGGTTTCGGACTTCAGCGGCGGTACGGCCTCAAGCGGGACTGCAACCAATAAGGGCCCTCGCGGCCGGATGTCGATATCGAGCGGCCTTGCAGGGCGGGATTTCCGCGCGCGTCTCGGCCGGAGCATTATCTCTTCCGGAACGCGACCACCGCCAGCGGCGGCAGCGTCACCGCGATGCTGTGCTGGCGGTTATGCCGCGGCACCGGGCGGCTCGACACCATGCCGCCATTGCCCACGTTGGAGCCGCCGTACAGCTCGCTATCCGTGTTGAATACCTCTTCGTAAAAGCCTTCCTCCGGCACACCGAATTCATATCCGGTGCGCGGGACCGGCGTGAAGTTGCAGCAGAAGAGCAGGAAGTCCTTCGGGTCCTCGGCGCGGCGGATGAAGGCGATGACGGAACTTTCGCTGTCGTGGAAGTCGACCCATTCGAAGCCGCTCCAGTGGAAATCCACCTGATACAACGCCGGGTTGGCGCGGTAAAAGTGGTTGAGTGCGCGGACCATGTCCTGCAGCTTGCGGTGAACCGGAAATTCCAGCAGATGCCACGGGACGCTGCCGGCGGAGTTCCATTCGTCGCGCTGGCCGATCTCCTGTCCCATAAATAGCAGTTTCTTGCCCGGATGCGCCCACATATAAGTCAGAAACGCCCGCGCGTTGGCGAACTGGCGCCATTCATCGCCGGGCATGCGGCCCATCAGCGATCCCTTGCCGTGCACCACCTCATCATGCGAGATCGGCAGCACGAAATTTTCCGTGAAGGCGTAGAGCAGGCTGAAGGTGATGGCATTGTGATGGAACTTGCGGAAAATAGGGTCCTGGCTGAAGTAGCCCAGCATGTCGTGCATCCAGCCCATGTTCCACTTGAAGGTAAAGCCGAGTCCGTTCAGATAAACGGGCTTCGAGACGCCGGGGAATGCGGTTGACTCCTCGGCCAGCGTGAATGCGCCGGGAACGGTATGGGCGAGTTCGTTGAACCGGCGCAGAAAGTCGATGGCTTCGAGGTTCTCGTTGCCGCCGTACTGATTGGGGATCCACTCGCCGGGCTTGCGGGAGTAGTCAAGATAGAGCATGGACGCGACGGCATCCACGCGGAGACCGTCGATGTGGTATTCCTTCAGCCAGAAAAGCGCGTTCGAGATCAGGAAGCAGCGGACCTCGTTGCGGCCGTAGTTGAAGATGAGAGTGCCCCAGTCGCGATGCTCGCCCTTGCGCGGATCGGCGTGCTCGTAGAGCGCGGTGCCATCGAAGAAGACGAGGCCGTGGGCGTCCTTCGGGAAATGGGCGGGGACCCAGTCGACGATCACGCCGAGCCCGGCTTGGTGGCAGGAATCGACGAAAAACTTGAAATCGTCCGGCGTGCCGAACCGGGACGTGGGAGCGTAGTAGCCGATCACCTGGTAGCCCCAGGAGCCGGAGAACGGATGCTCCATGGGCGGCAGCAGCTCGACGTGGGTATAGCCCATCTGCACGGCGTAATGCACCAGCTTGACGGCCATATCGCGGTAACTCAGCGGCTGTCCCTGGGGTCCGCGCAGCCAGGACTCCATATGGACTTCGTAAATGGAAATGGCGGACTTGAGCCAGTCCGTTTTCCCGCGGGTTTCGAGCCACGCGGCATCATTCCACTGGTAGCGGGACGTATCCCAGACGACGGAGGCCGACTTCGGCGGCGTCTCGCAATAAAACGCGTAGGGGTCGGCCTTGAGCTGCTGGTAGCCGGCGAACCGCGAGCGGACATTGTACTTATAGGCCGCGCCCGCGCCGAGGCCGGGGATGAAGATCTCCCACACGCCGCCGTTGCGCCGGCGCATGGGATGGCGGCGGATGTCCCATTCGTTGAATTCGCCGGCCAGGGTAACGTTTTCGGCGTTGGGCGCCCAGACGGCGAAGCGCACGCCCGCGATGCCGCCCACGTTCGTGAGGTGCGCACCGAGCGAACGGTAGGCCTCGTAAAGCGTGCCTTCGGTGTGGAGGTAGAGGTCGCTATCGGAGATCAGCGGCCCGAAGCGGTAGGGATCGTCCAATTCGACGCTGCGGCCGTCCCAGAGCCGCGCTCGCAGCCGGTAGGGGCGCGGGTCGCCCGCCATGGACCCGCAGAAGAAGCCCTGCTCATGCTTCTTCTCCATGGCGACGGTCTCGTCCGCCAGCAGCACTTCGGCGGATTCCGCCTGCGGCAGAAAGGCGCGCACCTCCCAGCGGGACTGGCCGCCGCGCTTGCGCACGCTGTGCGGCCCGAGCACGCGAAACGCGTCGCCGTGCCAGCCGCCAACTATGGCTTCCATTTCGTCTTCAATCATGAGTAAACCGGGGCCGGGGCATGCCCGGCCTCGACGGGCGGGGCAACAAGCCGTAAATTTCAAGTATGTACGATTTCCTGCGCGAATTGCCGAAAGCCGAGCTGCATGTGCATCTGGAAGGTTCTGTGGAACCCGAAACGCTGCATGAGCTGGACCCGGCGACCCCGATCGAGGAACTGCGCAATCTCTACACATACGAGGATTTCGACGGATTTTTGCGCGCATTTGGAGCGGTCGGGAAACGGCTGCGCGGGCCGGAGCATTACGCCCTGATCGCGCGGCGGCTCATCGAGCGCCTGGCCGCGCAGAACGTGCGCTACGCGGAGATCATCGTCTCGGCGGGAGTGGTGCTGTGGAAGGGGCAGGAGTTCGGGCCGATCTTCGACGCGATCCACGACGCGGCCGCGAGCGCGCCGGTCGAAGTGCGGTGGATTCTGGACGCCGTGCGGCAGTTCGGCCCGGAGCAGGCGATGCGGGTGGCGGAACTGGCCGCGGAGCGGCGCGACCGCGGCGTGGTGGCGTTCGGCATCGGCGGCAGCGAAACACGCGGTCCGGCGGAGTGGTTCACGGAAGTGTTCGCGTTCGCGCGGCGCAGCGGGTTGCGGCTCACGGCTCATGCCGGCGAAGGGACGGGGCCGGGGCAGGTGTGGGCGGCGCTCGAGCTGGGGGCGGAGCGGATCGGCCACGGCATTTCAGCGGTCGAAGACCCGGCGCTGGTTCGGCACCTGCGCGACCGCGGGATTCCGCTCGAAGTGTGCATCACGAGCAATCTCGTAACGGGAGTGGTGCGGCAATTGAGCCAGCACCCGGTGCGGCGGCTGTACGAGGCGGGCGTGCCGATTACCTTGAATACCGACGATCCGGCGATGTTCCGCTGCTCGCTCGAAGGCGAGTACGAGCTGGCGGCGCGGGCGTTCGGGTTCCGCGAGGAGGAACTGCGGGAAGTCGCGGCGAATGGATTCCGGTTCGCGTTCGGCTGCGGGACCAGCGCATAATAGGAATTTGGGCGGGGGCCTCACAGAAATACATCCGGCGGCGGAGCGGCGCTACGAGAGGCCCGCCGCGATCGCCTCGGTGGCGGCGGCGCTGGTCCTGCTGTTTACCGCCACTACTCTGCTGACTCACGCGTGGCGCGCACAGCGGCTCGATCGGGCACAGGCGAAATACCAGGCGGGCCAGGAGCTGGCCGCCGGGGGCAGGAATGCCGAAGCGGCCCAGGATTTCCGCGAGGCGCTGGCCTATTCCCACGACGACCCGGTATACCGCTTCGCGCTGGCGCAATCGCTGGTGGCGCTGAAGCAGTACGGCGAGGCCGAAAACTATCTGAACGACCTGCGCGCGGCCGACCCGACCAGCGGACCCGTAAACCTGATGCTGGCCCGCATCGCGGCGGCCGAAGGACGCGACGACAACGCCATCGACGACTACCACCGCGCCATTTTCGGCTATTGGCCGGAGCATCCGGAGCAGAACCGCCTCGCCGCGAGGGTCGAGCTGACCGGCATCTTCGACCGCGAGGGCAGGACGAAAGAAGCGCTGGCGGAGCTGCTGCAGCTCGCCGGGGAAGCGCCCGATGAGCCGGCGCGGCTGGAAGCCGCGTCGATGCTGCTGGGGCACGGCTCGCCGAGTCACGCGGCGGAGCTATATCGCAGCGTGCTCGCGGCCCATCCGCGCGACGCGGCGGCGGAGCAGGGGCTCGGAGAGGCGTATTTCGCGATGGGGGATTTCGTTGGCGCGCGGCGCGCGTTCGATGCCGCGGTGCGGTATGGCAGCATCACGCCGGCGCTGGCCGAGCGCATCGCATTCATCAATTCGGTCCTGGACCTCGACCCTACGCTGCTGCGGCTGACGGCGCGGCAGCGCTTCGAGCGAGCGCATGAACTGCTGAGCCGGACGTTGGCGGCGGCCGGGCAGTGCGCGGCCGTTCCGCCGGATGCGTTCCAGAAGGCGCAGGCCGTGTTGGCGAAATCGGCGCGGGGGATGCGCAGCGGCGAGACGGCGGAGATGTTGACCGCGGCGCAGTCGTTGTGGCGGGCGCGCGCGGACGCCTGCCCGCGCCTGCCGGCGACGGATCAGCCGTTGGCCGTCCTGATGAATCGGATGCGAAACCAATGACGCCGCGCCGGATCACGCTGAACGAGACGCAGCGTTTTCTGCTGCTGGCGATTCTGATCGGCGTGTTTTCCGGGCTGATGGTGACGTGCTTCCATGTCGCGATCGACCTGATCGGCTGGACCACATTGGGCCCGCTTTCCGGCAAGTACCGGTTCGGGCGGCTGCTCTCCTCCTCGGCAGGGGCGCTCGCGGCCGCTTTTCTCGTGACGCGTCTGTTCCCGGCGGCGCGGGGCAGCGGCGTCAACCAGACGAAGGCGGCGCTGTACATCTCGGATGGCTTGGTGCCGGCGAGCACGGTGATCGGCAAGTTCGTGGCCTGCTCGATCTCGATCGGGACCGGCAACTCGATGGGGCCGGAAGATCCCTCGCTGCAGATGGGCGCCGGCGTGGCGTCGCTGCTGGGGCGCGTGTTCGGGCTGGGGCGGAAGCACATGCGGCTGATCGCGCCGGTCGGGGCGGCGGCGGGGATCGCGGCGGCGTTCAACACGCCGATTACCGGCGTGCTGTTCGTGATGGAAGAAGTGATCGCCGCGTGGAATGCGGGCGTGGTGGGCTCGACGGTGCTGGCCGCGGTGTCGGCGGTCGTGGTGGTGCGGTGGTTTCTGGGCAACGAGCCGCTGTTCCGTGTGCCGGCGTTCCAGTTCCAGCATCCGAGCGAGCTGGCGATTTACGCCGGCATCGGCGTGGTGGGTGGGCTCCTTTCGGCGGCGTTCATCCAGATGATCGAGATCGTGCGGCCGCGTCTCGAACGCCTGCCGCGGCGCACCGAGCTCCTGCAGGCGCTGGCGGGCGGCATCTGCGTGGGCATTGCGGGACTGTGGGTCCCGGAAGTGATGGGCGCCGGATACGACGGGATCGATTCGGCGCTGCACGGCCGCTTCCGCTGGGAGTTTCTGCTGATTCTGGCGGGCGTCAAGCTGCTGGTGACGCTGGCGTGTTTCGTGACCGGCGTGCCGGGCGGCATGTTCGCGCCGACGTTGTTCGTGGGCGCGATGCTGGGCGGAGGCCTCGGCGGCCTCGCGCGGCACTACTGGGGCCAGCCCACGAGCCCGGTGAGCGCGTATGCGCTGGTGGGGATGGGGACATTCTTTGCGGGCGTTTTCCGCGCGCCGATGACCTCGATTTTTATGGTCTTCGAAACCAGCGCCAGCTATTTCATCATCCTGCCGGTAATGATCGCGAACACGGTGGCGTATTTCATCTCCCGCAAGCTGCACCCGGAGCCGTTCTTCACCGCGATCGCGCGGATGGAGGGCGTGGACCTGCCTTCGGCCGAGGAGTTCCGTGCGACCGAGGTGCTGCGGGTGGAGGACGCGATGCGGCCGATCGCGGCGGCCGGGACCGTGGATGCCGCGCAACTCGAAGGCGCGCCGCACGTGTATCCGGACGTCAGCCTGGATGCGGCCATGCGGCTGCTGGCCTGGAGTCCGCTGCTGCAGGTGACCAGCCGCGCCGACCGCAAAACGCCGATCGGCGTGCTTACGCTGCGGGACGTGTTCCGCGCCTACGGCCTCATGGCGGACCGCGCGGAGACCGAGGCCGAGTCGGGAACCATCGAGGATTGATAGAATCGCGGGTTCATGCGAGAGATCAATCCGCGCTCGGCGCGGTTCGAGGAATACCGCGCCGGTGTGCGCGACCTGTGCCGCCGGTTTCCCGGACAATACTGGCAGACCGTGGAGGAACGGTCGGCCTACCCCGAGGAGTTCGTGCGGGCGCTGACGGAGGCGGGGTGGCTCGCGGCGCTGATTCCGGCGGAATACGGCGGCGGCGGCCTGGGCGTGACGGAGGCGTCGATCATTCTGGAGGAGATCAACCGCTCGGGCGCGAATTCCGGCGCCTGCCATGCGCAGATGTACATCATGGGGACGCTGCTGCGGCACGGCTCGGACGCGCAGAAGCGCCAGTATCTGCCGAAAATCGCATCCGGCGAGTTGCGGCTGCAATCCTTCGCGGTGACGGAGCCCGCGGCGGGAACGGACACCACGCGCATCCAGACATTTGCGGAAAAACGCGGCGATCGGTACATCGTGAACGGGCAAAAAGTGTGGATTTCGCGCGTGCAGCATTCGGATTTGATGCTGCTGCTGGCGAGAACCACGCCGGCCGCAGAGGTGGCGCGGAAGACGGACGGTTTGTCGGTATTTTTGGTGGATTTGCGCGAAGCCGGCGCGGGGCTCACCGTGCGGCCGATCCGCAATATGGTGAACCACGAGACCAACGAAGTATTCTTCGACAACTTCGAAATTCCCGCGGAAAACCGCATCGGAGAAGAAGGGCAGGGCTTCCGCTATATCCTGGACGGGATGAACGCGGAGCGGATTCTGATCGCGGCGGAATGCGTCGGCGACGGCTGGTGGTTCCTCGATAAGGCGCGGCGCTACGCGAGCGAGCGCGTGGTGTTCGGACGGCCGATCGGGCAGAATCAAGGCGTGCAGTTTCCGATTGCGCGCGCCTACGCCAACCTGCGCGCGGCCGATCTGATGCGTTACGAGGCGGCGGAGCTGTTCGACGCCGGGCGGCCCTGCGGCGGCGAGGCGAACATGGCCAAGCTGCTGGCGGCGGACGCCTCGTGGGAGGCCGCCAACGTGTGCCTGCAGACGCACGGCGGCTTCGGCTTCGCCGCCGAATACGATGTGGAGCGCAAGTTCCGGGAGACGCGGCTCTACCAGGTCGCGCCGGTTTCGACGAACCTGATTCTTTCCTATATCGGCGAGCACGTGCTCGGGATGCCGCGGTCGTTCTGATGCTGCCCTTCTCCGGATTGCGGGTGGTGGCGGTGGAGCAGGCCGTGACGGCGCCGTTCTGCACGCGGCAACTGGCCGACCTGGGCGCGGACGTCGTCAAGATCGAGCGGCCGGACGGCGGCGATTTCGCGCGCGACTACGACCACGTGCTGCACGGGATTTCCGCTTATTTCGCGTGGCTCAATCGCGGCAAGCGCAGCGTGGCGCTCGATCTCAAGCAGCCGGCGGGCCGGGAGGCGCTCGGGCGCCTCATCGAGCGGGCCGATGTGTTCGTGCACAACCTGGCGCCGGGCGCGATCGAGCGGCTGGGGTTCGCGTACGAGGAAACGGCGGCGCGGAATCCCCGGCTGATCTGGTGCGGGATTTCCGGCTACGGGCCGGACGGGCCGTACCGCGACCGCAAGGCATACGACATGCTGGTGCAGGGCGAAGCTGGGATCATCGGGCTGACGGGAACCGAGGAAGCGCCGGCGAAGGTGGGAATCTCGATGGCGGATATTGCCTCCGGGCTGCACGCCTACGCCTCGATTCTGGCGGCGCTCTACGCGCGCGTGCGCACCGGGCGCGGCGAGCGCATCGATATTTCGATGCTGGAGTGCCTGGCGGAGTGGACCATGCCGCCGATCTACACCTGGCTGGGCGCGGGGCGCGTGCCGGCGCGCTGCGGGGCGCGGCACAACATGATCGTGCCATACGGCGTTTACGCCTGCGCGGATGGGCCGGTGAACTTCAGCATCCAGAACGAGCGCGAATGGGTGCGCTTCTGCGAGGGCGTACTGGGCCGGCCGGAGCTGGCGGTCCAATATCCCTCGAACGAAGCACGCCTCGCGCAGCGCCGTGAAGTGGAGGCGGAGATCGAAGCGTGCTTCGGCCGCGAGACGCGCGCGGAGATCCTGCGGCGGCTCGATGCCGCCGGCATCGCCAACGGCGCGGTTAACAGCGTGCCGGAGGTGGCGCAGCATCCGCAACTGGCCGCGCGGGGCCGGTGGACGGAAGCCGATTCACCGGCCGGGCCCATCCCTGCCCTGCTGCCGCCGCACAATCTCGCGGGGGCGCCGCCGCGCATGGGCCGCGTGCCCGCGTTGGGAGAGCATACCGAGGAAGTACTCAAGGAGCTGGAATGACGCGACTCACGCGCAGCATGCTATTCGTGCCCGCCGCGCGCTGGAGCATGATCGAAAAGGCCGCCGCGAGCGGCGCGGATGCCGTGTGCCTGGACCTGGAGGATTCGGTCCCGGTCGCGGAAAAAGCGGCCGCGCGAGGCAATTGCGTGCGGGCGTTCCGGGAGATCGATTTCCGCGGCGGCATCCGCATGCTGCGCATCAACGGCCTCGATACGCCGTTCGCGTACCGCGACCTGATCGACATCATCGAAGCCGCGGGCGATGCGATCGACCTCATCATGCTGCCCAAGGCCGGCCGTCCCGCTGATGTTCTCTTCGTCGAAACGCTCCTGCGGCAGATGGGGGCGGAGCGGATCGGGATCGAGGCGCAGATCGAGACCGCAGCCGGATTTCTCGGGGCCCGGGAGATCGCCGCGTCTTCGCCGCGACTGGAGGCGCTGATCTTCGGGCCCGGCGACTATGCGGCGTCGATGGGGATGCCATCGGCGTCGATCGGCGAAGCGGATGAGCACGACGCCGCATACCCCGGCCACCGCTGGCACGCGGCCATGCACACCGTGGTGGCGGCAGCGCGGGCGCACGGGTTGCGCGCCATGGATGGGCCATACGCGGCCTTCCGCGACGCCGAGGGATTCGCGCGGTCCTGCCGGATCGCGCGGGCCCTGGGGTTCGACGGCAAGCAGTGCATCCACCCGGCGCAGATCGACGCGGCCAACGCGATCTTCAGCCCGGCGGCGGAGGAAGTGGCGCGGGCGGAGCGGGTGGTGGCGGCCTACGAAGCGGCCGCCGCAGAGGGCCGCGGCGCCGTAAGCCTGGATGGACGGATGATCGACGCGGCCAACCTGCGGATGGCGCGCGTGACGCTGGAGAAGCACAAACTGGGAGAACGGAAATGAGCGGACGATTTTACGAAGATTTCGAGGTTGGCTCAGTTATCGTCCACAGTTTGGGCCGGACTATCTCGCAAACCGATAACACCTGGTTTACATTGTTGACGGTCAACAGCAATCCGATTCACTTCAACGCGCATTACGCCGCGCAGACCGAGTTCGGCCGGCCGCTGGTGAATTCCACGCTGACGCTGGCGGTCATTACGGGACTCTCGGTAGCGGATATCTCGCAGTACGCGGTGAACCTCGGGTGGGATGAGGTTCGCATGCCGGCGCCGGTATTCGAGGGCGATACTTTGTATGGGCGGACGCGTGTGCTGAGCCGCCGGGAATCGAAGTCGCGCCCGCACATGGGGCTGGTCGAGATCGAAACCACCGGTTACAAGCAGGATGGCACGGTGGTTATGACCTTCCGCCGGACCATTATGGTCTACAAGAGGGGGCACCAGCCACAAGCTGCGGAGTTGAGGCCGTAAGCGGTAACCGTAATTACAAGTGCGGCAACGGCGGCACCGCGGCCGTGCGGGCGCGCATCAGGCCGGTAATCAGCTCTTCCATGGCAGCCTGCCATTGGCTCTGCGCCTGGTGGATCGTCTTGACGGCCTCGACAACGGCGGCGAGCGTCGCGTCATGGCGCTCCACTTTCTCGCGGAGCGAATCTTCCTGTTTGCTGCGTTCGTAAAAGTTGGCGATCAGCCAATTGATGCGTTCGCGGATTTCCGGTAACTGAGCGATGGCGAGCGCGAGATCCTGCCGTTGCTGCGAGACGGAATCTTCGAGCGCGATCACCTGATCGGCGATTTGCTGCTGTAGCTCGGCGAATTGCCCGAATACGCGGCCGAGATTGGCCACCGGACGCTCCCGGTTGGGCATCGGGATGACGGCAACTCTGCGGGGACCGGCACCGCCCGGTTTTCCCACGCCTCCGGCAAAGTCGGGTTGCAAGCCTGAGCGATCAATCATTCGCATCTACCCCGATGGTCCATTGGGACTATTGTAGGGAGCCGCCGGGGGGAAAGCAACCCGCGGCCGGGTATACCTAAGTAATAGTTCTATTGGTCCTATTTTCGTCGTTCGTCCTGGAACCCGGGCGGAACTTCTATACCTTTTCGCTATTGCTTTGTCGTAACATGATTTAGAATAGTCCGGCAGCATGTGAGAACAACGCCGGCATTAAAGGCACGCTCATGAAAAAAGACGAAGATCCTGGAATACTCCAGGCAGCCTTGCTGGGATACCAGCAGCAGTTGGAAGTTATTAACGCCAAGATCGCGGAATTGAAACGGCGCCTGGGTGGACGCGGCGCCGTGCCGGCTGCGGTCGGGGCACGCCCCCCACAAAAAAAGCATCGGATCAGCCCGGAAGGACGGGCACGGATCGCGGCAGCGCAACGCAAGCGCTGGGCAGCCGCGAAGAAGGCTACCACTTCTTAAGTACGGAAATCGGGATTTTCACCGGTCCGGTAGGGCGGGCCGCGTCGCCTGCCCCTTTGCTTGACGGCTGGTCCGCGCTACCGGGTGAACGCATTCCTGGACCCGGCGGGCCGTGGTTTTCTTCGGCCTGCGCGGAGCTTGGCTCCGGCCGCCCCCCCGGCAGCGGCTTCCCCGGCCGCAATTCTCCTCAGCGTGCGTTACCTTCCCGGGTGTTTCAGCCCCCCTCGGTCCGGCCTACCGGCCAAAAGCTCTCGTCTATGTTATGCTTACCCGGCATGTGGCGATGCCTGGCCGGATTGATCCTGGCGGCGGGAGCCGCGGCGCAGACGGATGCCCCGGCCGGCCGCAGAATCTTCGAATCGCAATGCGCGTTGTGCCACGGGCAGACGGGCGGCGGAGGGCGCGGCCCCGCACTCAACCGGCCGCAGCTCGATCACGCGCCGGACGATGCCGCTCTGCGTAGAGTCATCTCCGATGGCCTCGATCCGGAGATGCCGGCGGCCTGGCAATTGACGCCCCGCGAGGTCGAGAGCGTAGCGGCATATGTCCGCTCGCTCGGCTCCGCGCCGCAGGAGACATTGCCGGGCGACCCGGCGCGCGGCGCGCGCATCTACGAGGCCCGCGGGTGTTCGGGATGCCACATGATCGCCGGTCAGGGCGCCGGCTTCGGGCCGGAGCTCACCGCGATCGGCGCGCGGCGCAATGCGGCGTGGCTGCGCCAAGCCGTCCTCGACCCGGCCGCGTCGCTGCCGCAGGGCTTTGCCTGGATGGCGGCCACGACGGCCGCGGGCGAAACCGTGCGCGGGATTCGCGTCAACGAAGACGCGTTCACCATTCAGATTAAGGACGCGGGCGGGCGCTTTCACAGCTTCCGCAAGGCGGAACTGCGGGAGTTGCGGCGGCTGGCTGGCGAAACGCCGATGCCGGCTTATCGCGGCCGGCTTACCGAGGGCGAATTGGACGACCTGGTGGCCTACCTGGCGCGGCTAAGGGGGAAATCATGAGGTGGACTCTGCTGCTGGCGGTCTGCGCGCAGGCGCTTTCGGCGCAAGGCGGCTACACCGTACCGTACGAACGCATCGTGAACGCCGCGCGGGAACCCGGCAACTGGCTCACTTACTCGGGCAATTACCAGGGGCACCGTTATTCCCCGCTCGCCCATATCACGGCGGCCAACGTCGGCGGGCTGCGCGTCCAATGGGCGTATCAGTACGGCACGCCGCGCACGGAAGTATCGCCAATCGTGGTGGATGGCGTGATGTATGTGACGGGTCCGAACCGCGCGGCGGCGCTGGATGCGCGCACCGGACGCGAATTATGGACCTGGAATCGTCCGATTCCCCGGGATTACCACTCGATCGGCTTCGGCCAGGTCAACCGCGGCGCGGCGGTCCTGGACGATCTGGTATTTGTCGGCACGCTCGATTGCTATCTGGTGGCGCTCGACCGCGCCAGCGGCCAGGAGCGGTGGAGCGCCAAGGTCGACGACTATCATCTCGGTTACAGCCTGACGCTCGCGCCGCTGGCGATCCGGGGCAAGGTGCTGGCCGGCACGAGCGGCGGCGAGGCCGGAATTCGCGGCTTTGTGGACGCTTACGACGCCAAAACCGGCAAGCGCGCATGGCGCTTCCACACCGTACCGGAGCCGGGCGAGCCGGGCCACGAAACGTGGCAGACCGATGCCTGGAAGACCGGCGGCGGCTCGACATGGGTAACCGGCTCTTACGATCCCGAATTGAACCTGGTCTACTGGGGCATCGGCAATCCAAGCCCGGACTGGAACCCGGATTCGCGGCCGGGCGATAACCTCTACACGTGCTCCGTGGTGGCGCTCGACGGCGATACCGGCAAGCTGAAATGGCATTTCCAGTTCACCCCGCACGATTCGCACGATTGGGACTCGACGCATGTGCCGGTGCTGTTCGAAGCCGAGGTGCGCGGCGCGCGGCGCAAGCTGCTCGCCATGGCCAATCGGAACGCGTTTTATTACGTGCTCGACCGGACGACGGGCGAATTCATCGCCGGCCGCGAATATGCGAAGCAGACGTGGGCGAAGGGCCTAGACGACCGCGGCCGGCCGCTCGTCATTCCCAACACCGAGCCGAGCGAGCAGGGGACGCTGGTGTGGCCAAACCTGAACGGCGCGACGGTCTGGTTCAGCCCTGCTTATAGCCCGAATACCGGCCTATTCTATGTGGCGACCAGGGAGATCGGCTCGATTTACTATAAGCGCGAGGCCGATTATAAGCCGGGAACATTCTTCGCCGGCGGCGGAGAAGCGGCGCCACCGGGCAGCGAGGAATCGGGCGCCATTCGCGCGCTCGAAGCTACCACCGGGCGGATGCGCTGGGAATTCCGGCTCCATTCGGCGCCATGGGCCGGCGTGCTCGCGACCGCGGGCGGGCTGGTGTTTTCGGGGTCCAACGAAGGGAATTTCTACGCGCTCGATGCTGCGACCGGCAAGCCGCTCTGGGATTTTCAGACCGGCGGCGCCGTTGCGGCCAATCCGATTTCCTTTTCGGTGGACGGCAGGCAGTATATTGCGATCGCGGCGGACCGGGTGCTGTATGTGTTCGGATTGTAGCGTCCGGGCGATCCTCCCGCGGGAGGCTTGGGCCGAGGTAAGCAGGAATGAGAAGGAGTAACGTAGCCAAGCAGCTACTGAAGCGCGCAGGGCGCGGCAAGCCTCCGATGCCCGGGGATGAGTGATGATGACCCGCGCGGGCTGGATCAGGCCGAGCCCGCAACGCTAGATCCCGAACATCGGCCAGTATTTTTCCGGCAGCCGCGTCTGGCGGAAGTCGCGATCGAGAAACAGGTGCTTGGTGTAGCCGGTGGCGAGGCGGCAGCCGTCCGCCAGCCGCATTTCGTAGGCGAAGGTCACCATGCGGCGGTTGGCGGATTCGATCCACGTCCGCACGGTCACTTCGTCATCGAAGCGCGCCGGAGCCAGGTAGCGGCAATTGGCCTCGGCGACGGCCAGCAGGATGCCATCCTGCCGCTCCATTTCGCGGTATTCGAAGCCGCAGGCGCGGCACAGCTCGACGCGGCCCGTCTCCATCCACACCAGGTAGTTGGCGTAGTACACGACGCCCATCTGGTCCGTCTCGGCGTAGCGTACGCGGAGGCGCGTTTCCGTCATCTTCTCCATCGGAGACCCGATTGTAACCCGCCGCAACGCCGGAACGCCCGCAAGCGTCTGTTATTCTGACTCTTACCTTGCCCAACATGCGCGTGCGAGTGCTCTTTTTCGGAATGCTGAAGGATCTGGCCGGCCGGTCCGCCGACGAGGCCGAATTTGCCGAGGGCGCGACCCTGAGCGCCGTCTTCGAGCGCTACGCGGAGCGGATCCCGCGCTTGCGCGAGCTCGCGTCAAGCATCGTAATCGCCCGGAATCAGCAGTTTGCCGAGCGCTCCACGGCCGTGGCGGAAGGCGACGAGATCGCCTTCCTGCCGCCGGTCTCGGGCGGCCTCGAATGCGATCCGCTCGAAATCGCCCAGGCCGGCCATTACTGCGCGCTGACACGACATGCGATCGACGTGCGCGCGGTGGCGGCCCGCATACAGACCGGCGAGGATGGGGCGATCGTGACCTTCGAGGGCACGGTCCGCAACAACACCAACGGCCGCGCCACGCTGTGCCTGGATTACGAAGGCTACGAAGCCATGGCGCTGCGGGTCATGGCCGGGCTCGCAAGCGAGATCGCCGCCAGCCACGCCGTAACCCATATCGCGATGGTGCACCGCCTGGGCCGGCTGCTGGTCGGTGAAACCAGCGTGGCCGTAGTGGTGACCGCGCCGCACCGCCGGCCGGCGTTCGAAGCCGCGCTCGAAGGCATCAACCGCATCAAAAAACTGGCGCCGATCTGGAAAAAAGAGCACTTCGTGGACGGCGAAGTGTGGGTGGAAGGAGAGTGGGACCGTGGCGTTCCCGTGGCGGGGTAGGGCGGTTCCGCTGGTGGCCGCAAGCATCCTGGCGGGCGGGCTCGGGTGGCGTCTGCCGGGACAGGAGCCGCCCACCATTCGCGTGGACGTCAGCCTGGTGCACGTCATCGCCACAGTGAGGGACCAAGCCGGGCGGCTGGTCGGCACGCTGCAAAAAAGCGATTTCGAGATCCGGGATAACGGCGCGCCGCAGGAAGTGGCCGTATTCGCGCGGCAGACGGACCAGCCCCTCTCGGTCGCGCTGCTGGTCGACGTCAGCGGCTCGACCGCCAAGGACATCAAGTACGAAACCGATTCCGCGGCGCGCTTCCTCCGCGCCTTTTTCACGGAGGGCAACCCGGAAGACCGCGTGGCGCTCTACACCTTCAGCTACGACATCAGCGGCGGCGAGTACACGCGGAACTACGCCTCGCTCGAACGCCGGCTCAAATTCCTGCACGGCGATTCCGGCACGTCGCTCTACGACGCCATTTACTACGCGGCGCACGATCTGGAGAACCGCCAGGGCCGCAAGGCGATTATCGTGGTGACCGACGGCGGCGACACCACCAGCTCGCGCGATCTGAAGGCGGCGCTGAAGCAGGCACAGATGGCGGATGCGGTGCTCTACCCCATCGTCGTCCTGCCCATCACGAACGACGCCGGCCGCAACACCGGTGGCGAGCACGCGCTCGAATTCATGGCGGAGGGCACGGGCGGCCGCACCTTCTATCCCGACGCCAGCACACAGCTCGATAAAACCTTCGCCGACATCCTGGCGGAGCTGCGCACCGAGTACATGCTCGGCTTCTACCCCCACCAGGTTCCCCTCACCAAGGACCCGTTCCACCGCCTCGAAGTGCGCGTCAAATCCGGCCAATTGCGGGTATCGGCGCGCAACGGCTATTATGGTGAGGCGGTGGGCGGCGGCACGGCCGACACGCGAATTTCGGTCAGCCCGGAACGCCCCGCCAAAAAGCGTTAGGAGAACGAGTACGGCACAACACGGCAAATCGGCCCGCGCGCCGGAGGCGACGTTTGAGGAGGCCAAGTACCTCAAGCAGTTGATCGAGCACGAAACTCCCGTGCTCGTGAAGATGACGGACGGCGAAGAAGTCACCGGGACCATCGAATACTACGACCAGTCGTTTATCCGCCTGACCCGCGAGGGCGAGCCGAACCTGTTCATCTTCAAGCACGACATCAAGTACATTCAGGAAATGTAACGCCCGGCCCCGTCCGGCGCGCCCGCTCATGCACTACCTCGAAACCGCTGTAGACATCGCGCGCGAGGCCGGAGCGCTTCTCGCAAACTACTTCGAGCGGCGCGTGCCGTTCGAGCTCAAAGGCGAATTCGACCTGGTCACGGAGGCCGACCGGGCCTCCGAGCGCCTCGTGGTCGAGCGGCTGCGCTCGCATTTCCCGTCCCATACGATCGTGGCGGAGGAAGGCGGAGGGCATGAAAGCGCCTCGGAATACCGCTGGTTCGTCGATCCGCTCGACGGCACGACCAATTTCGCCCACGGTTTTCCCATGTTCAACGTGACGCTCGGTCTGGAGCGCGCCGGCGAGGTCATTGCCGGGGTGATCTACGATCCCGTCCGCCAGGAGATGTTCACGGCCGAGCGCGGGGGCGGCGCGTATCTGAATCACCGGCGGATCCGCGTTTCGGCGGCGCGGCAGCTCGCCGACAGCCTGGCCTCGACCGGCTTCCCGAGCCGCAAACGCCATCACAACGTGAATATCCACTTCTATTACCAGCTCGCGATGGCTTCGCACGGCGTGCGGCGCACGGGCTCCGCGGCCATCGATCTGGCCTATGTGGCCTGCGCGCGGCTGGATTTCTTCTGGGAATTCGGGTTGAAGCCGTGGGACATGGCGGCCGGAACGCTGCTGGTCGAAGAGGCCGGCGGGCGGACGTCCGATATGCGGGGCAAGCCGCACAGCATCACGGCTTCCGAGCATCTGCTGGCCGATAACGGCGCGCTGCACGAAGAGGCGCTGGCTCTTTTCGCCGAGATCTTCGCCGGGCGGTTTCCGGTGGAGATGCCAGCGATCGCGCCGCAGCCGCGGTAGGGCGCAGCGCTCCCTTCAGCTCGCGGCTCTGGTCCCTTATTGATCCTTCTTCGTCGGGTCCGTTCCGGCACGGTCGGCGCTCTGGGCCTGCGCGGGGGAAGTCGTGGGCGTGGTGGCGGCGCCTACTGTGGCGGGCGGCGGCATGAACAGCTTGCCGTTCTCCGCGCGCAGCACCGTCCGCTGGCCGGGCGGCGTCCAGGTGGGCGCCAGTTGCTTGACGCGGTTCAGATCCTTCTTGCGCAGCTTGTTTTCGACCGCGCCAATCAGCTCGACGCCGCGCGGGTCGCCGTATTTCAGCGCGCGGTGAAACCAGGCGTCGGCCTGTACGAGATCCCGCTTGACGCCCTGGCCATTGTAGTAGAGGATGCCCAGGTTCGCCATGGCCGACGCATAACCCTGGTCGGCCGCCTTGTGGTACCACATCAGGGCTTCGGAGTAGCTCTGCTGCACGCCCTGTCCAATGTCGTACATCACTCCGAGCTGAAACTGGGCGCCCGGCGCGCCTGCCTCGGCGGCTTTCCGGTACCATTTCGCCGCTTCCGCGTAATCCCGAAAGGGCGGATCGCTCTGATAGTAAACATTACCCAGCCCGAGGATTGCGTTGGGAATCCCCGCGTCGGCGGCCTTGCGGAACCAGCGAGCGGCTTCGGCGGGGTTGGCGGGGACGCCTTCGCCGTTGGCGTAGATCACCGCAAGGTTGAACTCGGCGGCGGGCACGCCCTGCTCGGCGGCCTTCGCATACCACTGCACCGCCTGCGCGAAGTCCTGCGCCACGCCTTTGCCCGACGCATACAGCAGGGCGAGATTGTACTGCGCGTGGGCGTCGCCGGCCTCCGCCAGCGGCCTCCACTCGGCTGCCGCCACAGTGAAATCGCCGCGGCGGTAGGCTGCAAGACCCGCCTGGAAATCCGCCATTCCGAGCGCAGGCAGACAGAGGATAGAAATCAGGACCGTCCGATTCACGACTCAGCGCAGTGCAGGCGGCGTTCCGTCGTGGAACGGCGCACCAAGCCGGGACGTCTGCTTGCGCAATTGGTCAGTACCGCACGGAAATGCCAGTACATCTCTCGGCGTGCGATCATGAACAAAACAGCATGCGGCCGGTACCGGGGAAGACCGTTGTGCGATTTCGCTACGCTGCCGCCGTGGTGGGCGCCGCGGCCGCAGTCGGTGTGCGGGTGGCCCTGGACCCCGCACTGGGAAACTCGCTGCCCTTCGTCTTCGATTACATCGCGGTCCTCGCGGTGATCCGCTGGCTGGGCGCGGGTCCCGCCATCGCCGCGATCGCCATCTGCGCCGCCGCGACGCCTTACGAAATGCCGAGGCCGGATTGGGCGCGGCTCACTCTCTTTGTGGCTAGCATGGCGGCGGTGGTCTGGATCGTCGAAAGCTTTCGCCGGGCGCGCGCGGTATCCGACCTCAACGCCAGGCTGGCCGCGGAGCAACTGGCGGAGACCGAGCGCCAGGCCAGACAACTCCGCCAAAGCGAGCGGCTTTCGGCCCAGTTGCGGGCCATCGTGGAATCATCGGAGGACGCCATCATTTCCAAGGATCTGAACGGCGCGATCCAAACCTGGAACCGCGGCGCCGAACAGATTTATGGGTACAGCGAGGCGGAAATGCTCGGCCGGCCGCTTTCCATCCTGCTGCCGCCGGACCGGCGGGGGGAAGAGGACGAGATCCTGGACCGCATCCGGCAGGGAGGCAGACTGAAGCACTTCGAAACGGTGCGGCTGCGCAAGGATGGCCGCGCGATTCGCGTCTCGCTCAGCGTCTCGCCGATGCGCGACGCGGCTGGAGAGCTGATCGGCATCTCGCATATCTCGCGCGACATTACCGAGCAGAAACAGTTCGAGGAACAGCTCCGCGAGAGACAGAAGCTGGAAAGCCTGGGCGTGCTGGCGGGCGGGCTGGCGCACGATTTCAACAACCTCCTGACCGGAATTATGGGAAATGCCAGCCTGGCGATGGAGGAGGCCGACAATGCCGCGGTCGTGAGGGAGCGGGCCTCGGAGATTCTGGACGCGAGCGAGCGCGCCGCGGTGCTGGTGCGCCAGATGCTCGCTTACGCCGGCAAGGGCCGCTTTGTGACGGAGCGGCTGGATCTCTCCGCGGCGGTGCGCGAGCTCGCGCCGCTGCTCCGGACCTCGGTTTCGCGGCTCATCCGGTGGCGTCTCGAGCTCGATCCCGAACTGCCGCCCATTCAGGCCGACGCGAAGCAAATCCAGCAGCTCATTATGAACCTGGCGATCAATGCGGGCGAAGCGATCGGCGAACGGGAAGGGGACATCGCGATCCGGACCTTCGCCCGCGGCGCCGGCGCGGAGGCCGACGTGGTCCTGCAGGTGCAAGACACAGGCGACGGCATGGATGAGGCGACCAAGGCGCGCATCTTCGATCCGTTTTTCACCACGAAGTTCACCGGGCGAGGGCTGGGCCTATCTGCGGCCCTGGGCATTATCCGCCAGCATCGCGGCAGCATTTCGGTGGAAACGGCGCCGGGCCAGGGCACGACGTTCACCGTGATTCTGCCGGCCGCGGCCGGGCAGGGCGCCGAAGCCGGGGAGCTGCGCGGCGCGGGATGCATTCTCGTCGCGGATCGGGAAGAGCTGGTGCGCAACATGGCGCGCTTCACCCTGGAGGACCTGGGCTATACGGTGGAGACGGCCGCGGACGCCAAAGATGCCTTGCGCCGGCTGGCGGAGCAACCGGGCCACTTCGCCGCGGTGTTGCTCGATGTTCCCGAACCCGACGACGGCGCCGGAGAATTCCTGCGCATGGCGCGCGAAATCCGCGGCGGCCTGCCGGTCATCCTGACCAGCACCGACCCGGAAGAGGACGCGTTTCGCCATACCGGCGGCGTGGCGGCGGCCGGATTTCTGCGCAAGCCCTACACCGCCACCGCGCTGGCGCGGCGGATCGCGGAAATGCTCCGCTCCGCCGCAGGATCTACCGGGACGGTGTAAGATGAGGTTCGTTATGCTCGCCCGATTGGCCCCTCTGCTCCTGGCGCTGGCGTGGGCCGGCGTGGCGCAGAAGTACGACGGCCCGCGGCCGCCCAAGCCGGATCTTCCCTACCTCAAGCACGCAAGCAACCTGTTGCCCACGGAGGCCGCCGAAGCAAAGGAACAGAAAGAGAAGAGCGATACGCTCTACGTCGTAGAAGGAGCGGGCTCGCCGGTGCGGACGCCGCTTGCCTCGCCCATCTTTTTGTTCGTTTCGAGCAAGATCGTTCCGGAGAAGCTCGGCCTGTACCGGCTGGACGTGAAAGGCGGCCATCGGGAGATTCTCTTCGGCCCGAAGAAGCAGCCCAGGCCGATCCTGATCGAAGTCAAGCATCTCGATGGCAACCTCTACCGCCTGGAAGTCAGCGACAGCCTGGAGCCAGGTGAATACAGCCTGAGCCCGGAGGGGTCGAACCAGGTCTTCTGCTTCGCGGTGTTCTGAGCGCGAACCGCACGGCGGGCGGCGCGGCAGGGTTGTGGAAGCGCGGGCGCGCCATACAGGCGTGCACCGCGGTCGACGTGCGCGCGAAGCCTGCGGCGCACGGGCGCGAGCTACGCGGCGGCCCGTCAATGCGCGGCGATGCGGGGCGTCAGTGCGAACGGCTTGGCAGCCACAGTCGCCGCCACGGGGCGGCTCATGCCCGCCTTCCGGAGTGGTATAACCGGCAGATGCGGAATCTCCTTCTGGCGTTGTGTCTGGCCGCGGCGTGCGCAGCCGCGGGCGAACGGCCCAAAGTGCGCGCGATCACGGCATTCATTCACATCGATCCCCAATCCTATATGGCGCAGTACGACGACGCCATGCGCTTTCTCGATGGCGCGCGCGCGGCCTACCGCGCGGCCGGCTTCGAAGTCGAAACGGTCCGCATCGTCACCCAGCCGTTCCCCGACTACATTCGCGGCATGTCTCCGGATCGAGCGGTGGAATTCCTGCGGCAACTGGATGCGCTCGCGGCGCGCCGCCAGTTCACCGGCAACATCGGGACGGCCATGCTGCGCGACACGGACGACGCCGCGCCGCTCGCCGTGCTGGCCAAGGTTCTCGCCTCGACGCGCCTGAACTCCAGCCTGATCATCGCGGGCGAGGACGGCATTCACTGGCGCGCGGTTCGCGAGGCCGCGAAGCTCGTGAAGAGCGTGGCGGCGCTGAGCGCCAACGGCCGCGGCAACCTCAACTTCGCCGCCATCGCGATGGTCAAGCCGTACGGCCCGTTCTATCCCGGCGCGTACCACACCGGCGCCGGCCGCGTGTTCGCGGTCGGGCTGGAAGGCGCGGGCGTGGTGGCTGACGTCTTCGCGCGCTATCGCGAGCCGGACGAGGCCGAGCGGCAGCTTGCGAGCGCGCTCGCCGGGCATCTCCGGGCCGCCGAGGCGGCCGCCACGGGGGTGGCGCGGAATAGCGGCTGGACGTACGCGGGCATCGACCCCACGCCCGCGCCGCTCGGCGATGTCTCGATCGGCCGCGCCATTGAGTCGTTCACCGGCGCGCCGTTCGGCTCGCCCGGCACGATGACCGCGGCCGCGCTCATCACCCGCGCCGTGAAGTCCGCGCCGGTGAAACAGACCGGCTACTCCGGCCTGATGGTCCCGGTTCTCGAAGACAACCTGCTGGCGGAGCGTTGGGCGCAGGGCACGTTCCAGGTGGATTCGCTGCTGGCGTATTCGGCCGTGTGCGCGGGCGGGCTGGACACGATCCCGCTGCGCGGCGACATCGGCGAGGAGGAACTGGCGCGGATGTTCGGCGACGTGGCCTCGCTCGCCTATAAGTGGAACAAGCCGCTGGCGGCGCGACTGCTGCCGGTACCCGGCGCGAAAGCGGGCGACCGGACCCGCTTCGGCGACGCACGGATGAAGGATACGGTGGTGCGGTAGGGGCCGGCCCGCGACCGCACGCTGGCTTACGATAAGCCACTTGCAAATTTTCGCTCCTTTGAAATCAGCAGCTTACAAAATCAGGTGGATTATCATAATCCACTTGCCGTCGCAGACCGGGTCTCCGCTGCCGCTAACCGACCACCGCGCCGGCCCGCTCCATCGCCCGCTCGAGCTCGTCTTTTCCCCAGTCCGTGCTCAGGAACAGCTCCTGGCGCGCGCCGGCGCTGAGCGCGATCGCCTTCCAGCCGTTCTGCGTCGGCACCGTCACGCGCATTTTAACCTTGCCTTTGGCGTCGCGGACCGGGCGGATGACGCCGGGGATGACGGAGCGGATCTCGGGGTTCGCCGCGAGCAGCTCTTCGAGCACCGGGCGCAGGCCGTCGATGATGCTGTGCTCGATCTTGAGGCGGTCCTTGGCGGTGCGGAGGCGCATCAGTGCCACCCTTCCCCGCCGCGCAGCGGGACGAAGCGGCATTGCGTGGCCACGCGGTAAATCGTGCGTCCGCCGCGGCGCGTGTAGACGCGCAGCTCCTGGTCCTGCCGGCTGCCGACGGGGATCACGGCGCGGCCGCGGCCGGCCAATTGATCGAGCAGAGATGGCGGCATCTCCGGCGCGCCGGCGGCCACCGAGATGGCGTCGAACGGAGCGGCCGCGGGATAACCCGCCGAGCCATCGCCTTCGATCACGATCACGTTGGCATCGCGGCCGGCGCGCCGCAGGTTGGCGCGGGCTACTTCGGCCAATTCCGGAATGAGCTCGATCGCGATCACCCGCGCCGCCAGCGCGCCCAGCACGGCCGACGCATAGCCGCAGCCGGCGCCGACTTCGAGGACCGTTTCCACGCCGGTAAGCTCCAGGCGTTCGGCCATCAGCGCCGTCATGTAGGGCTGCGACATGGTCTGGCCGAAGCCGATCGGCACCGGCCCGTCCCGGTAGGCGAGCACGCGCGATTCGAGCGGCACGAAGGCCTCGCGCGGGACCTCGCCCATTGCGCGGAGCACGCGCGGATCGCGGATGCCGCGGCCGCGAAGCTGCCGCTCGACCATGCGGCGGCGCTCGACTGCCCAATCGGGAATCATAGGATGGCTGCTGCCTGCTTTTATAATAGTCTCTTGCACACCATCACTCTGATCCCTGGCGACGGCATCGGACCGGAAGTCGCCGAAGCTACCGTGCGCGCGGTCGATGCCACCGGCGCCGCCATCGAATGGGAGCGCGTCGAGGCCGGCGCGCGGGCTCTCGCCGAGCACGGCGAGCTGATCCCGGACGACGTGTTCGCGTCGATCGAGGCCAACCACGTGGGCCTCAAAGGGCCGACGGCCACGCCCATCGGCGGCGGCCACCAGAGCATCAACGTGGCGCTGCGGAAGAAGCTCGGGCTCTACGTGAATTTCCGGCCGGTGCGCATGCTGCCGGGCCTCGAGACGCGGTTCCGCGATCTGCCGCTCGATCTCGCCATTTTCCGCGAGAACACGGAGGATCTCTATTCCGGCCTGGAGCACGAAGTGGTGCCGGGCGTGGTGGAAAGCCTCAAGATCATCACGCGCAATGCGTCGCTGCGCATCGCGCGCGCGGCGTTCGAATACGCGCGGCGCGAGAAGCGGAAGAAGGTCACGGCCATCCACAAGGCCAACATCATGAAGCAGAGCGACGGCCTGTTTCTGAAGTGCTGCCGCGAGATCTCCGCCTGCTTCCCCGAGGTGCAATACAACGAGCTGATCGTGGACAACGCCTGCATGCAGCTCGTGATGCGGCCGGAGACGTACGACGTGCTGGTGATGCCGAACCTGTACGGCGATATCATTTCGGACCTCGCCGCGGGGCTGGTCGGCGGGCTGGGGATCGTGCCGGGCGCCAACATGGGGGACCAGGCCGCGGTGTTCGAGGCCGTGCACGGCACGGCTCCGGATATCGCGGGCAAGGGGCTCGCCAATCCGACCGCGCTGATGCAATCGGCCGTGCTGATGCTGGCGCATATCGGTGAGCGCGAGGCGGCGCGGCGGCTGGAGAACGCGATTCACCAGGTCTACGCCGAAGGCCGGCATCTGACGGGCGATGTGGGGGGCAAGGCTTCGACCGGGGAATTCACCGACGCAGTGATCGCGAAGTTATAGCGCGACTCACCGCACCTTGACCAGCTTGCCGGATTGCCAGTCGAACACGGCGTCGGCGCGGGCGAGTTCATCGGGCGAGAGCGGCGTTTTCTTCTGCAGCCGCACCGTGACGGTCGGGTCGCGGAACCAGAGCTCGGCGATGAACGCCATGTCCCAGCCGTCGAAGGGATCGTTGAGGAAGACTACCGTGGTGTGCGGGCGCGTGCGCGGCGCGAGGAGCTCGAACTGGCGGATCACGGCGGCGGTGGGGCGGCCGGTGTTCGACATCGACGGGCGCGCGTCGCGCACGTAGATGCCCCAGTTCCAAGCGCCCCACGCCAGCAGAAAGACCGCGACTACGCAGGCGAGGCGCGTGCGCGGGTGGAGGCGGCGGAGGCCGGGATCGTTCGCGATGGCATCGGCGATGGCGCGCATCAGCCCGTGCGCCAGGATGCCGGCCAGGATTGCCCAGCTGAGAAACGGCACCGCGAGCACGGCCATGCCGCGGCCCTCGAGAAATTCGACCGGCAGCGGGCCGATGATGAGAAACACCCAGCAGAAACGCAGCACCGGCCGCGGGCTGCGCCATGCGAGATACGTGATCAGCAGCCATACGGCCGCGAGCACCGCCCAGCCGGGGTCGTTCGATTGGAGAAAGATATCGCGGAACTGCTGGCGCTGGAAGGCGGCCCAGCGGTCGAGCGAGTACGTGGCGGCGTATCCGCCCTCGTGCGCCAAGCCGCGGAGCACGCGGCCGTAAATGGCGAGCGCGGTCAGGAGCCCGGAGGCGGCGATGAGCCAGCCCGGTCCGCGGAGCCAGCGGGCGAAGTTACTGCGATCCGGTGGCACGGGGGCGGCCGGTTGGCGCCAGAGGCACTCGTAAACCAGCAACATGACCGGGAGCGTAACGGCCATTTCCTTCGAATTCAGGGCGCCCAGCTCGAGCAGCAGGAAGGCGGCGGCCTCGCCGGGCCGCAGCATTCTGCCTTCGGAGCGCGCGCGTGCCCAGACGATCAGAGCCGAGGCATAGAAGATCGCGCACAGCACGTCATAGATATGGCTGGTTTCGTAATAGAGGTTGGCGAGGCCCGCGTGGTAAGCAGCAATCCACGCCGCCAGCCAGGCTTCGAGCGGGGCGGCGCCGAGAGCGCGCGCCAGCCGGTAAGTCAGCGCGACCAACCCCAGCAGCAGGAGGAGCAACGCGGCGTGATATGGCGCCGGATGAAGGCCGAAGAGGCGGAACAGCGGCACGTAAAACCATCCGCCCATCGGCCGGTAGAAATCGCGCCAAAGGAGAAAGGGGGCATAGAAAAGTTGTTTCCAGTGCCGCCAGTGTGCCGATAAGTTCATCATGTCGTCGGCGGCAAAGGGCGCGCGGATGCCTTCCCAGGTAAAGAAAAAGAAGTAGGCAGCGAGCAAGAGGCCGAACGCCACGTGGGAAGGTCTTCGCTGAGAATCCGGTTCCCGCTGGGTCTGGGGGATCAAGCATTCATATTAGCGCCCTGGCGGCCGATCCTCCTCAGTCAGAAGCGTGGTGAAAAGCACGGAAGCCCCGGCTTCCGCGCCCGCTACGGAGCGGTGAACGGGAGCGCTCACAAGGCGAACACGGCGGTTCACCAACCGCTCGTCCGGTCCACTGTGCCGTGAGTTAGCCTCTGGCCGGGAAAATGCATTGCGCAGGACCGGCCGCCCTTCGGGCACCACAACTTAACGCCGGGAACTCGCGTTTAACGTGGTAGGGCCGATGAGTCACATGGAGAGGAGAGCGATGCAACGGATTCTGATGCTTGGAGCGGTGCTGTGCGCGCCGGTCTCGGCCTGGTCGATGTCGGTGACCTTGGCGGCATCGCTTCCCTCGCCGCAGCCGCTGGGCACTCCCGTGACGTGGACGGCCGATGTATCGGGTGCCGCCCCGGGCACGCTCTGGTATCGATACCGGGCCACTTATACCGGGCTGAACCTGCGCGGCCGGACCGTGACTTTCGGCTACAACTCGCTCGTAGACTTCGGGCCCAACCAAGCCTTCACCTGGAGCACGATTGCGCGCGAAGGGCCGTACGAGATCGAAGTGACCGTGCGGAATCTGGCGACGGGCGAAAGCGCCACGGCCACCGCGCCCTTCGTGCTGACGAGCCTGGTTACCGGCGACCAGGCGGTATTAACTCCGACCGCGAATCCGCTGGTCTATATTTACAGCGTGCCGCAATGCCGCGGGCGCGTGCGTGTGCAGACGACGTCGCCGGAGGGCACGGTGGCGGCCACGCCGTTCGAGGCCTGCGATTCGCGGTACAGCGTGAATTTCTATGTCACCGGAATGCGCGCCAACACGACTTATCAGGTACAACCGGAGATGGTCGACGGCGCCTCGACGGTCATCGGCCCGCCGCTCACGGTGACAACCGCCAGCCTGCCGATCCAGGCGCCGCAGGTGGTGCCGCCCGCGGGTGTGCCGGTTTCGACCGATATTCTGCTGCATTCGATCGTGAACAGCAATCCGGTGGCGACCGATCTGGCGGGCAACATCGTCTGGTATGCGCCGTTTGCCCTGACGACACTCACACGGCCTGCGCCGGGCGGGACATTCCTCGGAACCATCGAGGACGGCACGAAAGATCCGTCGCAACAGATCTTCCGCCACTTCGATCTGAGCGGCGCGACGATCGCCGAGACCAACGCGGCGCGCGTGAGCGAGCAGTTGCAGGCGAGGGGCATGCACCCGATCACCTGCTTTCACCACGAGGCCATCGCGCTGCCCAACGGCAACTACCTGGTGCTGGCGGGAACGGAGCGCATTCTGAGGGACGTGCAAGGGCCCGGCGATGTCGACGTCCTTGGCGATATCATCCTGGTGCTCGATCCCAATTTGCAGGTTGTGTGGGCGTGGGACGCGTTCGATCATCTCGATCCGCACCGCCAGGCGATTCTGGGCGAGACGTGTACGTACCCCGCATCGGTCGCCTGCTCGAACTTTTATCAGGCTTCGAAAGCCAACGACTGGCTGCACGGTAACGCGCTGCAATTGACGCCGGACGGCAATATTCTGTACTCGGCGCGGCATCAGGATTGGATTGTGAAGATCGATTACCGGGATGGCGCGGGCACCGGCGCGATCCTGTGGCGGATGGGTTCGGGCGGCGATTTTCAGATCCATTCGTCCGACGCGTGGCCCTGGTTTTCGCACCAGCACGATCCCAACTTTCTGGCGGATAACCAGACGCTGCTCGTGTTCGATAACGGCAACACACGGATCATGGCCAATCCCACGGAGAATAGCCGGGCCCAGGTATTCCAGGTCGACGAAGCCAACCGCACCGTCACCCCGGTGGTGAACACCGATCTGGGCGTGAACTCCGCCGCGCTGGGCACCGCCGAGCGGCTGCCCGATGGAACTTACCACTTCAACGCGGGGTTCTACCCGGACCCCGCCGCGCCGATGACCCGTATCACCAACCTCTACGAGCTGAGCGCTTCCGGCGGGATCGACGCTACCACCCGGGTGTACGCCCAGGAATACCGCAATTTCCGCATGACGGACCTGTACACGCCGCCTGCCGAGTGGGTGCCGTAGCGGACCGGCGCGGGTTACGCGTTCCCGAGCCAGGAGCCTCGGAAGCACCGGCCAAGTGAATCTTTCGGCTCACCTCCATCATTTCAGGCCGCGGCCCTCGCGCTCGCGGCGTTCGAGGGCGCGCTCGATGCGCGGGTCGGGACACAGCCAGAGCAGCGCGACCAGCGCGTACAGTGCGTGCGAGATCCACGGCTCGACGAACGCCAGGGGAATGGCGGCGAGATAGAACACCGGCGAGAGCTTGCCCTTCCAATCGCGGCCGATGGCCGACGCGAGCAGCGAGCTGCGCCCGCCTTCGTGCGCGATGATGGCGGATTGCAGAATGTAGTAAGCGACGGCGGCGCACAGCAGGATGACGCCATAGGCGGCAGTAGGCGCCGGTGCGAGCGGGTTTTGCCCCATCCAGGCGGTGGCGATGGGGAACAGCGACAGCCAGAAGAGCAGGTGCAGGTTGGACCA
>DATGMB010000255.1:0-22821 GCA_035293845.1 Bryobacteraceae bacterium
CGCGTGCACCTCGCGGCCCGCATCTCCCCGCCCGAGGGCCACGGCACCGAGGGCGGCCAGGGCGACATGTTCACGCTCGAAGCCGCCACGCCCGAGCAGGCCCACTTCGTGATGCAAAAGGCGCTCGCCTGGCGCCCCGACGTGATCAAAGTTTTCACCGACGGCTGGCGCTACGGCGCGAGCCCCGCTCTCGCCAGCATGAACGAGGAAACGATCGCCGCAATCGTTGCCGACGCGCACCGCGCCGGCCTGAAGGTCCTCACCCACACCGTGAGTCTCGAAAATGCCCGCATCACCGTCCGGGCCGGGGTCGATTCGCTCGTGCATGGCGTGCAGGACCGCGATCTCGACGAGGATTTCCTCGCGCTCATGAAGTCCAAGGGAACGGCTTATGTCTCGACGCTCGCCGTCTACGAGCCGCGCAATCGCCTGGCCGTGCTCCCCGCAATGCAGGGCCTGCTCGAGCCGGCGATCGTGGATTTGCTCGGGCTGCCGCGCGCTGCGGCGGCGCGCCGCATGGAGCCCGGGGCGGAACCCACGATCCGGCCCGCCGAACGCTGGGCGCACCTTCTCCACAACGAGCGCGCCCTCTTTGCCGCCGGCATTCCCATCGGCAACGGGACCGACGCCGGGATGGGCGGCGTCTACCACGGCTGGGCCAGCCTTCACGAAATGGAACTGGCCACGCAGGCCGGCCTCACACCGCTCCAGGCCATCACCGCCGCCACGCTCACCAGCGCGCGAATCCTCGGAGTCGATCGCGAGCTCGGCAGCATCCAGCCCGGCAAACTCGCCGACCTCGTCCTGATCGATGGCCGTCCGGATGAACAAATCGGCGATATCTACAAGACCGCGCGGGTCTTCCTCGGCGGCCGCGAATTCGATCCGGCGGCGCTGCGCGCGCTGATTCAGTCGGACGGCCCAACCCCGTTACCCGCCCGCGCGATCGAGCCCTTGCTGGATGACTTCGAGCGTCCCGACGGCCGCACCGCGCTCGGCACCCTGAGGATCTACAGCACCGATCCGGGGATCGACCATTCCCGGATGCTCTTTACGGTAGCGCCCCGCGCTGACGGCGGACACGATCTTCTGATCCAGGCGGCCATGGGACCCAAGCAACGCAATTACGTGCGCCTGCATCTGCCGCTCACGCCCGGCGGAATCGAGCCCGCCGACCTGAGCCGTTTCCACGGTATCGCGCTCGATGCCCGTGGGGAAGGCGACTACACCGTAGGGATCGCGACCGCCGCCGCTCGCACCGGCGATTTTCACGCCCGCTTCCAGGCAGGCTCCGCGTGGAAAACGATCAAACTGGACTTTGCGGATTTCGACGCTGCGCGCCCCGAGACGGCGCGGCAAGCGACGCCGCCGGCCTGGACGGGCAGGGATGCGCGCGAAATATGGATCGAACTGGCGGGCCCCGCCGGCTCCGCGCGCTGGCTGGAGGTCGATAACCTGACCTTCTACTGAGCGTTACACATGCTTATGGGTGTGCACCCAGTTGTAAATGCCCCATGCAACGCAGGCTGCGAATCCGACCAGGATCATGACCTCGGGAATGTCGAGCGACATGGCATTCACCCCCGATTCCGGATTGTACGCTCTTTTTTGCCCGGTGGGAAGGCTATGAATTGGGCCGGGGCCGGAGGTCAGAGCCGTCGAGCATGCGGCATGTGGCCGGCGAGGGCCGCCGCAGCTACCGCCCGCCGCCCTGCACCGCGTACATCACGCTTTGCACCCGTTCCTCCGACCCGGCGAACAGGTTACGCGGAAACTGGCGGTAGCTCAGGATCTGCTGGTAAATCGTGCCTTCCATGCTGTTATTCAGCGCCATTCCGGCCAGATACTGCAGCCGCAGGTTGCCGTCGCGGTTGATCTCCGCGCCTTCGAGCCACGGCGCCAAGTCCGATTTCTGCCCGGCGTAAGTCCCCAGCAGCGCGGAAAGCGACCCGAATCCCACCTCCGAGAGCGATTGGATTACCCGCGCGTGGTCGGGCCGCGCCAGGCGCGCCGCGAGCGCATCCACGTCGATCCGCGCCGGCTCGACCTGCCCGAGCACCACGGTGTCGTAGCCGCCGCCATTCTCGTTGCCCCAGACCGTCCCGTTCGGGAACGCGTCGAAGAACGTCGCGAACTCGCTTTTCACCGTCGGCAGGTCCGATTCATACAGCGGCACCCATTGCGTGACGATCCCGCCGGGGTTCAGATGTTGCTTCACCAGCTCGAAGTACTCCTTCGAGTACAGCGTGGCGCTGCCCTTCACCCACGGATGGATCGGGTCGCTCGTGATGATGTCGAACTTCTCCCGCGTCGTCAGGATGAAGTGCCGCGCGTCGTCGTAGACGATCTGCACCCGCGGGTCGTGGATCACGTTGTAGTTTTCGCGCGCGAAATACTGCGTCGCGGTCGGCGGAATCAGCGGCTCCATTTCGCAGATCACGATGCGCTCGATTCCCGGATGTACCACGAACGTCCCCGCCGTCACCCCCGCGCCGAAACCCACGATCAGCACCGATTTCGGATTGGGATGGAACAGCGCCGGCATGTGGCCCAGCATGCGCTGCAAGCGCATGTCGTAGGGCTCGCTCGATGCTTCCACCTTCCCGCTCACGTGGAACTGCACCGCGCCATCGTCCCACCGCGAGATGGCGATCGAGGAGCTGATCCCCTCGCCGGCGTAGAGAATCTCCGAGCGGTTCATCGACGTCATGATGCGCCGCCCGTACGCGATCAGCATCCCCGGCACGCCCGCCACGTGGCTTGCCAGCACCGCGGCCACGACCAACCCCGCCGCCAGCGCCGCCGCGCCCCGCATGCTGCGCGATCCAATCGCAAGCGGCAGCAGCACTACTGCCCCGCCCACGGCCGCCAGCGCGATCAGCAGCCGCTCGCAGCCGCTCGTCCCGATCGCAGGCACCAGCAGCAGGCTGAACGCCAGCGCGCCGGCGATGGCCCCGGCCGTGTTCGCCGCATAGATTCCGCCCACCAGTTCGCCGGGGTCCTGGTCTTTGGCGGCCGCCGCGGCGAGCGCCAGCGGAAAGCTCGCGCCCCATAGCACAGCCGCGGGCAGGATCGCCCACAGGCAGCGGACGAGATCGATCTGGAAGGTGTACCACGGGCTCGTCGACAGCAGCGGATTCACCGGCCAATACGGAAGCGATTCCGCCACCATGTAGGCGGTCCAAGCGATCGCCAGAACCAGCGCCAGTTGGCAGCCGCCGAACGCGAGGCGCGCGCGCGCATTCTCCCGCAGGCCGCGCGCCACGGCCGATCCCACCGCGCTCCCCAGGCCGATTCCGATCAGAAATACCGCCAGGATGATCGAGAACGTGTACACGGTGGCGCCCAGCATGAGCCCCAGCAGCCGCGTCCAGATGACTTCCGCTCCGAGCGCGCACGCGCCCGAAATCGCGATGGCCACGTGAACGGGCGCCGGGCGCCACCGGCCGGGTGCTGCGGCTGTTCCGGGCCGGGTTTCCGCGGCGCGACCGGCCGTCCTGCCGGCGATGGCCAGCGCGCCCAGTCCCACCGCAATATTGACCACCGCGGCCACGAACGTGGCCGTGCCCATATCGAACACGCGCAGCAGATAGAACCCGGCGAGCAGACATCCGAACACCGCGCCCGCCGTATTGGCGCCGTACAGGTAGCCCATCCAGGCAACGCCCTCGGGACTGGTTTCGATCCATCGCGCGGCGGCCGGCAGCGAGGCCCCCATCAGGAATGTCGGGGGCATCAGGCAGAGGGCGCAAACCAGCGCGCGCAGCAGAATCGCGGGCATCCCGTGCCCGACCGCCGCCGTGTAGACGCCATCGACCAGCGGCATCCCGATCAGCGCCAGAATCCCGCACGCCGCGATGGCGAACTCGATCTTGGCATAGACCCGCAGCGGATGCTGTTTCGCCGCCCACCCGAGCCGCGCGAGCGCGAGGCTGCCGGCGCACAGCCCTCCCATGAACGCCGCCAGCAGCACGCCGAGCGAAATCGCGCTCGACCCGATCACCAGTTGCAGCAACTGATACCAGACAATCTCGTAAATCAGCGCCGCGCATCCGCTGCCGGCGAAGAGGAGAAGCAGGAGGGGAAGAAAACGGGAAGCTTGTTTCATGCGGAAAAGCCGATTGGGAATCCTCTCAGTATCCCACGAAGGCGTAGGCCCGCCGCCAAACGTTACCCGCGGCGGGACTTTGCGGCGGCGAGCGCGAGACCGGCCAGGACCGGGCCGATCAGGAAGCCCGGAGCGGGCTCCGGCGTGGCACTGAAATCCGGCAGCGTGCCGGAGAATAGGGCGTCATTGAACTGGTACTGCCCGGAGGAAAACGAGTTCGCAATGAACGTTCCATCCAGATGCCCCGGGGCGGGTGCGCTCGCGCTGGCATTGGGAGCCAGTACGCTCGCCGCCACATAGCTGCTCAGCGTCAGGCTGGTGGCGTTCGGGAAGTTGAGCAGCACCATCGGCCCCGAAGTGCCGCTGAAGGCCCAGTTGTTCGGCGTGGTGTCCGAAGTACCGGGGACGTTGATCACAATCGTCGCATCCGAGTACGTGGAATTCACCTGGAACCCGTAGCTCGTATTGAAGTACGAGAGGAGCGACGGGGGGAGATCGATGATATTCGTGCCGTGCTGCGTCGCGCTGCACGTCAGCCAATAGTAATTCAGAAAGGCGCAGGAATCGCCCGCCGTGGCGGACATGGCGGCCAGCCCTGACGACGTGG
Organism: Bryobacteraceae bacterium; assembly: GCA_035293845.1. Classification (GTDB taxonomy): domain Bacteria; phylum Acidobacteriota; class Terriglobia; order Bryobacterales; family Bryobacteraceae; genus DATGMB01. The sequence goes on from DATGMB010000255.1 coordinate 4,716, forward strand.
TGCGCAGCTGCGCACTGACATCGGCAAAGTCGATCGGCCCGCTTCCTCCGGTGTAAAGATCGCCCGATCCGATCGTGAAACTCTGCGCGATCCCGCCCGATCCGCCGTCGAACACCAGTCCGTTGGCGCTGCCGTTGCTTGCGATCAGGTTCGTCCCGGCCACCAGATTGTAGAACGACGACGAGGAGGAGGCGCCCACGCTGTAGCCGTTGATCGTCACCACGCCGCCGCCGGCCAGCGGACCCTGCGTGTCGCCGTTGTTGCTGGTGGTGAAGTTGCCGAACGTAAAGACGTTGTATTGCGCCGCCACGGAAAGCGCATTGGCGCTCGCCGTCAGCGGAGCCACGGAGCACATCGCGATCGCAGCCAGAAAGAGGCGTAGCATCTACGCCCCGATTATCTCCGTGCGGCTGCGCAGCGCGCCAGAACCGGGAGTTATGGTCCCTATGACGCGAATTGGTACGTACCCAACTCCCACTGCCGGCCCGGTTACTTCGGGTCCGGCACGCGCGGCGTCGGGTAGACCTTCTTCAACGCGTCCTGATACTCGCCAAACAGCGCTTGAATGCCGGTGAACTCGCGCTTCACGGCGGCCCGGTAGTCCGCGCTGGTCGCGAAATCGTAGAGCAGCGCCGCCATGGCCTGCGCGTCGACGACGAAGCCCTGGTGCCCTACCTCGGTGAGCGCGTCGGCTTCCATTTCGTAAGTGTGATTGGCGGCGTTCGATGTGTGGGCCGCGAATCCCAGCCCCGGAATGGCGCTCGAAACGCTGCCCGTCTCTTCGTAGCCCTGCGGCTTTCCCGGAGCCTCCGCCACGTGCGTGGCGCCGAACTGCTTCATGTGCGCGAAGCCCACCTCGGCGAGCGTCGCCACGGAAATGCCGTCCCGCAGGTTTCCGTAGTTGTCGATCTTGACTTTCGTGCCGGTGGCCAGGGCGGCCGCCCGCGCCGCATTGTCCACCGCTTCCCGCACCTGCGCCAGGTACACCGCGTCCGGGTACCGGATGTAGAAATCCGCCTGGGTCCGGTCCGGCACCACGTTGGGGGCCGCGCCGCCTTCGGTAATCACGCCCTGAATCCGCGCCTCCGGCCGCATGGTGGTGCGCGCGGCATCGATATTGTTGAACAGGTGGATGACCGCCTCGAGCGCGTTGCGCCCCGCCCAGGGCGTCATCTGGTGCGCCGGCGCGCCGGAAAACGTGTACTTCACGCCGTCGATGTTCAGGCAGCACGTGCCGAAGCCCGGCGCCGGCCGGTTGGTCGCGCTCACTGCGTGGCTGCGCACGATCACGTCCATGCCTTCGAAAATGCCGGCCTTGAACATATCGGTCTTGGCCACCGGCGGCATCATCTCCTCGCCGGGCGTCCCGAACACCGTGACGCTCCCCGGCGCGTGCGACCGCTCCAGCCACTCCGCCATCGCGACCGCCGCCGCCATCCCGATCGGCCCCTGCGTCGAGTGCTGGTCGCCGTGGAACGCGCCCTTGGTGCCGCGCAGGGCGTCATACTCGACGATGATCCCCAGATTCGGCGCCCCGCGATTGCCCTTGTAGCGCGCCACGAATGCCGTGGGCAGGTTGGCCACCCCGACCGTCACATCGAAGTTGTGCTTCTTCAGGTAATCGACCAGGATGCCCACCGACCGCGTCTCGACGAAGCCGATTTCCGGGTGCCGCGTGATGTCGTCTCCCATGGCGAGCAACTCGGTCTCCATGAGCTGCTTCGCCCGGCTCGTCACCCGGTCCCGGCCCGTATCCGGCGCGCTGAACTTTCCCACCCACCCGCTCACGTCGAGCGATTTTTCGAGCGCATCCATCTTGCGCAGCACATCGCGCGCCGCCTCGCGCTCGGTGGGCGTTTCCTGGGCGAAGGCCAGCGCCGCGAAAATCAAAAGCAGACCGGTCTGTTTCATTCGGCGCCCATTATATGTCATGTGCCGCACGGGCTGTCTCGCGCCACAACGGTGGTCGGTGCTCAGGCGAGCCCGCAGCGCGCCGATTTCGCCGTCCTCGGCCGGATCATCCGCCGCCGCGGGGGAGCGCCGCCGCGTCCCGGCGGCGAAATCCCGACATCGCCAGCCCCGCGAGCAACGCGGCGGTCGCGGCGGTAACGCTCAGCCCCACCCACAAGATCTCCGGCCGAAATTCCATCCGCACGCGATGCGCGCCGGCCGGAACGGCGACGCCGCGAAACGCGAGATCCACACGATGAATCTCCGCCGGGCGGCCGTCCACCCAGGCCCGCCATCCCGGATATTCCGTCTCCGCCGCGACCAGCAGCGCGGGACCCGACGCATTCACCGCGAGTTCCAGCGAATCGGGCTGGTACTCGACCGGCGATACCGCGTCCTGACCGGCGATTCCGGATGGCAGCGCGAGGTCCTCTTCCGTGACCGCAATCTTCCGCAAATCGACGCCCGCCACCGATGTCCCCCGCCGCACCTCGTGCACCAGCCAGAACCGCGGCATGGCGGTCGCATTCTCGAACAGCTCATTGCCCGGCAGGCTCGCTACATGGCGGAATCGCGGCATTGCGCGCATCCGTTCGGCCATCTTCGCCCCGGCCACGACGTACCGCGTGCCCATCCAGTCGAGCGCCGGCGAATCCACTTTCTCGACCGGGTAATACCATCCCCAGCGCGCCCCGTCGTGCAGGAACAGGCGCATTTGAATCACGTACTCCGGGGCCAGCGGGCTGATCCCGTTGGCCGACGGCACGCCCGTGACCGGCCCCGCAATGGACCAGAACGCGTCCGTATCCGTGGTGTTGTCGATGCGCGCGGGCGGCTGCTCCGCAAGCACCCTCCGCCGCACTCCGTCCAGCAGCTCGCGGCTGCCGCCGAACGCCTCGCGCGTCACCCCCGGGTCCTGCTTCACCGAAATCACATTCATCGGCCGTCCCGATCCCACCAGGAAGAGATCGGCCGCGACGACCGCCGCGATGCCCCACTTGACCGCCTCGCGGACACGCAGCGACTCCAGGCCGAGCGCCGCCAGACCGCCGATCGCCAGCGTCAGGATGCCGTAGGTGTATTCGGGATGAATGCCGATCCGCACCTTCTCGGGCAGCAGCGGATAGAACCAGCGCCACAGCGGCGTGTGCTCGCCCAGCATCCAGAAGATGCCGAACGCCGCCATCAGCGCCAGGATCGCCACCGCCCGGCTGCGCCGCAGCCGCAGCACCGCGTACAGCGCCAGCGCCAGACCCGCGAGGCTGCAATACAGATAGAGGAACGTCAGGTCGCCCGGCCCGTGAAAGCGCGCGGTGTCGAACTGGTGATAGTAATCCGGCAGTACGAGCGAGACGAGGCTCTGCGGCGCCAGCCCGCCGCCCATCCCAAGCCAGTCCGCGCGATACTTCGCGACGCTGTGATCGGTCAACTGCGTCGTCGGGAAAAACTGCGCCGCGGCGAGCAGAATCCCGAGGACACAAGCCGCCAAGACCGGCAGCAGGAGGCCCGCTTTCGCCTCGCGCAGCGCAATCAGCAGCGCCGCCAGCACGACGGCCGAAACGAACACAGCCAGCGTCGCCGCCGGGAATCCGCCCACCACCGAAAGCCCCAGAGCGGCAGCCAGGACCGCCAGCCATCTGCGTCCTCCGCCCTCGGCGAGCCGCAGCACCGCGAGCCACGCGAGCGGCATCCACACCACGGCCATTTCGGCGCCGATGTGCTCGGCGCGCGAGGCGAAGAAGCCTCCGGTCTCGAAGATCACCGCGCCCGCCGCGGCCGGCGCGAGTCCCGCGCCCAGCCGCCGGAACAGGTGCAGCGCGCAGATGCCGGCGATCCAGATCTGCAGCGCCACCGCCCATTCGAGCAGCATCGGCAGAGCGTCGAGTGACGTATGCGCCGCAATCCACGCGCTCGCCAGCACCAGCGGCTGAAAATAGCAGCCCTCGATGTTGGCGAACACCGGGAAACCGCAGTACACGTACGGATTCCACAGCGCGAAATGCCCCTGCCGCAGCCGTTCGGCGAGAAATGTGATGGGCGGCAATTGCACGCCGCGAAAATCCCAGGGAAACAGGTATTGCGCGCTGAACAGCGGCTGATGGAAGAAGAGGACCACATTCGCCAGCAGGGCGAAATAGATCCAGACGGGCACGCGCTTTGGGTCCACGGTCAAACCACAGTGTAACCGCGGTCCGCCTATTCCTGGCCCCACGTCCCCGGCGCCTGCTCCAACCGGATGGCTTCCACTTGGGAGACCGCCATCAGCCCGTGCTCCAGCATGCCTTCGATTTCCGCCGCCGCGCGCGCCACGTTCTCCGCCGAATCGACGATCGCCGCGACCATCGGCGGATCGTGCCGCAGCATGCCGCTCCGCCGCAGGCCGGCCGTTTCGCCGAATCCTTCCAGGCCGCGGAATACCGTAATGCCCGCGATCCCCAGCTCGCGGCAGCGGTCCACCAGCGCCTCGTAGAGCGGCCGCCCGCGGTAGCGGTCGGACTCGGCGAAATGCACGCGGAGCAGCCTGGCCGGCTTAGCGGATCGCATCGCCGCTCCCAGGATGCGCCTCCGCCGGGCCCTCCGCGGCTCCGTGCGTCACACGGATCGCCTCGACGTCGGAGAGCACGATCAGCCCGTCCTGCATCATGCCTTCGATTTCCGCGATCGCCCGCTCGATCCGCTCGGCCGTATCGACCACCGAGATCATGACAGGAAGATCGTGCGAAAACGGCAGCCGGCCGCTCTTATGCGTGTGTCCCTTCGCCCCGTAGCCGAGCACGCCGCGGTACACGGTCGTTCCAGCGACGTCCACCATCCGCAGCCGCTGCACGATGGCCTCGTACAGCGGCATGCCTTGCCAGCGGTCCGATTCCCCCAGATACACACGCATCATGCGCGCTGCGCCGCGATGCACTACCGGCGGCGCTTGCGGCTCCGGGCGCTCGTAATTCGCCGCCTTAACGACGGTAGTCTCCTGCACCTCGATGATACCGTCGGTCACCATCGCTTCGAGCGCCGGCAGAATCTCGCCAACCTTCCCGGCCTCCTCGATGAACTCGATGCGCACGGGCAGATGCTCCGCGCGCGCCTCCATACCCGTGGAATGCAGCGCGCGGTGCGATCCGAATCCCGCCATGGCGCGCGTCGCGGTGGCGCCGGCCACACCTTTGTGCAGCAGGAACGTCATTACCGCATCGCACAGCGTGCCGAGATGCCGGGGCGTGTCCTCATTCAGAAAAATGGTGACCTTGCTCGCCCTTCCCTTCTGCAGCATCCGGGGCCGCCTCCGGCCCTCATCATAGCGCTCCGGCAGCTAACCGGCGCGCCTCGCTAATTCCACGCTCCGCAGCTCGAGCAGCGCCTCCTGCACCGCAAGCCGCTGCCGCTCGATGATGGGCCGCACGGGCACCGGAAGGTCCTTCGAGAGCGCCCGCTCGTAGTGCCGCAGCGTGTTTTCTTCGCCCTGCTCGCATTCCACCAGGAACGAAGTATCGTCCTTGGGACGGATGCTCTCCTCGAGCTCCCGCCATCCGCGGTGCTGAATCCCGCTCTGGTGGCCCGAGACGGCCGGCTCCGCTCCCATCTTGCGCAGATAGCCGGCGATCTCCTCCGCGAAATGCGACCGCTGCCGCGCAATTCCAATAAACCGGCTGCGCAAATTTTCGCTGTGCGCCCCCTTTGCCGCCTTGCCGAATCCCTCTTCGCTATCGCGGCACGTGGCAATCAGATCATTCAATGTGTCCTGCACCTCGCCCATACCGAGCGGGGTGCACGCGCGCGCCCATTGTCAGCCGCTTTACCGGACGGTTGGCCCGCCGAGCGGCACGCGCCGGCCCACTGTCCGTTGGCGCACGGCGAAAGTAGTTGACTCCGTCAACTAATCGGCTGATAATCGCCTCGTGCCCGATCCTCACGTCGCCGCCGTGCGCGCCTTCAACCGCTTCTACACCCGCCGGATCGGCGCGCTCGGCGAGGGCCACCTCGCGAGCCCCTTTTCCCTCACCGAAGCCCGCGTCCTCTACGAGCTCGCTCACCGCGAAAACTCGACAGCCGGCGAGATCGCGCGCGATCTCGATCTCGACGCCGGTTATCTCAGCCGTATCCTGCGCCGCTTCGAGGAGCGGCGCCTGCTCTCGCGCCGCCGGGGGCGCGACGACGGCCGCCGCAGCGAGCTCCGGCTGACGCGCGCCGGCCGGCAGGCATTTCTGCCGCTCGACCGCGGCGCGGACCGGCAGACTGCTACGATGCTCGAACCGCTCTCTGGGCCTGCCCGCGCCCGGGTGGTCGAATCGATGCAACAGATCGAGCGCCTCCTCGCCAGCGCCGCCGCCCCACCCGCCATTTCGCTGCGCTCGCCCCGCCCCGGCGATATGGGATGGGTCATCCATCGGCATGGCGTTCTTTACTTCGAGGAATACGGCTGGGGCCAGCGCTTCGAAGCTCTGGTCGCGGGGGTGGTGGCGCAATTCGCCGCGAGCTTCGACCCGGCCCGCGAACGCTGCTGGATCGCCGAAGCGGACGGCATTCCCGCCGGCTGCATCTTTTGTGTCCGCCACTCGGACGAAGTCGCCAAGCTCCGCCTGCTGCTGGTGGAACCGGCGGCCCGCGGGCTCGGCGTCGGCCGCCGACTGGTCGAGGAGTGCATCGCGTTTGCGCGCCAATGCGGCTACCGCACCCTCAGCCTGTGGACACAGGACATCCTGCTCCCGGCCCGCCACATCTACCGGACCGCCGGCTTCCGCCTCGTGCGCGAGGAGCGCCACGCGATGTTCGGCCCGGAAATGACCGGCGAATACTGGGAGTTGCCGCTCACATAAGCCGCGGCGGGCAGCCCGCGCGGAGCACGGCCGGCCCGCGCGATCGGTTGCTCCGCACGCGCATGAAGCGCGCTAAAATCGACTTTCCAATTTCCCAAGCCAAAGGAGCTTCCCTTGCGAAAGAAAGTGACGGTTGTGGGCGCCGGCAACGTCGGCGCCAATTGCGCGTTGCGCATTGCGGATAAGGAACTTGCCGATGTCGTCCTGGTGGACGTCGTAGAGGGGGTTCCCCAGGGTAAGGGCCTCGATATCCTCGAGTCCGGCCCGGTTCAGGGCTACGACGTTACGGTCACCGGCGCCAACGATTACGAGCCCACGGCCAACTCCGATATCGCCATCCTCACGGCCGGCTTTCCGCGCAAGCCCGGCATGAGCCGCGACGATCTCCTGCTCGCCAACTACGACGTGGTCCGCACCGCCACCGAGCAGATCGCGAAGTATTCGCCGAATTGCATCCTGATCGTCGTCACGAACCCGCTCGACGCGATGTGCCAGGCCGCGCACTGGGTCTCCCGCTTCAGCAAGAACCGCGTGGTCGGTATGGCCGGCGTGCTCGATAGCGCCCGCTTCCGCACGTTCATCGCCGAGGAATTGCAGGTCTCGGTTGAGAACGTGACCGGCGTCGTGATGGGCGGCCACGGCGATACCATGGTCCCGTTGGTGCGGCTCTCGAGCGTCTCCGGCATCCCGCTCACCGAGCTGATGGATCAGGCGACGATCGACCGCATCGTCGACCGCACCCGCAATGGCGGCGCGGAGATCGTCAAATACCTGAAGACCGGGAGCGCCTACTATGCGCCTTCCGCCGCCGCCGTCGAGATGGCCGAGTCCATTCTCAAGGACAAGAAAAAGGTGCTCCCCTGCGCCGCGTACCTCGAAGGCGAATACGGCATCAACGGCCTGTTCGTCGGCGTGCCCGTGAAGCTCGGCTCCAACGGCATCGAGAAAATCTACGAAATCCAGCTCACCGACGCCGAAAAGGCGCTCCTGCAGAAGAGCGCCGCCGCGGTGCAGGAACTGGTGGACGTCCTCAAGGCCAAGCAGTAGAGCCGCCCTCGCCGGAAAGCGGGGCGGCCCTTGCTGCTACGGCCGCCCCGCCGACCACTCCCGGATCCGTTTCACCTCCGCCTCCGGAATGTGCAGGAACTCCAGGAATTCCTGATGTTCCGCCGGCGCCGCCTTCTCGAATTCGCGATGCCAGCGGTGCATTTGCTCCTCGCTGAAGCCCGCCGCTCGCATGATCTCCACCCACTTCGTCTTCGTTACCATTCGATTCCTCCTCAGTCGTTTCGTTTGGCCCAGCAGCCGCGCGATCGCCCGCTGATGCTCGCGGAGCATCTCGATCTCTTTGCCGATTTCGAGCAGCCGCCGCTCGAGCACCCCCGCGGCATCGCCGCGCGGCCCTTCCAGAAGGGACCGGATGTCGCCGAGCTTCAGTCCCGCATCGCGGTAGGCGCAGACCTGGCGCAAACGGGCCAGGTCCCCATCCTGATACAGCCGGTAATTGCCGGCGCTCCGGCGCGCGGGCCGCACAAGCCCCAGCGATTCGTAGTACAACACGGTGCTGCGGCTCAATCCGCAGGCCCGCGCGAGCTTCGTGATGGTCAGCGGCATCGTCCTCCTTTCATCCTCAACCCGCCGGCCTTAGACAGGTCAAGCAGATCTTGCCACTCCCGCCTGCTGTTACCATAGTTTCATTGCCGTGCGCAGTTGTTTGATCTTCGTCCCGCTCGCCGCCGCCCTGGCGCAGAGTCCGCCCCCGCCGTCCGAGGGCATCATGCTGCGCGGTGGCACGATCCACACGCTCGCGGGACGCGTCATCGAGGGCGGCTCAGTCCTCATCCGCGACGGCAAAATCGTCGCCGTCGGCAAGAACTTCACCCCGCCGGACAACTACCGCATCATCGATATCCCCGGCCAGCAGGTCTGGCCCGGCATGATCGACGCCGCCTCGATGCTCGGCCTCGATAGCACTGCGGATAACCAGGCCTCCGACGCGGCCGAGCCGGGCCTGCTCAACCCCCAACTCCGCGCCGCCGACGCCGTGAATCCATCGAGCGACCACATTGCATTCTCGCGCGCCAACGGCGTCACCAGCGTGATCGAGATGGCCGAGGGCGATCTTCTCGCCGGCCAGATGTCGCTGATTCACCTGGATGCCGCGACCGCCGGACCCACGACCGTCGCGCCGCTCGTCGCCATCCACCTCCGCTTCCCCGCGTTGACGATCCACCCGATCCCGCCGCACGAGGACGACGACGCCGACGATGATCCCGCGCCGCCTCCGCCCGTCCCCTACGAACAGGCCAAGGCCGAGTACGACCGCAACATGCTGGCGCTGAACTCGTTCTTCGACGAAGCCCGCGCCTACTGGCGCGCCAAACGAGCCCACGCGCCGGGCGTCAAAGCCGACCTGCGCCTGGAGGCCATGCTGCCGGTTTTCGACGGCACGACGCCGCTGTTCGTCACCGCGGTTCGCGAGCGAGAGATCCGCGAGGCCGTCGCCTTCGCCGAAAAGCAGAAGGTCCGCATCATCCTCGCCGACGCCTACGAATCCTATAAGTGCATTCCGCTGCTCAAGGAGCACAAGATCCCGGTGGTCCTCGGCCCCACCTTCACGCTGCCGCTCAACCCCGACGATCCCTACGACCGCTCCTTCACCACCGCGGGCGAGCTCTACCGCGCGGGCATCCCCTTCGCCATCGCGACCTTCAGCGCGCGCCGGACCCATAATCTGCCCTATCAGGCCGCCGCCGCCGTCCCGTTCGGCCTGCCGCAGGAGGAAGCCTACCGCGCGGTATCGCTCAGCGCGGCCGAGATCTTCGGCCTTTCGAAGACGCTGGGCTCGCTCGAAGAGGGCAAGACCGCCGACCTCATCGTCACCGACGGCGATCCCCTGGAAGCGACTACCAAGGTCAAGATGGTGTTCATCGATGGCCGGCCCGTGAGCCTCGACACCCGCCCGAAACAGCTATTCGAGAAATACTCCGCCCGCCCGCGGTAATCGCCGATCCTGGTAACATGGAGCCAGAATGCGGCGACTTACCTGCTCCCTGCTGCTCGCCGGCAGCCTTCTTCCCGCTCTGCTGGCGGTCGATTCCGACCGCGATTTCTCCGGCAACTGGATTCTGGTGTACGACCGCAGCGACAGCCGCGGCCTGGGCAACGGCCTGGCGGACGTTATCACGGTCACGATGAACGACAGCTCGCTGCACGTTTCGTCAGACGCCAACGGGCAGTCCGCCGCGTGGTCCTATAATTTGGACGGCAGCGAGAGCCGCTACCGGCTCGGCCGCTTCGACTATAACAGCGTCGTGAAATGGGAAGGCGCCGCGCTGCTCGTCAACTCGCTGGTTTCCGGCCCGGAGAACTACACCCTGATGGATCGCTGGCAGCTTTCCGCCGGCGGATCGCTGCTCACGATTACGCGCCAGACGGTGCGCGCCACCGGAGAAAGCGAGCAGAAGCTCGTCTACCGGCGCGCCGGAAGCGCGCCGCCGCCGCCGGTTTCGACCGCATCGGCCGCGCGGGCTCGAGGCCGCGCGGTGCAGCCTCAGGCGCCGATTCTCACCCCGCGCCCCGCTCCCATGCCGGCGTCGACGCCCGACACTTACACCGTGCCCGGCGGCACCCACGTGCTGCTTCGCCTGCTCAATCCGCTGAATACCAAGAAATCGCAGGAGGGCGATCACGTCTACCTGCAGACCGCGGTGCCCGTCGCCGCCAACGGCCGCATCGTGATTCCGCGCGGCAGCGACGTGGCCGGAACCATCGTCGTGGCCAAGCCGCCCAAAGGCAGCGGCAAGGGCGAGCTGTACATCCGCTTCGATTCGATCACGCTGCCGAGCGGCGTTTCGCGCGACCTGCGCTCGCGGCCCGATGGCACGCAGGAAGGTAAGCTGGCCACTGACGGCGACCCCGGCGGCGATGCCCGCCGCGCGGCGACCGGCGGCGCGATCGGCGCGGGAGTCGGCGGCTTAGCCGGAGCCGCCGCCGGACATCCGATTACCGGTCTCGGCATCGGCGCGGCGGCCGGCATTGCCGCAGGCCTCGGCGGCCTGTTCGGCAAGCGGCCCGAGCCGGTCCTTCCCGCCGGCACCACGCTCGAAATGGTCCTCGACCGCGACCTGGTCTTCACCCGCGAAGAACTGCGATATTAGCGCAGGCCCACGCTTCCCGGAAGCCGTTTGGCGCACGAAAAACCGCCACGATTTGGCGGTTTTTGGTGTTAAGTCATTGATTCTGCTAGACCACAACCGCTAATCGTAGCGGTTTTTCGTGGCGCGGAGCCACGTCCAGGGTGGGCAGGCCATGGGCCTGCTACCGTTACCTCGCGGAAAACCGGTACACCGTCACGGTGTGATACGTCTGCCCCGGCTTCAGCACCGTGGTGGGAAATTCCGGTTTATTGGGCGAATCCGGGAAGTGCTGCGTCTCCATGCAAAAGGCGCTGCGGTGGCCGTACACTTTGCCGCCTTTGCCGTGGATGGTGCCGTCCAGAAAGTTGCCGGTGTAGAACTGCAGGCCGGGCTGGTCGGTCAGCACCTGCATCGTGCGGCCGGTCTTCGGCTCGTAGACCTCCGCCGCCACGCGCATGCCGCTGCCGTCGAGCACCCAGTTGTGGTCGATCCCTTTGCCGTATTCGACCTGCCGGTCCTTGGCCGCGACTCGCTCCCCGATGGCCGTCGCCTTACGGAAATCGAACGGCGTCCCCTCGACCGGCCGCAACTCGCCCGTGGGAATCAGTCCCGCATCGACGGGTGTGAACCGGGTGGCGTGGATCGTCACCTGATGCCCCAGGATGTCGCCTTCGCCCTGACCGGCCAGGTTGAAATAGGAGTGGTTGGTCAGGTTGACGACCGTGTCCTTGTCCGTAGTGGCGGTGTACTCGATGCGCAGCTCGTTGGCCGGCGTGACGCTATAGACCACCTTCGCGGTCAGCTTGCCGGGGAATCCCTCTTCGCCGTCGGCGCTGACGTAGGTCAGCTCCAGCCCGCCTTCCGTTTCGTGGGCCGTCCAGACGCGCTTGTCGAAGCCGCGATTGCCGCCGTGCAGCGTGTTGTTGCCGTCGTTCTTCGGCAGGTGGTAGGTCTTGCCATTCAGCGTGAACTGCGCGTTGCCGATGCGATTCCCGTACCGGCCGATGAGCGCGCCGAAATACGGCACGCCCTTCAGGTAGCCATCCAGGTCGTCCATTCCCAGCACCACGTCGGCATAGCGGCCGGCGCGATCCGGCGCGGTGAGCGACACCACCGCGCCGCCGTACGTCATGATGCGCGCCTGCATCCCCTTGGCATTGGAGAGAGTGTAGAGATCGACCGGCGTCCCATCCGGCAGTTTTCCGAAGGCTTGTTTCTGCACGCGATTGTTCCTTGGTGACGAGTTCGGGCGGGTCTGGGCCGCGCAGGCAAAAGCCAGCGTCGCGGCGAGCCCGCCCGCCATCCATCGGGCCATGTTCATATGACTGAATTGTAAGCGATCACCAGCGGCTGCGGTGCCACGCGCCTCCGCCCAGGCCGCCGGCGTCGATCACCACGGCCAGAATCATGACAATCAGGCCGGCCGGATCCGCCACCGGTATGTGTGAATGTAACAGCCACGCATAGGCAAGAGTAGTCAGGGGCAGGAAGATGAAACCCAGAAGAGGGATCAGCAGCCCGTGATACGCATACTGCAGGTAATTCGAGAACAGGAACAGTAGCAGCAGCACGAGGCGCGGAAACGCCAGCACCAGGATCAGCAACAGGCACGCCATAAGCGTATGTTCGCAGAACCGGGCGCGTGCAAACCGTGCGCCGCGTCACCGTTGCGCCAGCACCACGGTCGCTTCGAGGGGCTTGCCTTCGCGCAGCACCTTCACCTTCACGGCATCGCCCGGCTTTTTCGCGCGCAGGGCGTAGGTGAAATCGTAAAGATTGCCGATCGGCTTGCCGTCGAATTCGGTCAGGACGTCGCCCGCGCGCAGGCCGGCCTTGGCCGCGGGCGATCCGGCGGTCACGTCCGCGAACTTGACGCCGTTGACGCCTTCGCCGAAATCGGGCACCGAGCCGAACCACGGCCCGTAGCCGCTCGCGCCCGAAACCGGACCCGGGTCGCCGGCGCCGTGCCCAGCCGGCGCCGCGGGCTTGTGGAACTCGGGCCGGCCGGGCTCCTCGCGCAGCTCGTCCGTGACCTCCGCCACCAGCGCCAGCACCTTGGCCGCATCCGGCGCGTCGATCTTGTCCCAGGTGTCGCTCGGCTTGTGATAATCGCTGTGCAGGCCGGAGAAGAAGAACAAGGACGGCACGTGCTTGGCGATAAACGACGTGTGGTCGCTCGAACTCGACTCGGGGCCCTCGGAATAATCGACGGTCAACCCGCCGGAGTGCGCCACCAGGCCATTGAGCAGCTCGCGGAAGTTCGATCCGGTGGCCGTCCCGCCGATATACAGCTTGCCGTTGCGCACGCGCCCGATCATGTCCATGTTCACCATGGCGACGGCCTTTTCGATCGGCACCTCCGGATGCGCAGCCCAGAACTCCGAGCCGAGGAGCCCTTCTTCTTCGCCCGTGAATGTCAAAAACAAAATGCCGCGCTTCTGCTTCGGCTGCGTGGAATACCACCGCGCGAGCTCGATCACGCCGGCGGTGCCGCTGGCATTGTCGTCGGCGCCGGGATGCACCGTGCCGGTCATCGAGGGCGCGAGCGAATACTCGCCGCCCAGCCCGAGATGATCGTAGTGCGCGCCGATGATGACGTACTCATCGCTCGTCCCCGGCAAGTACCCGGCCACGTTGTGCACGGTTTTGACCTCCCGCTCCAGATCTACGTTCGCATCCACGGAAAGCGAGCGCGGGAACTCGAACGACTCGGGCTTGCCGTCGCGGTCGATCGAGGCCACGACGGCATCGATGGGCTTGCCGGCCTCGGCGAACCACTGCGCGGCAATCGCCTCTTTCACCTGCACGAAGGGGATGCCGGTGTCCTCGGGCCCGTCGACAATCGAGAACCGCTCCAGTTTGTCGCCGCCTTCGGGGCGGTGCGGCACGTCGTTGACCAGGATGACGGCCGCCGCGCCGTGCATCTTCGCGTTCGACGCCTTGCTGGCGAACTCCTCGTGCGCGCCGAAATTGTGGCTGCGGGGCGCATGCCGCAGGATCAGCACGACGCGGCCTTTCACGTCCAGCCCGGCGTAGTCGTCATACTGGAATTCCGGAGCCGTGATGCCGTATCCGGCGAACACGAGCGGGCCGCGGAAACGGCCGGCATGCGAGAAGTTGAACAACGCAAAATCCTCGGCAAGCCGCAGGTGCGCCGTCCGGCCGCCGTCGGTCACCGTGAGCCGGTTGTTGTTGCCGGGATGCGCCGACGTGGTGAAATCGAAGGCCTGGTAATAGCTCTTGCCGTCGGGCGGCTCGAGGTGGAACTCGCGGAACTTGCCCGCGATGTACGCCGCCGCCTGCTCGGCTTGCGGGGTGCCGGTCTTGCGTCCCTGAAGCTCGGGCGAGGCCAGGTACTTAACCTCCTCCAGGTAGACTTTCGGATCGATCGCCGGAGCGGCGCCAAAGGCGAGGCACGCCGCGGCAACGGGCAGCAGCGCGCGATACGGCAGTTTCATGCGGGGAGCTCTATTTCTTTACCGGCGCCAGCGGCAGGGTCTTGTCTTCTTTCGCCATGCCGGGCAGTTGCAATTGCAGGTCGCAGCCGCAGTTTTCGCCGGCGTTCTTGGCGGTCTTCTGGTATTCGATCTCGTAGTCGATGATGGAGCGCAGGTTCGGCCAGTCGATGGTGGAGTTGATCCGGCGGCCGTTGATGAAGATGGTCGGCGTGCGGTCCACCTGCAGTTCGCGGCCCTCGGCTTCGTCGCGGTTCACTTCCGCTTCGGTGGCCTTCGTATCCATGCATTGGCCAAGTTGCAGCGCGTCGATGCCTTTCTGCTGCTTGGCCCAATCCAGCGTTTTGTCCTTGAGGTTTTCGGGGTAGGTCTCCGACTGGTGGGCGAAGATCCAGTCATGGAAATCCCAGAACGCCGCCGGATCCTGCCGGTATACGCACTTGCTCGCGATGGCCGCCGCCTTGGCCCACGGGTGCAGCGACTCGATCGGGAAGGTCTTGAAGTACAGCCGCACCTGCTTGGGGTAGGCGCTGAGCAGGTTCTGACGCAGCATGGTGGCCTCTTCCTTGCAATACGGGCACTGGAAGTCGCTGAACTCCACCAGCACCACGTCCGCGCCGGGAGTTCCCATGCTGGGCTCGAACTGCGTTTTGAGCTTGTCCAGTTCCTTCTTGAACGGGTTCGAATTCACGTCGTAGACCGTGCCCTGCAGGATCTTCGAGCCGTCCTTCGACACATAGAATGGGAAGTCCTGCGACTGCACGCCCATAGAAGCGTGCACGGTGACGTCATAGAAGCCCGGCAGGTCGGCCGAAGGTTTGGGGTCGGAGACCGTGATGGCGATCCGCTTGTCCATCACGTAGAGATGGCGCACATAGGCCTCGATGGTTGCTTTATCGAGAGCCGATTTCTTCGGCGCGTTCTGCGCGGACCCGGCCATGACCACGCACAACGCGGCGGCAAGGGAGAGGGCGAGCGGTTTGGACATGCTTGACTCCATTGTACTGCGGCCCCATTACAAAACCGGGCCGATCCGCCACGGAACGAATTCGTGATGGCCCAAACGTTCGGCGCAGGTCCGGCGGCCCGAAGCGACTTCAAGAACCATCTCGAAAATCTCGCGGCCCACCTGCTCCACGGTCTTTTCGCCATCCGCGATCGCCCCGGCATTGATATCCATGTTGGCGGTCATGGCGCGGTAGGTGTTGCTGTTGGTCGCGATCTTGATCACGGGCACGGTTGGAAAGCCGATGGCGCTGCCGCGGCCGGTGGTGAACGCGATCAGGTTCGCGCCGCCGGCGGCCAGGCCAGTGAGCGAGATCGGGTCGTAGCCCGGCGTGTCCATGAAGGCGAAGCCGCTGTTGGTCACGCGTTCGGCATATTCGTAGACCTCGATCAATGGCGAGGTTCCGCCTTTGGCGACCGCGCCCAGGGATTTTTCGAGAATATTGGTGAGGCCGCCGGCTTTGTTGCCGGGACTCGGATTATCGTCGAAGCTGCTGCCCTCGAAACGCTGGAGGTAGCGCTTGTAGGCGGCGATGCGCGCGAGCAGCTTTTCGGCGACCTGCCGGTTGCGCGCGCGGCGCACCAGCAGGTGCTCGGCGCCGAAGATTTCGGTAGTCTCCGCCAGCACGGGCGTGCCGCCGATTTCGGCCAGCAGGTCCGAGCAGTGGCCGAGGGCGGGATTGGCCGTGATGCCGGAAAACGAATCCGAGCCGCCGCAGTTCAGCCCGAGCACGATCTTCGACGCGGGCGCCGGAGTGCGCCGCTCGGCCGCCGCCTGCTCGATGAAGCGCGCGATTTCGCGCCGCGCCGCCTCCACCGTGCCGCGCGTGCCGCCGCTCGATTGCAGGGTCAGCCCGGCCAGCCGGCCGCCGCGCGCGATCCCGGGCCCGAGGTAATGCTCGATCTGATTGGTCTCGCAGCCGAGCCCGACGATCACGGCCGCCGAGACGTTCGGATGCACCAGCACACCGGCCAGCGTGCGGCGCAACTGGTCGAGATCCGGGCCGATCGTGTGCGCGCAGCCTTCGCCGTGCGGGAAAGCGACCACGCCATCCACGCCCGGCGGCAGAGTCTCACCCTCGTAGCTGCGAGCGATCTGTTCGACGGTGTGCGCGGCGCAGTTGCTGGCTGCGACCACGGCGATATAGTTGCGCGTGCCCACACGCCCGTCCTCCCGCACGTAGCCGAGGAAGGTGGGGCAATCGGCGGCGCGGGCCGCGGGCGCCTGGTCTCCCGCCGGGAATTCGTATTGCAGGTGCAGCTCCTCGAAGCCGAGGTTGTGGGTGTGGACGTGCTGCCCGCGCGCAATCGCGACTTTAGCGCGGCCGATGGCCTGCCCGTAGCGGCGCACCATGTCGCCGGCCGCGATGGGCCGGAGAGCGATCTTGTGGCCGGCCGGGACCGCCTCCGCCGCCGTGACCGACGCACCTTCGACGCGCAGCTCCGTTCCGGCCGCGATCGGGACGCGCGCGATGGCGACATCGTCCGCCGGGTGCAGCCGGATGGCGGAATTTTCGGCGGTGGGGAGTTTCGCGATATCGACGAGCATACGTAATGGTAGCTCGGGCCATGGGCCGGCACCACCTTTACCGCTCCAGCAGCAGTTCCGGCGCGGGATCGCCGGTATGCGCGTGCAGCTTACCGCCGGCAGGATGCACCCACAGGCCATCGCCTTCGTGCGGCAGCGGGATATCGGCCGGGCCGTCCACCACCGTGAACGATTCGTTCTCCACGCGTTCCCTCAGCTTGCCGATGTGGATGTGCATGTGGCACTGCGTGCGGCGATCGGTGCTGTTGACCGCGAGGCCCCAGGCATCGCCCCACAGCTCGCGGGCCTTGGCGATGGTGGCCGCCCAGTAGGCCGTGCGCTCGGCCGCGGTCATTTCCGAAAAATCCTGCGGGTTGTGACGATGAAAGCGGGGCAGCGCCAGCCAGCGGTTGGGCTTGTTGGGATTCGCGTCGCGGATGAAAAAGAACGGCGGCTTTTCGGGCTGCGCGTCGGCCACGCGGCAGAGCGAGCATTCGCGCGCGGACATGGTCTCCGGGCGCGCGGAATCGCAAATGCAAGAGCGGACGTCGGCCAGGCCGGCGGGGAGGATGAGGACACAAAGCGCGGCGAACGGGATGCGCACGCCTCCGATTATAACCAGCGGGTCATTAAGTGACGGTCATGGAGGATGAAGCCGGCTTTGCGGTATAGGTTCTGGGCGGGCAGGTTGTCGTGACCGGTTTCGAGGCGGAGGGCAGAGAAGCCCCGGTCGCGTGCCCATACGGCAGCGAATTCGAGGGCCTGAGCGCCGATGCCGCGGCGACGCCACGGCTCGGCGATGTATAGCTCATCGAGGAGGGCGAAAGGGCCGCCGAACTCCAGGCTGACGCATGCGGTGAGGACCAGGTACCCGGCGGGCTCCTCTTCCACTTCGATGATGCGGATTTCGCCGTGGGCGGGGTTGGCGGCCAGCCATTCCGCCGTGCGGCGGGCACGCGCGGGGTCGAACGGGATGGCGTCATAGGCATAGAGGCGGGACATGAAGGAGAGCAACAGGTCGAGTGCAGCGGCGGTGAAGGGGCGAAAGCCGGCGGGCATGACTCCACGAGGGTAGAGCATATTCTCATCGAAGGATGAGCCTGAACCGAAGGCAGGTGGCCGGCAGCGGGAAGCTCCTTTCGGTTTTGGTTTTTGGTTTTGGATTTTGAGAGGGAGGACCAGCTGTCGGCGCGGTGGGAATGTGGGAATCGCGAC
>DATGMB010000256.1:0-8441 GCA_035293845.1 Bryobacteraceae bacterium
CGCCGGCGGGTCATTCGAACGCCTCCGGATGGTAGATGATTTCGTTGCGCCGCCGCGCCTCGGCAAGCCAGCGCTCGACTTCCGCATCCACCCGCTCGCCCGTCAGGCTGCGCTCGATACGGTCGTGGTACTGCTCGAGCGCCACCGGCTGCCCGGGGGCTGCGGCGCGCGCCGCCGGCGCCACGGTCTTTTCAAAATAATCCTGGATGTCCTGCTCCGTGACCTGCACCGCGGGGTGGAAGCGCACCTCGATGAACGCGTTTACCAGCCGCTCGCGCAGCAGTTCCTCGCGCACCTCAGCCTCGGTGAATCCGGCTTGTTCGAGCGCGCGCCGGTAGGCCTCATCGCTGGAGAAGTACTTCTTCTTGAACTCCGCGAGCGCCGGTCCGATGGCCGCGGGATCGGGCGCCACGTAATGCGTCGTCTCGATCTCCTTCAGCATCAGCCGCTGCGCCACGAGCCGGTCCGCCATGGCGCGCCGGGCCGCCGTGCTGAAATCCGGCGCCGTTCCGCTGAGGAACGCCGCCATCCGGATCTGCCGGTCGAGATCGCTCGCCGTAATCACCTGATTCCCGACCGAGACCGCGATCCGATCGATGGTTTCGGCCTGGAGGGCTGTTCCCATGACGCAGAGACACAGAGACACGGAGACAAGAGTAACCCGCGTTCCTCTGTGTCTCCGCGTCTCTGCGTCAAGAACTCGGCTTTTCAAAACGTTTGCCCCAGTGAAAAGAAAAACTGAAAATGGCTGACGTTCTGGACCACGCAAAGGTTGCTCGATGGGCCCGAACACGGGTTCACGCCGGCATTCAGGAGGTCCTGCTGCGTCCCTTTGAATCCGAAAAAGTACGGCGGATTGATGCTGTACGCCAGGTCGACGCGCACCGGGCCCACCGGCGTGCGGTAGCGCAGCCCGAAACCCACCGCATGGACCATGTAATCGAAATCCTGCAGGTTCTGCTGGCTCACCCGGAAAGAGAACTTGTCGAAGCTGGAGAATACGTTCCCCATATCGTGAAACAACACACCGCCGAACGTGTCGCCCATCAGCGGGAAACGCAGCTCGGTCTGGTTGAAGAACAGCGCCGTGCCGCCCAGCGGAAAGCCGGTCGAGGTATCGCGCGGCCCCGCCTGGTACTCGGGAAATCCGCGGTCGCTGGTGTCCCCGCCGCTGAAGAAGCGCTCCGGCAGCGGGATCGCGTCGAGCGGGCTTCCGTTCCAGTGAAACGCGTAGATGTCCCCGATTTCCGTGCTGCGCGCGAGCACCAGCCGCTTGCCAAGCTGATGGTAAGTCGCGTTGCGCGCCAGCACGCGTGCGAAATTGCGCTGCGACCCCAATACGCGGTCGGCCAGCCCCAGATCCAGCGTATTGTAAATGCCCTTGTGCGGATCGAGCGGATCGTCGCGCCGGTCCTGCACCAGGTTGAGCGAACCGATCCCGACGCGCACCGGCTGCGAGAGGAGCGGAATCAGAAACGGGCTGATTTTGAGGTCGCTCACGCTGACCCGCCGGTACGCGACCCGGTAGAACAGCGTGATCGTCTTGGTCAGCCGCTGGTTCAACTGAGCGGACGCCTCCTCGCGCCGGTAATTGAAGGTGCGGATATCGCGCGAATCGTCGAACAGGCCGGTAAACGATACGGTCAGGTTGTCGTTCCGCGCGAAATGCGGCCAGGAATAGTTCAGCACCGCGCGGTCATCCAGCGTCGAGACGCGGGTTCGCAGGCTGATGCTGTGCGTGATGCCCCAGAGATTATTGCGGGTGATGTCGAAGGAGACGCGGGGGGAGAAGCCGGTGGCGCCTGCCGGCGCGTCGAAGCAATCCTCGCAGCCGCCGATCCTCCCCAACTCCGCGCCAACCCCGACCGCGATGGAATACCGTCGCGCCTCCTCGACGTTGTAGAGCACGTATTTCTGCGGAACATCGCCGTCCGGGTCCTGGATCGCCGCGTCCACGCGGGCAAACACGCCGAGATTATAGAGGCGCCGCTGGATCGCCGTCATCTCCTCCGGCGAGAGCGGGTCACCGGGATTCAGGGTGATGTTGCGGTCGATCAATTGCGTCCGCGTCCTCCGGTTGCCCGTGACCACCACTTGCCGCACGAACTGCTGGCTGCCTTCGTGGATCACGTAGCGCAGGCGCATGCGGTGGGGCTCCGCCGCCGGCTCGGAGCTCCACTCGAAGGTCGCCTTCGGGAAGCCCTTCTCGGCGTATTGCGCCAGGATCGTGTCGCGATCCACGCCCACGTTGAATTCGCTGAACGGCTGGCCCGCGACCGAGCTCAGCTTGGCCAGGGCTCCGGCACGGTCCAGGTGGTCGATGCCCTCCACGTCGAGAGCGGCAACGAAATACTGAGGCCCCTCGTCGACCTTGAGGAACACCGCCAGGTCACCGCTCTTCCCTTCGTAATTATCGACAACCCGGTGCGTCACCTGGACGTCGCGAAAGCCATTCGACTGATAGAGGCTGCGGATCGATTCCTCGTCCCGCCGCAAGAGGCTCTCGCTGTAGCGCCCATGCGGAAATTGCAGCCACGATCGCGTCT
Source organism: Bryobacteraceae bacterium (assembly GCA_035293845.1). GTDB lineage: Bacteria > Acidobacteriota > Terriglobia > Bryobacterales > Bryobacteraceae > DATGMB01. Next base: position 2,547 of record DATGMB010000256.1, read on the forward strand.
GCAGGAACATGCGCTCGCGCAGGGCTTCGGTGGAAAAATACCGGTTGCCGGCGATATCGATGCGCACCAGGCGGTGGCGCTTCCCGGTGTTGATCAGGTAATCGATGTTCGCCTGGTCGTGGATGACGGCCTGCTGCTTGAATTCCACTTCCGCATCGAAGTATCCCTGTGACTGTAGGTAGTCCCGCAGGTTGCGCGCGCCCTCCGTCAGCAGGTCCCGATCGACGGCGTGCTCCTCGAACACCGGCACGTAGCGCCGCAGCACACGCTGCGGCAGCTTATCGCCGACCGGATTCACCTGGATGCGCGGACCGGCGTCGATCTTCAGCGTCGGCACGGCCTGCCGGGTGGCCTCGTCGTAGCGCATCGACTCGAGAGTCACCTTGGCCTCCAGCCGGTTATCCTTTTCGTAAAGCGCGCGGACGCCGTCGAGCGCCTGCCGCACGCGCGTCTGCGTCATCGGCTTCCAGGTATGGATAAGCCAGCGCCGGAATTTGGTGGCGCGCAGGATGCGATCCTGATCCAGTTTGAGGTCCCCGGTCAGCACAGGTGTGGCGAAGCGCGCACGGGGGCCGCTCCCCACGACGAACCGGATATTGACCTGCTGGTATTGCTTCGTCGTATCCCAATCGAATACGGGATGCAGCTCCGCGTCGTAGAGACCGTTGGCTTCAAAGAGCCGCTGCTGCTCGGAGAGCGCGCGCTTCAGCTTTTCCTCCGTGTACGGCTCGCCCAGATTCAAGTCGGTGGCGTTTTCCAGTTGCCCCAGCGTGGGCGGACTCACGATGCGCCCCTCTACCGTCACGGCGCCGATGAACCAGGCCGCCTTCGTCCGAAACAGGATCGCGACGCCGCCGTTGTAGGGCTGCGCATCCACCGCGATATCCGTATAGCGGCCGGTGGCGAACAGGCGCGCGATGCTCTCCCGCACGTCCGCGGTGTGCAGCGGCTGGTTCATCCGGATCGGCAGGAGGTCGTGGAGCTGCCCCGCGTCCAGGGGTTGCTCGGCGGGCTCGAAGCGGATGTTCGTGACGGTCATCCCCTCGTATTTCGCGCCTTGCCCGAATGCATGTGCGGCCATCATCGCAACCAGGGACAGCAGACGAGGGGCGATGAGGCGGCGCACCAGTTCCATATTATCTTACGGTCCGGAACTGCAACTCTGATACCATCGGCTGTGAGCCTGGCCATGGGCCTGCTCGACAACGGCCATGAATCCCGCCGATCGCGACCGCTACTCCCGCCAGATCCTGTTCCCCGGCATCGGCGAGCGCGGACAGCAAGCGATTCTCCGCTCGCATGCCGTCATCGTGGGCTGCGGCGCGCTGGGCAGCTTTCATGCCGCCGCACTCGCGCGGGCAGGCGTCGGCCGCCTCACCCTGATTGACCGCGATTACGTCGAGCCCTCGAACCTTCACCGCCAGTGGCTCTATGAAGAGTGCGACGCTGCCGAGTCGCTGCCGAAAGCCGCGGCCGCGGCCCACCGCATCGCCCGCATCAACTCGTCCATCGAAGTGCGCGCCGCCGTGGCCGACCTCACGCCCGCCAATGCCGCCGACCTCCTTTCCCACGCGGACGCCATCCTCGACGGCACGGACAATTTCGACACGCGCTACCTCATCAACGATTTCGCCGTGAGCCGCGGCATTCCGTGGATCTACGGCGGCGCGGTCGCGGCCTACGGCCTCACCATGCCCATAATCCCCGGCCGGACCGCCTGCCTGCGCTGCGTCTATCCCGAGCCGCCGTCCGCCGCCCAGCCGACATGCGAGACCGCCGGCGTCCTGAACGTGATCGTTTCGGCCGTCGCTTCGCTGCAGGTGGCCGACGCCCTGAAGATCCTCTCGGGCCAGCCCGAAGCCGTCGCAGCGCGGATCACCACCCTCGACCTCTGGGATGGCGGCATCCGCCAGATCGCCGCGCCGGCCCGCGATCCCGATTGCCCCTGCTGCGGCCGCCGCGAGTTTCCGCACCTCGAAGAATCCGCGCGCCAGCCCGCGAGCCTCTGCGGCCGGAACGCCGTGCAGGTCCATGAGCGCGCGCGGCCGATCGATCTCGCCGCTCTCCGCGAGCGCCTGGAGCCGCTCGGCGAAGTCCGCGCCAACGAGTTCGCGCTGCGCTTTTCGGCGCCACCTTACGAGATGACGATCTTTCCGGATGGAAGGGCGATCGTGAAGGGGACGAGCGACCCGGCGGTGGCGCGGAGCCTGTACGCGAAGTACCTGGGCTAAGCACTTTTACCGGCGCATCATCTGGCGCGATAAACTGTCTACATGCAACTCGCGGAGCGGATTGTCGCGGATCCCGAAATCCTGGGGGGCAAGCCAGTGATCCGCGGGACGCGTTTGGCCGTCGAGTTCATTCTGGAACTTCTCGCAGCCGGCCAATCCGAGCAGGAAATCCTGTCCAATTATCCTGGCCTGAAGCGCGAGGACATCCTTGCCTGTCTGTCGTACGCCAGCTATCTCGCCCACGAATACAAGGCATTCCCAATTCCAGCGTAGATGCGCCTGCTCGCCGACGAGAACTTTCCGAAGCCGCTTGTGGAGGCGCTTCGCGCTGATGGTCATGACGTTCGGTGGGCCCGCACGGATCTACCGTCCGTAAAGGACGCCGTCCTCTTGGATTTGGCGGAATCCGAAGAGCGCATCGTTCTGACGCTCGATAATGATTTTTGGCAGATCGCCGTTCGGCGCCGAAATCCCTTGGAACGATCCGGCGTTGTTTTGTTTCGAGTTCATCCCGCAACTCCCGAAAAGCCCGGGCCGCTGGTACGCGCGTTTACCGCGGCGAACCGTGCCTGGGCCGGACAGATCAGTATTGTTACGTCCGATGGAATTCAGATGATATCAGCGCGCGGAAAATGACGCCCTCGTAACGGTCGTCAGTATCCCGCCCGCTTGTCCACCACATTCAGCAGCGGCTCGCCCTTCAGCCAGCGCCAGTACTGATCGACAAAAAACTGCATCGCGCGCTCCAGCCAGTCCGGCGTGTGATCGGCGCAGTGCGGCGAGAGCAGCACGTTCTTCATGCACCAAAACGGATGGCTCTTCGGCAGCGGCTCCTCGTCGAAGACGTCCAGCGCCGCGCCGCGAATCTTTCCGGTGCCCAGCGCCTCGATCATCGCCGCCTCGTCAATCACCGGCCCGCGCCCCACGTTCAGAATCACAGCCTCCGGCTTTATGGCCGCGAATTCGGCGCGGCCGATCATCCCGCGGGTCTCGGGTGTCAGCGGCGCCGCGGCCACCACGTAGTCGCATTTCGGCAGCATTTCATGCAGATCGCCCGGCCCGAAGATCCGGCTCACCAGCGGGTCCACGTTATACACGGACGGTCCCGAGCGTTTCACCGCCAGCACCCGCATACCCATAGCGCGCACCCGCTGCGCCACGGCGCGCCCGATATCGCCGTACCCGACAATTCCGACCGTCTTGCCGGCGATCTCCTCCACATCGAACTGCTCCCACACGCCCGCTTCCTGGTTCCGCACCATGCGCCGCAGATCCTTCGCGAAGAACAGAATCGCCGCCAGCACGAACTCGCCGAGCGACGCGCTGAAAACGCCCGTGCCGTTGGTCAGCGGCACATTGCTTTCCACCAGTTCCGGAAACAGGACATTGTCCAGCCCCGCCGACCGCGTGTGCACCCACTGTACGCGCGGGCACATCGCGAAGACCTCGCGCAGCAGCGGGCCGCTGAGCGACCAATTGAAAATCACGGTCGCGGAAGGTGCCGCGTTTTCAAACGCTTCCGGTTTGTTGCCCACCGCGATCCCGGTTTCCGGCGGCAGTTGTTCGAGCATCGCGAGCTGTGGTTCGTTCGGGTTCGCCAGTACCAGGACTGTGTTATTGTCCATGAGGAGAAACTAGCACATGTTCGACCTCTCGCTCGAGATGCTGCGCGTCGTGGAAGAGGCCGCCATCGCCGCCGCCCGCACCATGGGGATGGGCGACCCGAAAGCATCCGACCAGGCCGCGGTCGAATCCATGCGCTGCTGCCTCGATACCATCGCGATCGACGGCACGATTGTCATCGGCGAGGGCGAGCGCGACGAGGCTCCGATGCTCTACATCGGCGAGAAGGTGGGCGCGGCGAACCGCAACGGCGCGGGCCCGGCCGCGTGCGAGCCCATCGACATCGCCGTCGATCCGCTCGAAGGCACGAATCTCTGCTCCACCGGCGGCGCGGGCGCAATCACCGTGCTCGCCGCATCCGAGCCCCACGGCCTGCTGCACGCCCCGGATTGCTACATGGAGAAGATCGTGGTCGGCCCCGCCGCCAAGGGCGCGGTCGATCTCGAGGCTCCCGTGAAGCATAATCTAAAAGCCATCGCCCGCCGGCTGCAGCGGGGCGTCGACGATCTGGTCGTCGTCGTCCTGGACCGCCCGCGGCACCAGCAGCTCATTCGCGACATCCGCGAAGCCGGCGCCCGCATCCGCCTCATCTCCGATGGCGATCTCTCGGCCGGCATTGCCGCCGCCGTCGCCGGCACCGGCGTCCATGCCGTGATGGGCTCCGGCGGCGCACCCGAGGGCGTGCTGACCGCCGCCGCCCTGCGGTGCCTCAACGGCGAAATCCTGGGACGCCTCGTGGTCAAGGACGATGCCCAGAAGGAGCGGATGCAGGCCATGGGCATCCAGGACGTACACCGCATCTACAACACGACCGATCTCGCCCCGGGCCGCAACCTGGTATTCGCCGCCTGCGGCGTGACCGATGGCAACCTGCTGCAGGGCATCCGCTTCACCGGCGACGGCACGCATACCCAGTCCGTCGTGATGATCTCCCACCCCGCGCGGGTGCGTTTTATCGATACCACGCACCTCGAAAATAAGCCCGATGTGAAGGTGCGTTTCCGGTAGCCATTACGGCCCGCCCGCGCATAATGCGCGGGCCGTCTGTGTAACCCCTTGATTTTACGTGCCCCATTTCGGCCAAGTGGCGCATCATGCGCCACCTGACGACGAAGGCTTGATAAACTGAGACTAGTGCCTGATTTCTGTACCTGTGGCGCGCAACTGCCGCCGGACGCCCTTTTCTGTCACAAATGCGGCAAGCCGCAGCGCGACATCGTTGCGCCCGAACCCGCTCCTGCGCCTGCCTACATCCCTCCGGATCAGCCCCCAACACTCCGCGTCGAGCCGCAGGCGCTGCAGCTCGGTTTTCGCAATCCGGTCGCGATGAAAATCTCGCTGGGAGTCGCGGTGGTTGCCACGCTCCTGAGTTTTCTGCCGTACCTCAATTGGCTGGCCGCCGGATTCTTCGCGGTCTTCTTCTACCGCCGCCGCACCGGCGCGCATCTCAATATGGAGTCGGGCGTGCGCATGGGCTGGATGACGGGCGTCATGATGTTCGCCATCATGGCGGTCATGCTGGGGTCGTCTTTGGTGTTTATGCAAGCCGCGGGGGGCCTCGGCGCCGTCCAGGCGCAGTTCAAATCCGCTCTGGACCCGCGCGTGCTCGACGCCCTCCGAATCCTGCAAAGCCCGCATGAGGTCGCCCTTCTGATGGTGCAATTCTTCGTATTTATGACGCTGCTCAGCATGGCCGGCGGCGCTCTAGGGGCGAAGATGACCGGCCGCTAACCTCCAGCGCTTTTCCGCCGCCGCGCCGCGGCGCCGCCCGGCGCGTGCGAATACCGCTTCACGATCCCTACTCCGGCGAAAATTACCGCCATCGCCGCCGCTTCCCGCAGGCCGAACGGCTCACGGTACACCAGCCATCCCAGCGCGACCGCCACGATCGCGTTTACGTACGGGTAGACCGAAACGATCGCCACGGGCAGGCGGTCGAGCGCATAGATATAGGCGCTATACCCCACGATGGAGCCGAAGCACACCAGGTACAGCAGGGCCAGCACGCCGCGCACGCTGGGATGGATCGGATGCTCCCGGA
>DATGMB010000257.1:0-33242 GCA_035293845.1 Bryobacteraceae bacterium
AAGGCCATCTCCAGCGCATCGAGCGCCAGGTTGATATCCGCCCCGTTCTTATCGCCGCGCGGCGAGGGGTCGCGCTGCACCATCTGCACGGCGTGTTCGGAAAGGGCCCGCGTGGCCGATTCCTGTCTGCCCCAGTTCGCATACGCGAACTTGGTGACGATTTCGCCGCGTTCCTTCAGCGAGTCCAGCACCGCAGCCACGTCGAATTCGCGGTGCAGAGTGGACTTGACGCCGATTTCGATATTGTCAAAATCGATGAACACGGCGATCTTGAGTTTTTGTTCCATTGAGTCCTTCTTCTTTTCGGGCCGGGGTCGTTTTCGAAGATGCAGCCCAGCCCCTGGTTGGCATTCGCGGTGTGAAGGATCGTGTTCCCCCGGCGACTTCCCGCACGCCGTGAAGGCCGCTCCGCCCTCGGGCCAACAGCCCGCCGGCGGAATAGAGAGGCTTTCGCCTCCAAGCGTAGTGTACCCTACTTTTCTTCCCGCAGGCGCGCGGACATGCGCGCGCCGCGCCCGAATTCCTCCTGCAACTGCCGGGTACGCAAATTCTCCCGGATATGCTCCAGTTCCTGTATATATGCCGAAAGCGCGCCATCGATATGGCCGCTGTTGGTCGCCAGAATATCCCGCCAGAGATCGTATGAGCTCAGCGCCAGCCGCGTCATATCGAGCAGCCCCGAGCCCGAGACCGCCGTGTGCGGCGTCCCTTCGAGCAAAGCGGCCAGCGCCGTCGACGCCAGTTGCGGCAGGTGCGACGTGCGCGCCACGACGCGGTCGTGCTCGTCGGCATCGAGCACCGTGATCCGCGCGCCGATCCGCCGCAGCCAGCCGCGGAACTCCCGCGCCGCCGCGGTCTCCATCTCCGCCGGCTCGTCCGGCGTAAGCACCCACGTGCGCCCGCGAAACAGCCCGGCATCGGCCGCCGCCGCCCCGCGCGTCTCCTTGCCGGCCATCGGATGCCCGCCCAGAAACTGCGCGCGCCGGATCGCCTGCCGCGCCGTGTCCACAATTTCACACTTGGTGCTGCCCGCGTCCGTGACCAGCGCCCCCGGCTTCAGCAGCGGATCGAGATGCCGGATCGTATCCAGAATGCGCCCGATCGTCTGCGACAGAAATACGAGGTCCGCCTCCGCGACCGCTTCGGCCAGCGGCGCGCTGCCGTCGATCGCGCGGCAGGCCAGCGCATCCGCGATCGCCCGCTCCGAGCTGACCCCCACGATCGTCCCGCCGAACCCCGCTGCCCGCAGCGCCAGCCCGAAAGACGAGCCGATCAGGCCGGTGCCGATAATCGCTACCGTCCGCATCCGTGGCTCAAATGCTCCGCCCCACCGCCTCTGCGACCCGCCGCAGCTCTTCCGCCAGTTCCGCGAACTGCTCCGCCGCGAGCGACTCGGCGCCGCCGCTCGACGCGTGATCCGGGTCCGGATGCACCTGGACGATCACGCCATCCGCGCCGGCCGCCACGGCCGCGAGCGCCATCGCCGCCACTTTATCCCGCCGCCCGGTCGCCTGCGAAGGAGCGGCCACCACCGGCAGATGCGTCAGTTTCTTCAGCACCGGGATCGCGGAAATGTCCATCGTGTACGCCGTGGATGTCTCGAACGTGCGGATGCCGCGCTCGCAAAGGATCACGCCATAGTTGCCGCCGGCCAGAATGTGCTCGGCCGAAAGCAGCAGCTCTTCGACGGTCGCCGCCGTCCCGCGCTCGAGCAGCACGGGCTTCGGCTGGCGCCCCAGCTCGCGCAGCAGCGCGAAATTCTGCATATTGCGTGCGCCCACTTGCAGGATATCCGCGTAACCCGCCACGAGCTCCACCTGCGCCGGCTCCGCCACTTCCGTGACCGCCTGCAGGCCGTGGCGGTCCGCCGCTTCGCGCAGCAGCCGCAGCCCTTCCTCGCGCATCCCGGCAAATCCGTATGGCGCATGGAGCGGACGGAACACGCCGCCGCTCAGAACGCGCGCGCCCGCCGCCGCCGCCGCTTCCGCCGTGCGGCCGATCTGCTCGGGACCCTCCACGCTGCCCGGCCCCGCGATCAACACCACACGGACGCCGCCGATTTCGACGCCGCCTGCGCGCACCACCGTTCCCTGCGGCCGGAAGCCGCGGCTCGCCAGCTTGTACGGCGAAATGATGCGGTGCGCTTCCTTGACCCCTTCCATCACGGTGAAGACTTCGAGATCGAAATCGTCCGCGCCGCCCACTCCGCCGAGCAGCGTGTGCCGGACGCCCGTCGAACGGTGCACGTCGAAGCCCATCTCCACCATGCGGCCGATCACCGCATCGATCTGCTCCTCGGTCGCGCCCTGCTGCATCACGACTAGCATGGCTTCTCGTTCTCCGATTGCATGCGCACCCGCTGAATGCGGCGCATTTCATCGATAATGCGCTCGAAGATGCGGCGCACCGCCTCCGGCGAAAGCGGGCCGTGGTTGGCCGCCGCGATGTTGGCGAACACCTGCTCCTCGCGCTTCGGCTCGTATACCGGCAGATCGGCGTGGCGCTTCACCCGCCCGATGTCCTCCACCACGCGCGTGCGCTCGTTCAGCAGCGCCACAATGCGCCGGTCGACATCGTCGATCGTCACGCGGAATTCCTCCAGGCGCGCGCGCGCTTCGTCTTTATTCATACGCCGTTCCGGAATCCGCTCTTCAGCTCGCGCACGAAGGCTTCGAGGTGCTGGCACAGCGCCGGATCGTTCGCGTGCCGCTCGATCGTCCGCACGATTGCGCTCCCCACCACCACCGCGTCCACCTGTCCGGCCAGCTCCGCCACGTGCTCCGGACGCGAGACGCCGAAGCCGACCGCCAGCGGCAGATCCGTCACCGCCCGCACCGAGCGGATCAGCGGCGCGGCCTGGCTCGAAAGCGATTCGCGCTCGCCCGTCACCCCCGTGCGCGAGACCAGGTAAACAAATCCCGAGGAATACTCCGCCACCAGCCGCAGCCGCCGCGGGGTGCTGGTGGGCGCGGCCAGGAACACGGTATCCAACCCTTGGCCGTGCATCGCGCCGATGTATTCGTGAGCTTCTTCGACCGAGGCGTCAATGAGCAGGCAGCCGTCGATCCCCGCCTGCGCCGCATCGGCCGCCAGCCGCGCGAGCCCGTACCGCATCACCGGGTTGAGATACGTGAACAGCAGCAGCGGAACCTCCGACCGCCGCCGGATCTCCGCCGCGATTTCGAGCACCCGCGCGAGCGTGGTTCCCGCCCGCAGCGCGCGTTCTCCCGCCGCCTGGATCGCCGGGCCGTCGGCGATCGGATCGGAGAACGGCACCCCCAGCTCGATCAGGTCGGCCCCGCCCCGCACCAGCGCCTGGACCAGTTCCGGGGTCCGCTCCGGTGAGGGATCGCCCGCCGTCAGGTATGCGACCAGCCCTTTGCGCCCGTCCCGCCGCAGCGCAGCGAACATATTTCCGATGCGCGTCAAGCCGCCAGCCTCCCTCTAACCGCAGAGTCGCGGAGAACGCAGAGATGGCGCGGAGAGTTCTCTTGGAATTTCTCCGCGTGATCTCTGTGTTCTCTGTGTCTCTGCGGTGAAGAGCTGCCTTCGCTCATTTCTCCTCCAGCTCCGGAAAATTCTCCCGGTAGAGATCGATGTCCTTATCTCCCCGCCCCGAAAGGTTCACCACAAAGATCTGGTCTTTCGCCTCCGGCGCGCGCCGTACAGCTTCCGCCACCGCGTGCGCCGATTCGAGCGCCGGAATGATCCCCTCGGTCCGCGAAAGCAGCCGCGCGGCGGCCAGCGCTTCGGCATCGGAGATGGCCGTGTATTCGGCGCGCCGCTGGTCGTGCAGCCAGGCGTGCTCCGGCCCGATCATCGCGTAATCGAGACCCGCGGAAACCGAATGCGTCAGCGCGATCTGCCCGTCGGCATCCTGCAGTACGACGCTGTAAGCCCCCTGCAGCACCCCCGGCGCGCCGCCCCGATAACGGGCCGCATGTTCGCCCAGCCGCTCGCCGCGCCCCCCGGCCTCCACACCCACCAGCGTGACCGCCGAATCCGGTAAAAACGCGTGAAAAATGCCCATCGCGTTGCTGCCGCCGCCGACGCAGGCGATCACGCAATCCGGCAGCCGCCCGGCCGCTTCCAGGATCTGCCCCCGCGCCTCTTCCCCGATGACCTTATGAAAATCCCGCACCATCATGGGATAGGGATGCGCGCCCAGTACCGAGCCCAGCAGGTAATGGGTGCTCTCCACGTTGGTCACCCAGTCCCGCATCGCTTCGCTGATGGCGTCCTTGAGCGTGCGGCTGCCGCTGGTCACCGGCTCGACGCGCGCGCCCAGCATGCGCATGCGGAAGACGTTCAGCCGTTGCCGGCGCATGTCCTCCTCGCCCATGTACACCACGCACTCGAAGCCCATCAGCGCCGCCGCGGTCGCGGTGGCCACGCCGTGCTGCCCCGCGCCCGTTTCCGCGATAATCCGCCGCTTGCCCATGCGCCGCGCCAGCAGCGCCTGCCCCAGGCAGTTATTGATCTTGTGCGCGCCGGTGTGGAGCAGATCCTCGCGCTTGAGCCAGAGGCGCGCGCCGCCCATCGACTCGCTCAGCCGCTCCGCGAAGTACAGCGGCGTCGGCCGGCCGGCGTAGTTCCGCAGAAGGTCGGCCAGCTCGGCCTGGAACGCCGGATCTTCGCGCGCCTCGAAGTACGCCTTCTCCAGCTCTTCGATCGGCGCCATGAGCACTTCCGGAACGTAGCGGCCGCCGTAAGGTCCGAAGTGGCCGCCTGGATCGGGTTGGGCCATCATGCCTGAGCCTCCATGGCCGCCTTGGCGGCTTTCAAAAAATCGCGCATTTTGTCGTGGTCCTTCTTGCCGGGCGAGCTCTCGATCCGCGAGCACGCATCCACACCCCACGGGCGCGCCAGCGAGATCGCCTCGGCGACGTTCCCAGCGTCCAGCCCGCCCGCGAGAATAATACGCCAGCCCGTGCCGCCCGCGACCCGCCAATCGAATGGAATCCCCGCGCCGCCGTAGGCGGCACCGGCCGGCCCGTCCAGCACCAGCGCCTCCGCCGGAAAACCGCCGAACCGCGAGGCGTCGAACGCGCCGTTCACGCGGCAGGCCTTCCACACCGTGAGCGATGCCGGGCAATCCGCCGCCGTCTCGTCGCCGTGCAACTGCGCGGTGTCGAGCCGCGCCCGCGCCGCGATCTCCTCCACCCGCTCCTTCGGCTCGTTCACGAACACGCCGGCGCGCCGCACACCCGGCGCCGTCCGGATCGCCGCCGCACGCTCCGGCTCGATGTACCGCGGGCTCTTCGGGTAGAAATTGAACCCGATCGCGTTGGCTCCGCCCGCAATGGCCGCGTCCGCGTCCTCCTGGCAGGTGATGCCGCAGATCTTCAGGACGAAGCCTTTCCCGATCACGCCGCCAGCTCCCGCAGCGCCGCCGCCGGGTCGCCCGACTTCATGAGGTGTTCGCCCACCAGAAACGCCGAGTAGCCCGCCGCCCGCAGCGTCGCGATATCCGCCGGCCCGTGGATGCCGCTCTCACTCACGAGCAGCGCGCCCGCCGGCATGTGTTCCGCAAGCTCCAGCGAGGTCTCGAGCGTCACCGCGAACGTCGTGAGATCGCGATTGTTCACGCCGATCAGGTCCGCGCCGGCAGCGGCCGCCACATCCAGTTCCCGGCGGTTGTGCACTTCGACCAGCGCGGCCATGCCGAAGCGCGCCGCCTCTTCCCGGAACTCGCGGATCTCGCGCTCGCCGAGGATCGCGGCAATCAGTAGAATGGCGTCCGCGCCGTGCGCTGCCGCTTCCGCGACCTGCGCGCGCGCGATGGTGAAATCCTTGCGCAGCACCGGCAGCGCCACCGCTGCCCGCGCGGTCTCCAGGTCCGCGAGGCTGCCCTGAAAATACGGCCCGTCCGTCAGCACCGAGACCGCCGCCGCCCCGCCCCGCTGGTAATCCGCCGCGATCCGCGCCGGATCGAAATCCGCCGCCAGCAACCCCTTGCTCGGCGAAGCTTTCTTGACTTCGGCGATAATCGCCGGCGTCCGTGCCGCCAGAGCCTGCCGGAAATCGCGCCGCTCGCCGCGCCGTTCCGCCGCCATCCGCTCCCACGCCGGCACGCAGGCCGCCGCGCGGGAAAGCTCTTCCCGCTTGCTGGCGACAATCCGGGCCAAAATGTCTGGAACGGTATCGGTCAAAGGAGTTTCTATTATGGTATCAGACGCCTGCAGCGCCAACCGGGCGATCGTGGGTCAACCTCATAGCGAGCGCTCGCCACGATCTCATTTCCGCGGATGTTCCGGCCCCAGCACCCGTGTGCCCATCCATCCCGCATCGCGAAACCGCTGCGGATCGGCGGAGAAGACGATCTGGTACGTGGTCTCGCCGAGCGGGGGCTCTGGCGCCGCGCTGGCTTGCGGGCGCACCAGCGCCAGGAAGCGCAGGATCGCGTAAATATCGCCATCTTCCGGCTGCCGGAACTGAAATCCATTGGACCGGAAGTGGATCGACGCGCCCCGGCTGGATAGGCTCCATGCCAGGAACGCGCAGCAATCGATCGCCTGCTCGAACCACGGGTCGAGCTCGGGCGGCGCCCAGCGGTCCAGGAAAATCTCGGCCGTCTGTTCCTGCTCGCGGGCGAACTCCCGCACCTGCAGCTCGCCCACATGCGCCGAGGCCTTCCAGTCCACGTGCCGCGCGCTCTCGAACGGCTGGTACGGCCGGATGCGGTAAAAATCCCGGCCCAGGCCGCGATAATGGGTTTCGATTTCGCCCGCGATCCCGGCCAGCAGATCGTCGAACCCGGGCCGCGGGTCGACGCACGGGTATACGATGTTCTCCCGGCCACGCGTCACCCGCGCCGTTTTTTCGAGGAAGCCGAACGGAAACCGCGTCGAGAACGCAAAGCTGTTGCGCCGGTAGACGCCGCGCCGCGGGAACCGTACCTCCACGGTTTCCTCCAGCGTGGCCCCTGCCGCGATCAGCGGAAAGTAGACCCCGCCGCGCAGCGCCGGGCTGTTCTGGTCGCCGATCGCTTCCACCCGGATCGAAAACGACGGCATGAACCACTTGCGGTTCCGCACGTAGAGCTTGGCCGGCACCCACCGGCCCGCGGGCACGTGCTCCGGCGCCAGAAAATCGAGCTGCAAGCCCGCCAGGCAAAGCTGGCTCACCAGGCCGGAGATCAGCATGGTGGCCACCATCGCGGCCGCGATCAAAAACAGCAGGTTATTGGCCGAGAGGACCGCGGCCATGCCCACCGCCACCGTGGCGAGGGCAAACAGCAGGCCGGCGCCGGTGACGCGGTACCGGATCCGCCGCGCCAGCGCGCCGCGAAGCCGCCGTGACCAACTCATCGCGCCACGCTCACACCGCCCACGGATTCGCCACCGTGGAAAGGTCCCCCACCGGCTCCCCGAGATATTTCTGCCGGATCACGCGGCGGACGATCTTGCCGCTCTGTGTTTTGGGCAACTCGTTCACCAGCCGAACTTCGCGCGGCCGGAACGCCGGCCCCAGCACCTCGGCCACGGTCGCGCACACCGCCGCAGGGTCCACTGCCGCGCCCGCCTTCGCCACTGCATAGCCCACGATGGCCTCGCCCTTGATCTCGTCCGGCACGCCGATCACCGCCGCCTCCGCCACACCGGGATGCTGCAGCATCGCTTCTTCGACCTCCGCCGGCCCCACCTTGCGTCCCGCCACGTTCATCGATTCATCGGCCCGGCCGTGCAGGAACCAGTGGCCGTCCTCGTCCACGCTCGCCCAGTCGCCGTGATACCACATGCCCGGAAAACGCGACCAGTAGGTTTCGATGTACCGCTCCGGGTCGTTCCAGATGCCGCGCGTCATCGAAGGCGCCGGCTTGGTGCACACGAGGTATCCCTTGCGGCCGCGCACCGGCCGGCCGTTTTCATCGACCACTTCCGTCGCCATGCCCGGTGCCGGCCCGCCCAGCGTGCACGGCTTCAGCGGCTGAATCGGCAGCGGGAACAGAAAGCAGCCCAGGATCTCCGTGCCGCCCGAAATATTGATGATCGGGCAGCGCCGCCGGCCCACGCGGTCGAAAAACCACATCCAGGAGGCCTCGTCCCACGGCTCTCCGGTCGAACCCAGCAGCCGCAGCGATTCCATCGGCGGGAGCCCATCCGCGGAGCGCATCAGCAGCCGGATCGCGGTCGGCGAAACTCCGAAGGTCGTGATGCGGTGGCGCTCGATCATCTCCCACAGCCGCATCGGGCCGGGAAAATCCGGCGCGCCGTCGTAGAGGAAAATCGTGCCGCCGAAGAGATGGTTGCCGATAATGGTCCACGGTCCCATCATCCAGCCGATATCGGACAGCCAGAAGAAGCGGTCGCCGGGGCGGTGGTCGAAGCCCAGCCAGATCTCCTTGCCGGCCTGCGCCAGGGCGCCGGCGTGCGTGTGCACCACGCCTTTGGGCTTGCCGGTCGTGCCCGAAGTGTAGAGCAGCAGCGCGCGATCCTCGCTCGCCAGGGACATGGTCTCGAACGCGGCGGATTCCTCCGGGAACAGCGGGCCGCTGCACACCGCGATGGTGTGCTCGACCGTGCGCGGGATTTTCTCCGCCAGCGGCAGGCGCTTGCCGCGCCGCTCCAGGTGTTCCGCGGTGAAGACCACGCGCGCGCCAGAATCCTCCAGGCGCGTGGCGATCGCGCCCGGCCCGAACCCGGCGAAGATGGGCACCACGGTCAGCCCGGCCTTCCAGCAGCCGTACAGAATGGCGAGGATCTCCGGAACCATCGGCATGCACAGCGCTACGCGGTCCCCCGGCACGAGGCCCCGCCGGCGCAGACCGTTGGCCACGCGGTTGGCGTCGGCTTGCAGATCGGCGAAGGTGATGCTGCGGATCGCGCCGTTCTCCGATTCCGCGATGCAGGCCACCCGCTCCGGATCGTCCGCCCAGCGGTCCAGGCAGTTGTGCGCGATGTTCAGCCGGCCGCCTGGAAACCACTGCGTCCATTCCGGTCCGCGGCTGGCATCCAGGACGCGCTCGTACGGGGTGAACCATGCGACGCCCATTTCGCGCATGGTTTCGTCCCAGAAACGCTCCGGCTCCTCACGGCTGAAACGCAAAAAGGCTTCACGATCCGTGAAGCCCAGGCGGCGCATGAAGCGCCAGACGTTGGTTTGTTCGATGTAGGCGGGAGAGGGTTCCCAGATCATCCCGCCGAGGAGTATGGCAACCGGGCCCGCGCCCTGTCAAGCGCGGGAGCGCAGGCCCGCCAATCCGTGGTTCGCCCCGCTGGGCGGAGGTTTACCGGTACGCTTTCCGGTACAGCATCGCCGAAAGCCCCGCCAGGAGCAAGCCGAGTGCCGCCAGGCTCCAGGTCGAAGCCGCGGGTACGGCGGTGGTCAACGGCGGCACCAGATGCGCGAGCAAGTACCTCGGGCCGGTCTGGGTCGCGACCGTACCGTTGTTGGTGAGCGCGCCGGTCGTGGTGTCGAAAGTGAACGCCGTCACCGATCCGCTGCTATAGTTCGAGACGTAAACGTAATTGCCGGTGGGAGCGACCGAAATGCCCTGCAATCCCGAGCCGCCGGATGCAAACGGCGAGCCGGGCGCAGGAGTGAGCGCCAGGGGGCTCGTGGAAATCTTGAACGCCGCGATGTTGCTCGTGGCGTAGTTGGAGGCGAAGACGAAAGTGCCGCTCGGATCGATGGCGATTCCCTGTGGGTTCAATCCTCCGGTCGAGGCGGTGACCGGAGTGCCCAGGGTCGCGCCGCTCACCGGAAACGCGTAGACGTTGCCGGGGGTGCCGTTATCGACCGCAAAAAGGAGATTACCAGCCGGCGAAAGCACCAGGTCCTGCGGATTGAAGGTGGCCGTGCCGGTATACGCTACCGCGAAGCTCGAAAACGCGCCGGTGCCGGGGTTGACGGTTCCCACGCCGATCGAGTGCGTGCCCGGCAGGGCCACATAGACATAGCTGCCGGTTGGATCGATCGCCAAGTTCGTGGGCGAGGAGCCAGCGGCCAGGCTGCACGGGGCGCACGTTACCGGAGTCAGCGCGCCGCTCGACTGGTTGATCGACCAGATACCGATTGCGTTGCCGCCGTTCAGGGCGACGTACACGTTCTTCTGATTGACGGCAATGCCCAGCGGCCCGCCCGGAGCGACATAGGCGGTCGCGCCGAGCGCAATCGGCGTCAGAAAACCGCCCGCGCTCACGGTATACGCGTCGATCGACCCGGTGTTGCTCGGAACGTACAGGAACCGGTTGTCCGGCGTCATCGCTACCCGCGTCGGATTGGCGTCGGTTTGCTGAATACCTTGGCAGGGCGGAGCGTTGTAGTAGGTTTGGCCGTTAATGGTGGTCGTTCCACCGACCGGCACGCTGGCACAGGGGTTGGTCGTTAACCCCACGTTGACGACGCTAAGCGCTCCCGTCGATGTGATCGTGAACTCGCTCATGACCGCATTCGGACTGGCGGTGAAATCGGGGACATAGACATTCACCTGTCCGAACGCGCCGGCGCAACCCGCAACCACCAGAACCACTGCCTTCAGATTCGCAGGGCGACACTTCCGCACGAAAAGCCGCATGGTGGAAGTGTAACGTTTTCAACGTCTGGACGCAATAGAATTTTCCTGAACTTTTGTTTCTAAGGTACTGATTCCGCCCGACCTATTTCGGTTAATACGGCGGACGCGGCTTCCCGGGCATCCGCCAGGGCCCGGCGCATGTCCTCCGGCGTGGTGCGATAGTTGAGGACGCAGCCGCGCAGCCCGAAGCGCCCGCGCACCGTCGCGTTCGAGAAGTACGTGCTTCCGCCGCGCTGCAGGCGCAGAAGGATCCGCTCGTTCAGGGCATCGAGGCCGGCCGCCGCCGCCTTGTACCGGAAACAGAAGACGGAAAGCTCGACCGGCGCCAGCATTTCGAAGTCCGGCGATTCCCGCACCAGGCACTCGAACTGCCTCGCGCATGCCAGGTTGCCCTCGATGGCCTCCGCCAGCCGCCGCGCGCCGGCATACTGGAAGAGCAACCAGAGCTGGAGCGCCCGGAAGGGCCGCGAAAGCTCCGGGCCGTAATCCCAAAAGGCGAACGCTTCGTCCCGCTCGAGTCCGATGGTCCGGGTATAGTCGGCGCTGTGGCCGAACGCGGCGCGCGCTGCGGCCGGATCGCGGTAGAGCACGCAGCCGCAGCCTACTGGCAAATACAGCCACTTGTGCGGATCGAGCGCGATCGAATCGGCCCGCTCGATCCCGGCAAAACGCCGACGTACGTCCGGTACCAGCGCGGCAAATCCGCCGTAGGCGGCATCCACGTGCAGCCACAGGTCTTCGGTTCGCGCCACGTCCGCGATGGCGCTGATGGGGTCGATGGCGCCGGTGGCGGTGGTGCCCGCGCTCGCCGCCACGCAGAAAGGACGGGCGCCGGCTGCGCGGTCCCTGCGGATCTGGCGCGTCAGATCCGCCGGATCCATGCGCATCCGGTCGTCGGTCGCGACCTGCCGCACGTTGGCTTCTCCAATCCCCAGGATGGCAGCGGCCTTGGCAATCGAAAAATGGGCCTCCGCGGAAACGTACACGCACATCGGCCCCCCGGCGCCGCGAAGTCCCTGCTGCGCCACATCCGGCGCCGCGGCGCTCCGTGCCGCGGCCAGTCCCGCCAGGTTCGCCATCGACCCGCCGCTGGTGAACAGGCCAGCAGCGTCTGCCGGGTATCCCAACATCTGCTTCAGCCAGCCGATGGTGACGTGCTCCAGCTCCGCCGCGGCCGGCGCCGAGCGCCACGCCGTCACATTCACGTTCAGCGCCGCTTCGAGCATGCTGCCGATCGAATTGACCGGCGTCCCCGGCGACGCTACGTACCCGAACATCCGCGGGTGCGCGCTGTGCCGGCTGAAACGGAATACCGTCTCGAGATCCGCCAGGATTGCCGGGAATTCGCGGCCCTCCTGCGGCAGCGGTGTTTCGAGCGCGGTCCGCAGCGCGGCCGATGTCGCCGGTTCCAGGACCGGCCGCTCGGCCACGCCGTTGTAATATGCCGCGATGCGGTCCACGGCGAGGCGCGCCATTTCGTGGAACTCGTGCTCGGGGAGATCCAGGCGGTCGGCCATACGAGCGAATGATTAGGGTAACAGCAAATTCCGATGACTCTCGCGGATTCGCTCGCCGTAACCGGCGCATGCCCGAAAGCCCGCTCTACCGTGTGACGGTGAACGTGTGCCACATCTGGCGGGCAGGCGGCCCGCCGGGGAACCCCTGCGCCGGCCGGGCGCCGCTCGTCACTTGATCTTTTCGTCGCGCTCGACCTTGCCGTCGCGGATCGAAATGATCCGGTGCGCGTGGAGGGCGATATCGTGCTCGTGCGTTACCAGCACGATGGTGTTCCCCTGCTGGTAAAGCCGCTCGAAGAGGCCCATGATTTCGTTGCCGGTCGCCGTGTCCAGGTTGCCGGTGGGCTCGTCGGCCAGCAGAATCGAGGGATTATTCACCAGCGCGCGCGCAATCGCCACCCGCTGGCGCTGGCCGCCGGAAAGCTCGTTCGGCTTGTGGTGCATGCGCTTTTCGAGGTCCACCTGCCGCATTGCCGCCTTGGCCATCTCGATGCGCTTGTCCGAGGGGACGCCCGAGTAAATCAGCGGCAGCTCTACATTGTGCAGCGACGTGGCCCGCGGCAGCAGGTTGAACGTCTGGAAAACGAAGCCGATCTCCTTATTGCGGATGCGCGCCAGCTCATCGTCGCTCATCTCGCTCACCAGGTTGCCGTTGATGTAGTACTGTCCGCGCGTCGGCGTATCCAGGCAGCCTATCAGGTTCATCAGCGTGGATTTGCCCGAGCCCGAAGGGCCCATGATCGCGACGTATTCTCCGCGCTTGATCTCGATATCGACGCCGGAAACCGCGTGAATTTCCTGGTCGCCCATGATGTACGTCTTCCAGAGATCGTACGTGCGGATGACGACGCCTTCGCGTTTGAGCTGCTCGCCGCGCTGGATGATTTCCTTTTCCGCCGCTGCCGTGGCCATGATTTCCTCAGGTTTTCCTCAGGTTTTTCTCAGCTTTTCCTCGGAATATTTTTCCTCAGAATTTCCTCAGGATTTCCTCAGCTCTTCTGTTCCGGAGCCTTATTGTCGATTTTGACCTGCGCGTCGTTCTTGATCGTGCGGATGACCTGATACGTCCCGGTCACGATCTCGTCGCCTTCCTTCAAGCCGCCGGTCACTTCGATATCGGTCGCTCCGGTGATTCCCGTATCCACCTTGTGGAAAACGGCTTTACCGCCGCTGATGACGAACACGCCCTGAATCTCTTCCTTCTTGGCCTTCTCGGCGGCGGGATCGGGCTTGGTCGCGGCGGCCGCGGTGCCCTTGCTGCTGCCGGCCGGCTTCGCCTCCAGATCGCCGCGCTGCCGGATGGTGAGCGCCTGGATCGGAATGGTCAGCACGTTCTGGCGCGTTGCGGTGGTGATTTTCGCGGTGCAGGACAGGCCGGGACGGATCTCATCCGGCGGATTGTCCAGCGCCACCACGACTTTGAAGTCCTTCGCCTCCTGGCTGGACGTGGCGCTTTGGGAGGCGGCCACGCCGGTCGAGCGCAGGATGGCGGTATTGCCGATCTCGGTCACGTGCCCTTTGAATGTCTTGTTGGGGATAGCGTCGATCGTCACATCCGCAGACTGCCCGAGCGCCACATTGACGATATCGGTTTCATCCACTTTGACCTCCGCCGTGATCTGCGACATATCGGCGATGGTCATGATGATCGTGCCCGTCTGGTTCTGCAAGCCTGGGACGACCGATTCGCCCTGCCGCACCGGGAGATTCGTCACCATGCCGTCAAGCGGGGCGAAAGCGTTGTGCTTCTCCAGGACATCGTTGTAGCGGACCAGGTTGGCCTTGGCCACGGCCACCCGCTTCTGCGCCGAAGCAAGCTGTGCCGCGGTTTGCTCCCGCGCCGCGCGAGCGCCGGTGAGCCGCGTCTCCGATTCCCGCACCGCGGAAACCTGGGCTTCGTACGTGAACTTCTTCAGCTCAAAATCCTGCTTCGCCATAAGCTGTTCTTTATACAGCTCTTCGGCGCGATCCAGATCGGCTTTCATGCGGGCCAGGTCGGCTTTGTCGTGATCGATGGCGGCCTGCATGGTGGCGATGTTCTCATCGGCGGCTTTGAGGGCGGCTTCGGCGGCGTTGGAATCGGCTTCGGCGGATGCCAAGGTGGCTTTTTGCGCCTGAACATCCGCTTCCGGCTGCACGTCCTCGATCCTGGCGAGGAGTTGGCCCTTGCGGACTTTATCCCCCTCCTTGACCAGGAGCCGCGTGATCTCGCCCATGGCGTTCGCGCCTATGTTGATGTAATTCTTGGGTTTGATCTCGCCGGAGGCAGTCACAACGCTGGTCAGGTCCTGGCGCACCACGCGGCCGGTCTGCACGGTGACGACGCCGTGCTTGCTGTATACGGTGCTGGCCCAGACGCCGGCGCCCGCCACGAGCACCGCTGCAACCGCGATGATAATTTTCCACTTGCGCTTCACGACAAAGTCTCCCTTTTAGTTATCACCCTAGTAGACGCCGGATTTTCGGTGGGAGTTCACAGTTATTTTACACCTGCGGCCGGATTCGCCCTGGATCGCTCAAAGGGAGGACGCGGCGGGGCATCCGGCGTTAGCAGGCTGCGCACCAGAAAGCGGCCCGCTCATTTCCACGTCACCGATTCGGGCGGCGTATTCTCGCATTGTCCGGATTCGGTGACACCGCTGGCGAGCTGCGCGCAGGCATTGGTGATGGCGGTGCGGAGGGCGCTTTCGCGGGTATCGGCGGAGGCGGTGCGGCAATCGCGGCGGCCGGCAAATACCATGCAGACCTGGCAGCGGTAGGGGTGGGGGCGGAAGCTGGAAAAGACCACGTAACCGATGACCGCCGCGGCGAAGAGGAAACCGGCTACGGCTACGAGCTTCATGCGAAGAAGTTGCCCATGCGGCGGAATTTGGTGTAGCGGTGTTCGACCAGTTCCGAGGAAGTCATGCGGGAAAGCTCGGTCAGACGGGCGCGGAGGTTGCTCCGGAGGTTTTCGGCGGCGGCGGCGGGGTCTTCGTGGGCGCCGCCTTCGGGCTCGGGCACCACGCCGTCGATCAGGCCCAGCTCCAGAAGGTCCTCGGCCGTCAGGCGCAGGGCAGCCGCGGCCTGTTCGGCCTTGGCGCGGTCGCGATAGATGATCGTCGAACAGCTCTCCGGGGAAATGACGCTATATACAGAGTTTTCGAGCATCAGCACCACATTCGCGACGCCGAGCGCCAGCGCCCCGCCGCTGCCGCCTTCGCCGATGACCACGGCGATCACGGGCACGGACAGCCGTGCCATTTCGCGGAGGTTGCGGGCAATGGCCTCGCCCTGGCCGCGCTCCTCCGCGTCGATGCCGGGATACGCGCCCTGAGTGTCCAGGAACGTGATGATGGGGCGGCCGAATTTGGAGGCGAGCTGCATGGCGCGCAGCGCCTTGCGATAGCCCTCCGGCTTCGGCATGCCGAAATTTCGGTGCAGGCGCTGTTTGGTGTCGCGGCCCTTTTCCTCGGCGACGACCATCACGGGACGCCCGTCGAACCGGGCCATGCCGGCAATGATGGCGGCATCATCGCCGAAGGCGCGGTCGCCGTGGATTTCCGAAAAGTCCGTAAACAGGCGCTCGATGTAATCGATGGCGTGCGGACGCTTGGGATGGCGCGCCAGCAGCACACGCTGCCATGCGGGATGCGGGGCAGAGGCAACTGGCGGCGGGGCCGCCTCGGCGGTGTTGGGGTCGGGAGACACTCGGCCTATTTTAACAGGGGCCGGGGCCGGAGGAGTCTGTGAACAGAAACACGCGGTGAAGGTTATCAATCGGACCCCCATAATCCGCGGCTCCTTGTCATTTTCGGGGGCCAAACCGAAACTCAAAGTAGGAGGGGGGCAGCCCATGAAAATCAACTCTCTGCACGACCTTTATATCAGCGAACTCAGGGACTTATACGATTGTGAAAACCGTATCGTGAAGGCCCTTCCAAAGATGGCCGAGGCCGCCAATTCGCAGGAGCTGCGCAATGCCTTCGAGCTCCACCTCGATCAGTCGCGGGAGCACATCTCGCGGCTCGAACAGATCTTCCAGCAGCTCGATGAGTCGCCCAAGGGAATGAAGTGCAAAGGCATCGAAGGGATTATCGACGAGGGAGAGGACCTGATGGACGAGGATTCGCCGGCGGCGGTTTGCGATGCCGGGCTGATCTCGTCGGCGCAGAAGGTTGAGCATTATGAGATCGCGGGGTACGGTACGGCTCGAACTTTTGCGATGCGGCTGGGTTTCCGTGATCAGGCGGAGCTGCTGAATCGGACCCTCCAGGAAGAGGGTGAAACGGACAAGAAATTAACCAGCCTGGCCGAGTCCTACATCAACGAGGAGGCAAGGACGGCCAGGTAGTCGGATAGGGGCGGAGCGCTGCCTATTTGGGGCGCCGGCGTTCCGCGAGGAACGGGGCGGCTGTGGCCGCCAGTGTTACAGGAGGCTTAGGAAAACATCATGTGTGATTACTCTCTTATGGCAGTACCGAACCGGCTCGCGCGGGAGGGCGAAGAACTGGTCGCGCACCGGTTCCCGACGGGTTCGCTGGGTCTGGCTTCACCTTGCGATCTGCGGCGCATCGCGGATGCGCCGGCGCCGGCGCGTCGAAGCTTCTGGCATGCGGTGAAGGACTTTTTCAATCCGCCGAAAGCGGAGCCGGTCCCGGCGGTCTGCATTCCTCCGGGCGCGCGCCTGCGGCTGGCGGATATTCCGGCGCGGCTACAGCACGAGCTGGGCGTAGGACCGGTGGAAGACGTGACCTTCACCCAGATCACCGCGGCCGTCAACAGCTACCGCGATGCCGTGCGGTTCCACAACGGCCGCGAGGTGCGCCTGCAGGAACTGCGGGAAGGGCAGCGGGTGACGGTGCTGGACCTTTCGCTGGCCGAGGAGCTCGATCTCGAGAAACTGCGGCAGGAGCGGGCGGAGTTCAGTTACCGGGTGCGATAGCGGGCTCGACAGGCCGGGGGGACGCGAACGGGCGGCGCAAGGCGTGCGCGCACCCGGCCTGTGCTTGGGCTACACTGGAACATCCGGGTTAGTCATTGATCGATCTACATTCGCATACGAACGAATCCGACGGGACATTTTCGCCCGCGGAGCTGGTGGCGGAGGCCGGGCGCTGCGGCGTCACGGTTCTCGGCATCACCGACCACGACACCTTCGGCGGCTACGAGCAGGCCGTGGCTCCTGCCCGCGCGGCCGGTCTCGAGCTGGTCTGTGGGATCGAGCTTTCCACCAAGCTAAAGCGCCAGTCGGTGCATCTGCTCGGCTATTTTCCGGGCGGCGAGGCCCCGCCCGAGCCGATGCGCTTGTGGGTGCGCGAACTGCAGGCTTCCCGCCGCGACCGCAACGTGCGGCTGGCGGCACGTCTGCGGGAGTTCGGCTTCGACATCACCATCGAAGAGGCGGAAGCGCGCGGCCGGGGCATGACGGGCCGTCCGCATTTTGCGCAATTGCTGGTGGAGAAGGGTTACGTCGCGAATTTCCGCCAGGCGTTCGACGAATACCTGGATGAATCGGCCAAGGGCTACGTCGACCGGCGTGAGCCGACGCTGATCGAAGCGGTGGGGCGCATCCGCGAAGCCGGCGGCGTGGCCTCCCTGGCCCATCCCGTCCGGATACGGGACTGCGACATCTCCGAACTGCTGCCCGGACTTTGCGCGGCCGGGCTCAATGCCATCGAGGCCTACCACAGCGACCATTCGCCGGAGGAGACCGCGCTTTACCTGGCGCTGGCGCGCAAGCACGGCCTGCTGGTGACCGGAGGATCGGATTTCCACGGCGCCGTCAAGCCTTCGGTGCGGCTGGGGAGCGGCATCGAGGGGAATCTCCACGTCCCGGAGCCGGTCATCGAGGCGCTGCGGCAGAGCGGCGTCACGCCAATTGCAAGAAAATTTATCGGCACTTAAGTAATCTGATCTCCGAAACTTAGCGGAATTTTGCCCAACAGCAGGGGGGCGGTTCCACGGGGTGCGGCGGATAGACTGTGCGCGGAGAGTTTATGAATCCGCGTTCCCTACTCGCATCTATGTGGCTGGCCCTGGCGGCCTCCGCCAATCCGGCGCTCACGACAATCCAGGATGTGCTCTACAAAGCCGACGGCACCCGGTTCAACGGCACGCTGACGATCAGTTGGTCCAGCTTTCAAGCAGCCGATAATTCGGCCATCGTGACGCAAACCACGACGGTCAAGGTGTTGAACGGCAATCTTCGCGTGCAACTCGTGCCGGTGACGACGGCGAACCCGCCGGGAGCTTACCTGGTGACTTACAACAGCGATGGCCGGATCCAGTTCCGCGAGACGTGGTCGGTGCCGGCCAGCGCGACGCCGCTGCACGTGCGGGACGTGCGCGTCGCGTCCGGCAATTCGACGATTGGGGCGGACACGAGCGGCGCGGTGACGGAAGCTTCGGTCACGGGTCTGCTTTCCGACCTGGCGGCGCGGCCGGTGAAGGGGCCGGGGTTCGCGGTGGGCCGGGTGATGGTCGTGGACAGCGCCGGCCTGCTGGAATCGGCCAGCGGGTCGGGCGGGGATTGCGTACACGTGGACGGTTCGTCGGGGCCGTGCGGCAGTAACGCGCCCGGATTCATGGACGGCGAGACACCGGGAGGCGTGGTGGACGGCTCGAACAGCATCTTCACGCTCTCGGCGCCGCCGAACCCGGCATCGAGCCTGGCGGTGTACCGCAACGGTCTGCTGCAAAAGCCCGGATTGGATTACAACGCCACGGGCCAGACGGTGCAGTTCGTGGCGGGGGCGGCGCCGCAACCCGGCGATACGCTGCTGGCGAGCTACCGCCTGAACGGCGAGGCGGAGACGGCGATCTATGCCTCGCCGCAAGTGGTGTGCAGCGGCGCCGGCGCGGCGACCAATTCCGCGACACTGGCGAGCGTGGGAAGCTGCGTCATCCCGAGCGGGCTGCTGACGCCTGGCGACCGCCTGGAGGCGCGCTTCGATCTGGAACACCAGGGAAGCGCGGCCGGTTTCAGCTTCGAAGTCCACTGGGGCGGAACGGTGGCGCTACACCGCGACGCCTCGACCGGCGACGCTCTTGCGACAGGGCGGGTGGACGCGGCGCTGCTGACCTCCGGCGCGCGGCTGAGCGCGGAGTCGTGGGGGACGGTGCTGAGCCTGGCGGGCAGCGTGGCGAGCGCGCCGGATGCGTATGCGGGCGGAATCACGGTGGATTTTTGGGCGAACGCGTCGGGAGGGGATACGGTGACGCTGCGGAACTTTTCGGTGGTGAGAGTACCGTAAGATGGCCAGCGCCACCGGCGCGCTACAATGATGCGCGTGCGCGTTCTCGACCTGGCGGAAATCCGGCGGACGCTGGTTTATTCCGAGATTATCGCGTGCATGCGGGAGGCGCTGGTGGCGCAGGCGCGGGGTGAGTGCGATACGCCGATGCCGATGCACCTGGCGATCGCGCCGGAATCCGCGGAAGTACATATCAAATCCAGCTACCGGCGGGACGGGCGGCACTTCGCGGTGAAGATCGCGGGCACGTTTCCGGCGAATCCGGGGCGTGGGCTTTCGACGAGCAGCGGCATGATGCTGCTTTCCTCAGCGGAATCGGGGGAGCCGGTGGCGTTTCTAAACGATGCCGGTCACCTGACGGATGTGCGCACGGCGGCGGTCGCGGCGATGATCGCGCGCGAGCTGGGGCGGCGCGACACGGCGCTGGGGATTCTCGGCAGCGGCGTGCAGGCGCGGCTTCAGGCGGCGCTGCACGCCGAAGTGCTGCCGCTCGAAACGATCCTGCTGTGGGGGCGAACGGCGGAGCGGGCGGCGGCGTGCGCGCGCGAGATCCGGCAGGCGCTGCCGAACGTCGCGGTGCGGCTGGCGGCGAGCCCGGCGGAAGCCGCAGCGGGCGCGCGGCTGATCGCTACGGCGACAGCCTCGCGCGCGCCGCTGCTGAACGCGGCGGAGATCCGCCCAGGCACGCACATTCAGGCCGTGGGCGCGGATTCGCCGGGCAAGCAGGAGCTGGACCCCGGCATTCTGCGGCGCGCGGGGCTGATCCTGGCGGATTCCCTGCGGCAGTGCGCGCGCATGGGAGAGCTGCAACACGCGCCGGACCAGTTGCACCGCACGCGCGAATTCACGGGCGAGCCGCTGCACGCGGGACCGGACGATATCACCGTGGCCGACTTCACGGGCCTCGGCGTGGAAGACCTGTACATCGCCGAGTACGTCTACCAAAGGAGCCTGACTTGAAGATTCCGAAATTCGAAATGGAACGGATGCAATCCACCTGGGAGAACGTGGTGGAGATGGATCTGAGCGAGAGCGGCATACGGCCGGTGACGCTGCGGGAGCTCGCGGAGATGGGGCTCGACCTCGATACAGTCCTCGACACGCCGCTGGGCTACAGCCAGTCGAACGGCACGATTCCGCTGCGTGAGGAGCTGGCGGCGATTTATCCCGGTGCGACGCCCGACCACATCGAAGTCACCAACGGCACGTCCGAGGCGAATTACCTGCTGGCGCTGACGCTGCTGCGCGAAGGCGATGAGGTGGCGCTGGAGGTACCGAATTATATGCAGCTTTGGGGCGTGCCGCAGAGCCTGGGGGCGAAGGTCAACACGTTCCGGTTGCGGATCGACCACGAGTGGGAGCCGGACTGGGACGAGTTCGAACGGGCGGTAACGCCGCGCACGCGGCTGGTCTATATTTCGAACCCGAACAACCCGACGGGGGCGGTCCTTTCCGAGGACGCCATGCGGCGCATCGTGGCGCGCTGCGAGGAGACGGGAGCGTGGCTGCTGGCGGACGAGGTGTACCTGGGAGCGGAGATCGCGGGCGAGCGCACGCGCAGCTTCTGGGGCATGAGCGACCGCGTGATCGTGACCAGCGGGCTCTCGAAAGCGTACGGAATTCCGGGCGTGCGCATCGGGTGGCTGGTGGGGCCGCCGGAGCTGGCCGCGGAGACGTGGGCGCAGCATGATTACCTGACGATCGGGCCGAACAAAATCTCGGATGCGGTGGCGCGCGTGGCGGTGCGGGCGGAGAATCGCGAGAAACTGTACGCGCGGACGCGGGCGATCCTGCAGCACAACCTGCCGATCCTGCGGGAGTGGGCCGCGAGCTTCGGCGGCTTCCTGACGTTTCGCGAGCCGCGCGCCGGAGCGCTGTGCCTGATGCGCTACGGTTCCGCAACGCCCAGCGTCCCACTATGTGAGCGGATCCGGGTGAATCAGAGCGTGCTGATCGTGCCGGGCAGCCAGTTAGGGCTGGAAGGCTTTCTGCGCATCTGGATGGGAGGCAAGCCCGAGTTTCTGAGGGAAGGGCTGCGGCGGATCGGGGTGGAACTGCACAAGGAGATCGGGAGCGGGCGCACTGCGGAAGCAGGCATGGCCGCCGATGAACGCAGATAAACCCCGATGGCGCCCGAGCTGAAGCGCGAACTCGGTCTGCGGGATGTCACGCTGTTTGCGATTGCGTGCATGGTGGGCACGCGATGGATCGCGGCGGCGGCGCACGCGGGGCCGGGCTCGCTCGCGCTGTGGCTTCTGACCGCGGTGTTCTTCACGATCCCACTGGCGGTGGCGGTGGGGTCGCTGGCGGTGGCGCATCCGAAAGCGGGTGGGCTGTACCATTGGACGCGCGCGGATTTCGGGCCCTGGCACGGATTCCTTTGCGGGTGGGTGTATTGGGTCGGGCTGGCGGTGTGGTTCCCGAGCGCGGCCATGTTCTACATGCAGGCGGCGCTCACGGCGGTGGGATTGCCATCGGGGCGGGCGTGGGTGATGGGGGCGTCGCTCGGAGCGATCGCGATTGCGCTGGGAACCAACCTGGTGGGGATGCGAATCGGGAAGTGGACCGAGAATATCGGCGGGCTCTCCGCCTGGGCCCTGGCGGCGGGGTTCGTGCTGCTGGCGGCGCTGGTGGCGGTGAGGCGGCCGGCGGCCACCGCGATGCACTGGCTGCCGGAGTGGAACTGGGGCACGGTGAACTTCTGGGCGACGATTGCGTACGCGATGTCCGGGCTCGAGCTGGCGGGGCTGATGGCGGCGGAGGTGCACGACCCGGAGCGGACGTTTCCGCGCGCCGGCTGGATCGCGTCGCTGTGCACCATTCTTTTTTATTCCGCCGCGACGATGGCGCTGCTGGTCCTGCTGCCCCCGGAACGGATCACGGAAATGAACGGTTTGGCGGATGCGGGCGGCGAAGCCGGGCGTGCGCTGGGCGCCGGATGGTTGGGGCCGGCGGTGGCTCTGCTGGTGGCGGCGAGCGGGATGGGACAGTTGGGCGGCATCGGCGCCTCGATTTCGCGGATTCCGTTCGCGGCGGCGGCGGATGGGCTGCTACCGGCGGCGTTTGCGCGAGTGCATCCGCGCTGGCGCACACCGCACGTATCGATCTTAGTGCTGGGCGGGATCTCGTCTTTTCTGCTGCTGGCGATGCAGCTCGGCGACAGTATGCGCGCGGCGTACCAGGAGTTGGTGTCGCTGATGATCATCACCGGATTTCTGCCGTACCTCTACATTTTCGGCAGCTCCTGGAGAGCCGGAAACCGCTGGAGCGCGCTGGCGGGCTGGGCGGCGGTGGTGCTGACGGTGCTGTGCGCGGTCGTGCCGCCGGGCGAAATCGGGAACGTCTGGCTCTTCGAGGGCAAACTAGCGGCGGGCACGGCGGCGACCATCGGCTCGGGCTGGATCCTCTACCGGCGTTACCGGGTATCCTAACTTTGGATAACACCAAAATTGGGGACACCAACCGGCCGCACATTGCGGTACACTAACCACGAAGTCCCGGGCCCCCCCTAAGTATTCCACTATCACTCTGGAGGATAGACTTTTGATCGCAACGCGCCATTTCTATGGTGTGCGGGCTGCCCTATGGGCTCCCGCGCTCCTATTGACGTTCGCATGGCAAGCTCGCGCCGTGCATTTTACACTGGCGAGCGCCGGGCCGCCGACCTGGACCTATACTCTGACCTACGATCCGCTCGATAATTACAACGTCATTACGAGTCCCACCACGATCACGCTGAGTGGGCTGACCGGCGTGACCGCGGCGGGCGTCCCCACCTCGACCGATTTTCCCCCGGCGTTAAACGCGTCCGAGCTGATGTGGACGGCAACGGTAAGCAATGGAGGTACGACGGTCACGTGGACGAACACGGGCCCCGGCACTGGAAACTTCCCCACACCGCAGCACGTTTTCGGATTTACCGTGACCGCCCCAGGCGCACCCAATGGCACGGCGTCTTTTGTGACGAATGGTATTGCGCTCAATACACCGCCGACCAGCCGGGATATTTCGGGTACCGTCGCGGGTCCGTCCCCCAACACGACCGCGGGCGTGCCGGTAATGTCTCCGGCTGCGTTCCTCCTTACGATGATCGGACTGGCCGGCGTGGGCGCGTGGGAGTCACGGCGCCGTTGGCAGTCATGGTTCGGCAGACACGTCTGACGATTTGCTCCGCGGGCCATCCGGAACATCAACGGACAAGCGGCCCCGGCTACCTGCGTTTTTCGTAAAGCTATAATCGAGGTTCCTTATGGCAACCTCCGTCGCCGCGCGGCCCGCGATGTCCCGCTTCCGCTGGACAATCTGCGGGCTTCTCTTCATGGCCACCGTGATCGCGTACGTGGATCGCGGTGTGCTCGCGTACCTGGAAAAGACCCTGGAAGGGATCATCGGCTGGAACAAGGAGCAGTACAGCTACATGACGGCGGCCTTCCAGGCGGCGTACGCGATCGGGCTGGTGAGCGCGGGATGGCTGACGGACCGTCTGGGGACACGGCGCGGCTTCGCGTTTGCGATTACGATTTGGAGCTTGGCCGCCATGGCGCCGGGGGCGGCATGGTCGGTCGCCACGTTCGCGCTGGCGATGTTCTTCCTGGGGTTGGGCGAAGCGGCCAATTTTCCGGCCTGCATCAAGACGGTAGCGGAGTGGTTTCCGAAGAAAGAGCGGGCGCTGGCGACGGGCATTTTCAATTCCGGCGCCAACATCGGAGCGATCGCGGTGCCGGCGGTGGTGCCGCTGCTGGCGGACAGCCTGGGATGGCGCGGGGCCTTCGTGGCCACCGGCGCGGTGGGGTTCCTGTGGCTGGCCGCCTGGCTGAAGCTTTATGCGCGGCCGGATTCGCACCCGGCGGTTTCGGCCACCGAACTGGCGCACATTCAGAGCGACCCCGTCGAGAAGCTGGCGCGAGTGCCGTGGGCGCACGTCGTTCCGCGTCGCGAGACGTGGGCATTCGCGATCAGCAAGTTCCTCACGGATCCGGTGTGGTGGTTCTACATTTTCTGGATTCCGCGCTACCTGCAGGGGACGTTTCACTTGACGCTGAGCACGAGCAGCGGGCCGGTGATCGCGATCTACGCGATCTCCTGCGCGGGAAGCGTGGGAGGCGGCTGGCTTTCTTCGGCGCTGATCCGCAGCGGGCGGAGCGTGAATACGGCGCGCAAGACGGCGATGGCGATCTGCGCGCTAAGCGTGGTTCCGGTGGCGCTGGTGCCGCGGGCGACGAATATCTGGGAGGTAGTGGCGCTGGTCGGACTGGCCGCGGCGGCGCACCAGGGGTGGTCGGCGAATCTGTACACCGTGGTTTCCGACACCTTTCCGAAGGCGGCGGTGGCGAGCGTGGTAGGGTTCGGCGGGATGGTGGGCTCAGCCGGAGGCGTGCTGATGCAGCTTCTGGCCGGGCGGGTGAGTTATGTGGTGCTGTTTGCGATCGGCGGCTCGGCGTATGTGATGGCGCTGGCGATCCTGCACTCGCTCACGCCGCGGCTCGCCCCGGCCCGGCTGCCGGAAGGCGACGTGTGAAGTTGCACACTGCCAAATTGTAAGCTGTTGCTCCCGCAGCGGTGCGGGAATAGAATCAGGTTGCCATGTCCGATTCAGAGAAAGTAACGATCCTCGTAGTCGACGACGAGCCCGAGATCCGCAAGCTGGTGGGCGCGATGGTCAGCCAGCTCGGTTATACGGCGCTGACCGCCGACAGCGGGGAGCACGCGATCACCCTCTACAAGCGCCACCAGGGGCCGATCGACCTGCTCATCACCGATGTGGTGGCGCCCGGAATGAGCGGCCCGATGCTGGCGGACAACCTGACCGCTTTGCAGCCGGACCTGAAGGTGCTGTACATATCGGGATACGACAACACGCAGGTCGTGCAGAAGTACGTGGTGGAGAAGGGGCACGCGCTGCTGACCAAGCCGTTCACGGTGGAAGACATGAAGGCGAAGGTGCGGCAGTTGCTCCAGCCCGCCGTGCACAATGCCGGCAGGGCCTGATCCGCCCGCCGCGACGTCCGGCGCGGGGGCGGTGGTAAGATTTTCGTAACGTGACCATTCGCCCGGCCAGCGACCGCTCGCTCGCCGTCTCGTTCGGCAATGAAATCTCGCTCGCAGCGCACCGCCAGGTGAAGCACCTGACGCGCGCGCTGGCGGGCACGCGCGGCATCCTGAATCTGCATCCGGCGTTCGCTTCCGTGGTGGTGGACTTCGACCCGCGGCTGCGCCCGCACGACGAGGTGGAAGCGCTGGTGCGGAACTGCCAGGCGCAACCGCCGGCCGAAGAGGAAAACGCAAGCCGCACGGTGGAGATCCCGGTTCGATTCGGCGGCGAGGCCGGACCCGATCTGGAGGATGTGGCGCGCCACACCGGGCTGACAGCGGCGCGAGTAACCGAGATGTTCTGCGCGGCCGAATACCTGGTGTATTTCGTCGGGTTTTCGACCTGCTTCCCGTACCTCGGCGGGCTGCCGCCGGAGCTCGCGACGCCGCGGCTTTCTGCGCCCCGCAAGCACGTGCCGGAAGGGAGCGTGGCGATCGGCGGGAGCCAGGCGGGCGTGTATCCGCTCGCCTCGCCGGGCGGCTGGCGCCTGATCGGGCGCACACCGCTGCGCCTCTTCGATGCCGCGGCCGAGCCGCCGCCGATGCTTCGCATGGGAGACCGGGTGCGATTCCTGCCGCTATGAACCGGATGCGCGTGCTGGCGCCGGGCCTGCAGACCACGGTGCAGGACCTGGGCCGCTTCGGATGGGCGCACTACGGCGTTTCGGCCTCGGGCGCGGCGGATGCGCTGGCGCTGCGCGCGGCCAACCTGCTGGTGGGGAATCCGGAGAACGCGGCGGCGATCGAGATGACGCTGACCGGCGGCGCGTTCGCATTCGAGGACTCTGCGACGGTGGCGCTGACGGGGTCGGACTTCGGCGCGGGGCTGCCGCTGTGGACGGCAGTCGCGGTGAAGGCCGGGGAAACGATCCGGTTCGGGGCGACACGGTCGGGCGCGCGGGCCTATCTCGCGGTGCGGGGCGGGTTCGCCATGCCGCTCACGATGGGGAGCGCGTCGGTGCACGTGATGACGGGCGTGGGCGGGAGACCGCTGCGCGCGGGTGACGTGCTGGAGGTGGGCGAGGCGGTGGCGGGGCGTCCCCGGCAAGGCGCGCCGCCGCCGTTCGCGATGGCGGGGCCGCTGCGCGTGACGGCGGGGCCGCAGGCGGAGCGCTTCGCCGGCGAGCTGTACTGCGCGGATTACACGGTAAGCGAGGAATCGAACCGGATGGGCCTGCGGCTGCGTGGTCCCGCGATCCCCAGCCCGCCGGGCGGCATGCTGACGGAGGGCACGCCGCTGGGCGCGGTGCAGGTGCCGCCGGACGGGCAGCCGATCATCCTGTTTGTCGAGCACCAGACGACGGGCGGGTATCCAAAGCCGGCGAATGTGATCTCGGCCGATTTTTGGCGGCTGGGTCAGTTGCGGCCGCGGGACGAGGTGCGGTTCGAGCTGGTCACGATCGAGCAGGCGCTGGGGTTGCTGCAGGAGCAGGAGCGGTGGGTTTTTGGGCTGATGCGCGCGCCGGCAATGGGCCCGCGCTACTGATCCCCGCGGGCGCGGGCGTAGTGTATCGCGGTGCGGAGGGCAAGGCCGACGATAAAGATGATCACGGCGAGCCGCATCTTGCCATCGAGCGTGAAGCCCGCGGCGATACCGATCGCCAGGAACGCGGCCATCGCCGCCCAGAATCGCATGGTGAGATCCATCGTTTGATCCTCGGGATGATCAGCGCGGCATGTTGTAGGCGAAGTTGAACTGCAGCACGATGCGGTCGCCTTTGAATTCCGCCGGGAGCGGCGGGAACGGATTGGAGGCGCTGATGCCGGCGACGGCGGCGCGGTCCAGCGGATCGGAGCCGGAAGAGGCCGCGATAACGAGCTTGATCACGCCGCCCTGCCGGCTGATCGAAAACTGGATGGCGGTCTTGCCGCGGCGGCCCAGGCGCAGCACGCTCTCGGGCATGACGTTCATCCAGTTGCGCCGCACGGTGGCGAGGATCTGGCTCAGGTACGGGCGGAAGTCCACGCCCATGGGGTCGCTTTTGAGTTCGAGGGCGCTGCCTTGCAGACCGGGCGCGCCGGGCAGGTTGATGCCGCCGCCGCCGCCGAGGCCGGAGATGGCGCCGGGATCGCCGACGGCGAATCCGCCGGGGATCGTACCGCGGGCCGCCTGGTGTATGGCCTCCTCGACGGGCGAGCCGGGAATGGGAATCTTGCCGCGGCCGGAGGAAATCGGAGCCGGGGTCGAGGGATTCTCGAACGTCACCTTCGGCTTTTCTTCAGGCTGAATCTGTGGCGGAGGTGGGGTCGGCGCGGCTATCGCGCCGGGCAGATCGACCTTGGGCGGGCTGGCGGCCGGCGCGATCACGGGCGGTGCGTCCGGCAGCGCGGCGGTCTGCGCGGGCTTGGGCGCGGGCATCGGCGGAAGGGCGGCCGGGCGCGGAGTGGCGGCATGCAGCACGGGCGGCGGCGTGGGCGGCGGGAGTTGCACCCGCTTCCGCGGCTGCAACTCGGCGGCGTTGAACTCCTGCTGCACTTTGCCCGTATTGGGCGCTTTCTGGGTCAGCGTGGTCAGCGGCTCGATCAGCGTGGTGACGTGATGCGGGGGCTCGGGTGGCGGGTTTGGGGGCGCCTCGTTCGGCAGGAGAACGATCAACAGAATGAAGGAGATATGGACCAGGATGGTGCCCGCCACCGCGGTCCGCATGCGCTCGCGGCGGTTCGGTTCGGACCAATCCAGCAGCAGGCGAAGGTCTTCTTCAGCGGGCGGTTGAACTACGGTTTCCATCCTGCTTCCAGGGATCGCGAGACGAGCCGGGAATGCTCCTCGATTCTATCAAGAATCGACAAAGCGACCTTCAGTGTTAGACGTGCGGCGGCGCCGGAGCATTTCGGCAAATTGCGGGTGGCGATGGCGTCGAGGAAGGCTTCGAACTGGAGCTTCAGGGGTTCGGACTTGGCGACCGGCGCCTGCTCGAAGCCGATCTGGCGGTTGGCGCCGACGGAAAAGATGGCGAGGTCCTGGCGGGTGTAATCGAGCGAAAGGTACTGCCCGGGCTGGAAGAGCCGCAATTTGCGCACGCGCTCGGTCGAAATGCGGCTGGCCGTCAGGTTGGCGATACAGCCATTGGGGAATTGCAGGCGGACGTTGGCGATATCCACCTTTTCGGACAGGATGTGGACGCCGGCGGCGCGGATATCCGAGGGCTCGGCGCCGGTGAGGCCGAGGACGATATCGACGTCGTGGATCATAAGGTCGAGCACCACGTCCACGTCCAGGCTGCGGGGGCTGAAGAGGTTGAGGCGGTGGATCTCGAAGAACAGCGGCAAGGTGGCGCGGCGTTCCAGCTCCGCGACGGCCGGGTTGAAGCGCTCGAGGTGGCCGGCCTGCAGGATGCGGCCGCGGCGCTCGGCGGTTTCGATGAGGCGCGCGGCGGCGGCGAGATCGGGGGCGATCGGCTTTTCGACCAGCACGTCGATACCGGCATCGAGCAGCAGGCAACCGACGGACTCGTGCGCCGTGGTGGGGACGGCGACAATGGCGGCATCGGCTTTGCCGAGGACTTCACGGGCGTCCGTGAGAGGCTGCGCGCCGTACTGCGCGGCGACTTCGGCGGCGCGGGCGGCGTCGGTATCCACGACGAAAGCGAGGCGGGCGCGCGGCGATTCGTGGATGACGCGCGCGTGGTTGCGGCCGAACTGGCCGGCGCCGATGAGAGCGAGAGCAACGGGTGGCATAGGGACTGCGTTACAGGGCGATCACGGTAATCGAAGCTTCATTCGCGGCTTCGAGCATCTTTTCTTTGTCCAGCATGAGCGTGCGCCCGGCTTCGATGGCGAGCGCTGTGGTTCCGGTTTCTCGCATCACCGGGATGGTGTCCAGGCCCACCACGGGCACGTCGAACAACAGGTGTTCGCGGCGGCGGGCGGTCTTTACCAGCGTGAGGCGGCGGCCGTTGGCTAAACTCGCGGCGCGTCGCAGCATGGCGTCGGTCCCTTCCATGGCCTCGAGCGCCACGCAGGCGCGTTCGCAGATCGCGACGCTCTGTCCGACGTCGAAGCCGGCCAGGGCGTCGGCGACGCGGCGGCCGTAGTGGATATCGGTCATCTCCTCCTTCGACGGCTTGCGCCGCGTGAGCACGCCTTCGCCTGCGAGCAGCGGGCGCAGCAGCAGGGTGGATTCGCGGACGTGAATGCCTTCATCGGCCAGAACTTTGATGACGCCGCCGATGAGTCCGCCGGTGTTCTTTACGGGCAGCGACGCCAGCAGCTTGACGAGGCGCCAATCGGGGCGGATCGAGGAGAAGATTTTGGCGTGCTTCACCTGGCCACACATCATCACTTCGGAGATGCCTTCCTGTTTGCAGATCTCGATCAGGCGGCTGAGCTGGCCGAGCGAAATCCAGTAGCAGCGCGGCGCCAGGGCCTCCACTTCGCGCGGCGCTTCTTCCTGGATGGCGATGACGGTGACGTCGATTCCCAACTGCCGCGCGCTTTCGAGCGCCAGGAGGGGAAAGCGGCCATTGCCCGCGATCATTCCGTAGCGCATCACTTATGCACGCCGCGCTCGGAGGAGCGGATGAATTCGATCAGTTCGTCGATTTCAGGGCAGGGTAGGACCTCGGCGCGGATACGCTCGACGGCCTGCGTGGTGTTGAGGCCGGCGCGGGTCAGCAGGCGGAGCGCCGTCTGCAGCGCTTCGATCACCGGCTTTTCAAACCCGCGGCGCGCCAGGCCGATGGCGTTGGCGCCGAACACTTCGAGCTCCGGCTTGTAGCTGGTGAGGGAAAACGGCATGACATCCTGCTTGATGACGGTATAGGGCCCGACGAACGCATGGCGGCCGATCCGGCAGAACTGGTGCACGCCGCTGAAGGGCGCGACGTCCGCCCAGTCTTCGACGATCACGTGACCGGCGAGGCCCACGCTATTGCCGAGGATGCAGTGGTCGCCGATGCGGCAATCGTGCGCCACGTGGGCGTAGGTCATGATCAGATTGTCGCTGCCGATCGAGGTCACCAGCCCGCCGCCCTGGGTGCCGCGGTGGATGGTGACGAACTCGCGGATACGGTTGCGGTGGCCGATGCGCGTTTCGGCGCGCTCGCCCTTGTACTTCCGGTCCTGCGACGCCACGCCCACCGAGCTGAACGGGAAGAAAATGTTGTCCTCGCCGATCCAGGTGGGGCCTTCCACGTAAACGTTCGCCATCAGGCGCGTGCGCGCGCCGATTTCGACCTCCGCGCCGACAATGCAGTAGGGCCCGATTTCGGCAGTATCCGCGATGCTCGCTTGCGAATCGACGATAGCGGTCGGATGAATCGGCATCAGGCTTCGACTGCCTGCTTCTCTTGTTTCTCGCTCTCTTCCTTGTCGGCGAGCTTGCACATCACCTCGACCTCGGCCACCACCTGGCCCTCGACGGTGGCCACGCCGGCCATCTTGGCCACGCTCGCCTTGCGCTTGATGACTTTCATCTCCATGCGCAGGGTGTCGCCCGGCGTCACCGGGCGGCGGAAGCGGGCATTCTCGATCGCGACCAGCAGGACCAGCTTCTTCTCGCGGTCGGGCACGGTCGTGAGCACCAGGACACCGGCCGCCTGCGCCATGGCCTCGACAATGAGGACGCCCGGCATAACGGGGAAATCCGGAAAATGCCCCTGGAAAAATGGCTCATTGAGGGTGACGTTCTTAATCCCGACGATGCGCTCGGACTCCATCTCCACGATCCGGTCGACCAGCAAAAAGGGGTAGCGGTGCGGCAGAATGGCGCGGATTTGGTTGATGTCCAGGATGGCCATGGGAAGTGAGTATTATCGCATGATTCGCTAAACCGATGATTTTCAGGCGTGTGGCGGCGCCCCGCCGTTGCGGCCCGGTGATGGCGCGACCCGACGGGATGGGTAAAATCCTGATACCATTTAGATTGCGGTTTTCCGGTTTTCCATGCCTGCGATCTATTCCCTGGTGATGCTTGCCCCCAAATCGGCCGCGGACCAATTGGTTCGCTCGATGTTTGACGACACCTTCGCCGGGATCCATCATCTGGCCTGGTTCGACTGGGCGATGCTGATCCCGTATTTTACGGTGCTGATCATTCTCTCGGTGTACGGACTCCACCGCTACGACGTCATCCGGACGTACTTCAAGCATCGCAAGAACGCTACGGGCGAGCCGCCCCTGCGCTTCGCCCAGCTTCCGCCGGTGACCATCCAGTTGCCGATGTATAACGAGCGTTACGTGGTGGAACGCCTGATCGAGGAAGTGGTCAAGATCGAATATCCGCGGGAGCTGCTGCAGATCCAGGTGCTCGACGATTCGACGGACGATACCCACCCGTTTGCCGAAGCGCTGGTCGAGCGCTACCGGAACATGGGGTACCCGATCGAGTACCATCACCGCACGAATCGCCACGGTTTCAAAGCGGGCGCGCTACAGGAGGGCCTCGCGTGCGCCACGGGCGAGCTGGTCGCGGTGTTCGATGCCGATTTCTGCCCGCCGCCCGAGTTCCTGATGAAGACCGTGCACTACTTCGCCGATCCGAAGGTGGGCGCGGTGCAGACGCGGTGGAGCTATATCAACCGCGAGTACAATTTCCTGACGGAAGTCGAGGCAATGCTGCTCGACGGGCACTTCATCCTGGAGCACGGCGCGCGGTCGCGGGCGGGTTACTTCTTCAACTTCAACGGCACGGCGGGCATCCTGCGGCGCGCCATGATCGAAGACGCGGGCGGCTGGCAGCACGATACCCTCACCGAAGACACTGATCTGAGTTACCGGGCGCAGTTGAAGGGCTGGCGGTTCGTCTACGTGCCGGGGTTGGATTGCCCCTCCGAGCTGCCGGTCGAAATGCACGGCTTCCAGGTGCAGCAATCGCGCTGGGCGAAGGGGCTGACGCAGGTGGCGAAAAAGCTGCTACCCGCCGTCCTGAAGGCCGATATTCCGAAGCGCGTCAAGGCCGAGGCCTTCCTGCATCTCACGCCGAATATCTCCTATCCCCTGATGATCGTGGTTTCGGCGCTGATGCTGCCGGTGATGATCGTGCGGTTCTACATGGGGTGGATGCAGATGCTGTTTCTCGATCTGCCCCTGATCGCGGCGTCGTTCTGGTCGATCTCGCTGTTCTACGTCGTGGCGCAGCGCGAGCTGTATCCGAAAACGTGGAAGCGCTCCGTGCTGCTGCTGCCGATGCTGATCGCGGTCGGCGTGGGGCTGACGATCATCAACACGCGCGCCGTGCTGGAGGCGCTGTTTGGCGTGGAGACCGCGTTCGCCCGCACGCCGAAATTCGCCATCGCGGACCGGCCTGTGAATCTGGAAGTCAAGAAGTACCGTTCCCGCAGCGGCTGGCTGCCTTACGTGGAGATCGCCGTCGGGACGTATTTCGTCGGAATGATGGTGTTTGCCATCGAGACGTACAACTTCTTCTCCCTGCCCTTCCTGGCGCTGTTCGTCTTCGGCTACTACTGGGCCGGTTTCGGCACGCTCTACCAGGAGCACCAGGGCCGCCTGCGTTGGATGAAGCAGCAGAAACTGGCGATGGCCAGACAGGCGTAGGCCGCGGCATTCCTTTTACCGCAGAGACACAGGGAACGCAGAGGTTCGCCGAGGGGCACTCAAGTTTTTCTCTCCGTTGTCTCCGTGTTCTCTGCGTCTCCGCGGCGAACAGCCAATTCGGGGACCACCCGCCCGTCCCGCATGTGGATGATCCGATGCCCATAGGCAGCCGCCTCCGGGTTGTGGGTGATCATGAGGATGGTCTGGCCGGTGCGCTCGTTCAAACTGCGCAGGATTTCGAGCACCGCCTTGGAATTCTCGGTGTCCAGGTTGCCGGTGGGCTCGTCGGCCAGCAGAATCGCGGGCTGATTGACCAGCGCGCGCGCGATGGCGATGCGCTGCTGCTCGCCGCCCGAAAGCGCGCTCGGCTTGTGGCCGAGGCGGTGC